>JABMRT010000073.1 GCA_013202295.1 Candidatus Zhuqueibacterota bacterium
AGAGGAAGAACTCGTTCTTCAGAAAACCTATCTTGAAAGGCTATTCAACAGCGCCCCCGAAGCCATCGTGTGGCATGACAATCAGGATGTGGTGGTCAATGTGAACGATGAGTTCACGGTCATGTTCGGGTACTCCCGTGAAGAAGCCATCGGAAAATCCATCAATGTGCTGGTTGCTCCGGAGGAGCTGACAGATGAAGCCTCCAGGTTGTCCCAAAAGGTGATTCACGGCGAAAGGGTGGAAGCGGATTCAAAACGCAAACGCAAGGACGGGACGCTGTTTGACGTGTGGATTTTAGGCGCGCCCATTATTCATGAGGGGGAGCAGATCGGTGTCTATGCGATTTACCGGGACATCACCGAGCGCAAAAAAGAAGAGGAAGCGCGCATCCGGTCGAAAGAAGAAGCCAGAATGGCAAGAGACATACAGATCAACCAGCTTCCAAAATCCAATCCTGAAATTCCCGGTTACGACATCGCCGGCATGAGTCTCCCCGCATTGAACGTGGGCGGAGATTATTATGATTTTATCCGTCTGGACGCACACCGGCTGGCGATCGGTCTGGGGGATGTCAGCGGCAAGGGGTTGGCGGCCGCAATGGTGATGTCCAACCTGCAGGCGACCATTCGGGGCCAAATATGTTTTTGTGGGAATGCCGATGCCTCTCTGGAGCGGGCCAATACACTTTTGTTTGACAGTACGGACTCGAAAACATTCGTTACCCTTTTTTACGGCATTCTGGATACGGAAAAACATACCCTGTGTTATGCCAACGCCGGACATAACACGCCGTTCATTTTTTCCCGGGATCAAAAACTCCGCCCGCTGAAAACCCATGGTCTGGCGCTGGGCATCCAGAGGGATGTCTCCTATGAGAGTGACGAAATCCCCATTCATCCGGGTGACCGGCTGCTGATTTATTCAGACGGGATTTCCGAAGCGATGAATGATAAGATGGAGGAATTCGGCGATGAAAAGCTTCTGGAAATGGTTAGGCGTGATAACAGTAATTCCGCAAACGCGTTAATTGACAAGATCATTGCAGCGGTGCATTCACATTTCGGGGAGTCTTCACAGAATGATGACATGACACTCATTGTTTTAAAGCGGAAATCATGAAGGATAAATGTTTGACCATAAAACTTGTTATAATAGGCCTCATAAAGGGTTGTGCTCTGACGAAGAAGCCCTAATCTTTTAACTGAATTTATCTTTAATTAATGTCGGATTTCGCGTAGCTTAATCCAACCTACGACCGACATTGCGAATCGAAGAAATGGAAATGGAAAAAGCCAGCTGTCATCCTGACTACCCTCCCGAAGAGGGTCGGTATATACGTGGCAATGACAAATCACCGGTTGCCGTGGTGATAATCCTAAACCACGATGAAGATAAGATACCGCCTGAAATCGAAATGCTTGTTAGAACAGGCGCTGAGAGTGGCGCGGCTTTGTCTGGAACTCTGCAAACCCCGAATATTGGTATTGAAAAACTAATCTGCAACCTCGTTGCAAATCCCAATATTCGCTATCTAATTCTAAGTGGTCCGGAATCTGAGGGACATCACACAGGAGAAGCCTTAAAAGCATTATTTCCGAATGGCATCGATCAGGAAAAGTATATTATTGGCACAGATGCACTCCATCCCCTTCTGTATAATATTTCTCTAGAATTTGTTGAGCGTCTGCGTAAGCAGATAACTCTTATTGACCTTCAATTCAAGGGCTCGCGTGAGATGATACGCAAGGCAGTCTGGTCATGCTATCAAGAGAAGCCCGTTGATTTTGAGGGATATAAACTGTATGATCCCGGCCCATATGAAGAGCCCCCTTTGTCAGGGAAAATCACTGACAGGGTATCTGAAGCCTGGAAACTGCCCCAGGGTGAGCATGAGAAAAGGGCTGTGGATAAGATGCACACACTGATTGAGGTGTTGCGAAAACGGAAGCGTAAGAGCAAGAAAGAATAGCGTTTGCAGCACACACCCCACTACCAGCTGCACTGGATCTCCCCTCGAGGGGAGAAGTCCTCCCTTGAGGGAGGATTTAGGTGGGTGTCAATTCCTCCCACACAATTCCCCTTGCATTTCCAATATCTGTTATTATATTTAATTCAATTCATCATCTTTTTGCGTGACATCAATGTGTAATTCATCTCTGGTTTGTGTTTGGGAAATCATTTATGGTTTTTTAAATATTAACCAATCTATAAATAGTGTATAGGACAATAACAATATATTATTCAGCTCTTAATCTTAATAGTTAAAAAATGATATCTTATACTAATATTAAAACTGATAGCTCCGAGTACCAAGCTGAGCGTGAACTGCGTAATGAAATACTACTTCGACCTATCGGCCTGCCTGACTTTGCCTGGGAAATGTGTGATAAAAAAGCAGATCACATTGTCGCTCTTCTGGATGGTGGGGTGGTCGGTTGCGCAGTCTTATGCCCCACTGAGGCAAACCAGGGTGTAGCTCAACTCATGCAGATGGCAGTGAGAAAGGACCTCCAGGGACATGGCATAGGGACCGGGCTTGTTAAATTCCTCATCAATTTTGCACGACAAAAAAACCTTACGGAAGTAACCTGTCATGCAAGACAAGAAGCTGTTTCATTTTATGAACGACTAGGTTTCGAAATCTACGGTACACCTTTTGAGGAAGCCGGAATTTCACATAGACATATGCGATATTCGTTATTAACAAATTGACGATCAAGTCCTCCCTTGAGAGCTTGCCCCGCACTAGATGTGGGGGAGGATTTAGAGGGGTGTCACTCACTCTACACAATTCCCCTTGCATTTTCTATACAGGTTGTTAAATTTAATACAGATTCACATCTTCTTGCGCAACATCAATTATTATATTTTATGTAATGAATCTGTGATTCTTGCAGAGTTAAAAAATGTATAGATAAAAGAAAATTTAATTTTCATATACCAGACATATTGATTTATGCCCAATGGATTGATAAACTTAGGTTAAAACCTTATGAAAACGAAAATGTACATACAAAGTTTTGCTGTTGTTTTGTTCTTCTTGTCAGTTTGTGCTTATCCGATACACGCCCAAACAAGCGTTCATATTCAAGCAATCAATTTACCTGTTGAATTTGAGGGTGATGAATTGGCTTTGGCTGGTACTATGAATAATTGGAATAATAATTTTTCAATATCTGTCGTGACAAATGATACGCTCTCTTTTACATTTAATGATATTGAACTTACGCCTCTGGATCATGGTTGGCTAGATAAACCACAAGGGGCAAATGCAGCATTCTCATTCTTTGAACCAGGTACATGGAATCAGCGAATTGTTGGCAATTATGGGAGTAATGATAATAATTTCAGAGTTGCACTTACTAGCGACACTATGAATGCTGTTGTGATTGATGCACAATATAGTCTGACACCTCCACCCGGATTGGTGATAGATATTAGACAACCAAGTATTATTGTTAACGGAATTATACAATTGCCTCCACCCATAATAACGAACCTGACAATTTCTGTGATTCATTTGCCTGATGATTTTAAAGACCAGAACATTGCTGTTGTGGGTTCTATTGTTCAAGACGGAATGTATTTGATAGAAGCAACGGTTGTGAATAATTCCCTGTCATTTTCTTTCGAGAATCTGGAGTTATCCGTTTTAGGATTAGAATGGACTGGATGCCCTTTAGATGCAAACGCCATGTTCGCATTTGTTGATCCCCAAACATTGGTACAGGAAATAATCGGTGATTACAATAGCAATGATAATTATTTCAGAGTCAGGCTAGCCGAAGATATGGATAACAGAGTTGTTATTGATGCGAATCACCTGACTGGCGCGTCACCCTTGACAATAGATAAATCCAAGGGAATAACCGTAAACGGAAACGTTCAACTACCAAATCGGACCATTGATCCAACCCAATATGCATGGTCGGGTGGAAAATGGAAAGCTCTGATCATGAGCTATGATGACGGGCCGGCAGCTGACGCACAGATGGTTGATCTATTCAATGTAAATGGGATCGTGGGTACTTTTAATTTAACTTCAGAATTTCTTGATGATGATGGCTTTGTCACCAGTGCGCAAGTCAATAGTCTATATGAAGATCACGAAGTTGCAAACCACAGTGAACATCATCCTTATCTTGCTCAGGGTGATACCAATTCAATAAAAAGTGAGATAAAAAATTGCGGAGATGCATTAAAAAATCTTGTTGGGTATGACATAAATGGTTTGGCATACCCTTTTGGAGGAGCCGGAACCGGTGCGTATGATTATCGTGTGATTGATATTGCTCAAAATCTAGGAATCAGATACGCAAGAACGACGAACGATACCCGCAGCCTTGAGATTCCAAGTAATATACCAGATGGTTTAATGCAGTGGGATCCTACGATTAACGATTGGGACGGAGAAGCTTTTGCAGATCAGCTCATCGATTGGAATCAGGAATGCATGGCCCTCCTGTATATGTGGGGACACAGCCATTTCTTGGACAATGCCGGATGGAATAGATTGACAACCATTTGTCAGGAATTAGGGAACAGGGATGATATATGGTATACCAGGAGTATAGAGGTTGCTGATTACCTCAGAGCAATTTATAATCTTGTGTATACAGATAGTTCAGTTTATAATCCATCACCTGATATTTCTGTATGGGTAAAAACTGAAAATGGGCTTGAGGAGCTCGAGCCTGGTCAAGAAATTATTACGAATATCGTTAACTCATATATAGATAATAATTGGGACTTGTCTGTATTAAATCAGAATTATCCGAATCCAGCCAATCCGAAAACAGTGATCAGTTATGAGTTGTCAGTTAAAGGTAAAACATTATTGACTGTTTACAATTTGCTTGGACAGAAAGTGAAGATCCTGGTAAACAGGGAGCAGGAGGCAGGGACATACCGGGTAGAATTTGATGGGTCCGGATTTACTAGTAGTGTATATATTTACCGTCTGGTAACTAAAGAATTCAGTGAGTCACGAAAGTTGCTGTTGATAAAATAGCCGGGACTTCTGACCGTGCTTGGATTGTGCCCTTTTTTACACCCCTCTGTCCCGTGAAAACGGGACTTCTCCCCTCGAGGGGAGATAAGTCCTCCCTTGAGGGAGGATTTAGGTGGGTGTCTCAACCCCCCACCACACAAAAACGCTTGCATTTTCTATCTGGCTTTATAAATTGCATTGAAGCTCCCCGCCGCAAGCAGCAGGGAATGCGTTCGCTGTCAGATTCAACCTGGCATCTTTTTGAGTGACGTCATCATAGTGATTTTTTGACCGAGTCCATTCAGTTTGGTTATTCATTTTCCATAAAGGACTCAGCTGCGGATTTCAATAACAACACCAATTCATTAGACCTGCAAAGTTTTTAAAAACCGGGCATGTAATAATCCAACAATATGTCTAACGAAAAAACATCAAAAATCAAAAACAACAAAGGACTGACAGTAGACTTCCTTAAAAATGGCTTGGTCGAAAGCGTCGACGTAGCACCCATTCGAGTCAGTCTTAAGAAAGCAAACCTCTTCGGAAAAATGGGTGCGAACTTGTATTTGAGAAAGAAAACGAAACCTTATCAATACAAGGCACTTCTTGGGCCTGAAAGCAACTGCCGATTTGCAGTTGAAAAAAATGTTTTCATTTCAATAGGCAGTTGGGATAACCTTGACTACACGTGCAAACTCCATCTCTCTGAAAAAAGTGATAGTTTGCGATGGTGTGTTGAGATTGTCAACACATCTGGCAGCAGAGTCGAACTTGATCTGATTTATGAACAAGACGTTGGCCTTGCTCCCGTAACCAGTGGGCGAATCAATGAATACTATGTAAGCCAATACCTTGAGAGACGTATTCTGCACGATAAAAAACACGGTTCTGTTATCTGCTGTCGCCAGAATATGAAAGGTCCTACCGGTAATCCCTGGGTCATGATGGTGTCAAAACATTCAGCAATAGCCGCGAGTGTCGATGGCATGCAGTTCTACGGTAACACATTTCGTGAAACAGGTATTATAGAAGGCCTTTGCGCTGATGAGCTTGCGGGTGAGTATTCCGGAGAATTATCAATTCTTGCTCTTCAGGAAAAACCATTCAAACTAACAGCCAACGAATCGCACTTGAGTGCATTTGTCTTGACTTATCTGTCTGACCATCCGGATGCAACATCTGAACAAGACTTGAAACGGCTGCCGGTCCTCATGCAAGAGTTTGACCACCACGACTTTTCTAAAACCGTAGAAAATCATCTTATACCAGAAGAGAATTTATTTCACACATCTCCTCTTTTATCCGTTGAAGAGCTTTCCACTGAGGAACTTGACCGGTATTTTGGTGCCAAGAAACGTCATGCAGAAACGCAAAACGGACAGCTTCTGTCTTTTTTTTGCAAAAACAACAACCATGTTGTACTACGCGCCAAGGAAGCACTCGTTGACCGCCCGCATGCCCATATAATGCAGACGAAAGTGGGAACTATTCCCGATGAAAATATGATGACGACGACATCGTATATGTACGGTGTTTTCAACTCACATATAGCACAAGGCAATACTGATTTTAATCGTCTGCTTTCTGTTTGTTCCAGCCAGTTCAACCTGGAGAGGCAAACCGGGCAACGGATTTTTGTTGAGATAGAAGACCAGTTGTATCTGCTCGGCGTTCCTTCCGCTTTTGAGATCGGTCTGAACCATTGCCGCTGGATCTATAAACAAGGTAATACCTGTTTTCAGGTCCGTACCTGGACCTCAAAAACAGATTGTCAAATCCATATTGATTTCAAAGTTCTTCAGGGTGATCGTGTCAATTTAATGGTCACCAATCAATTTGATGAAGAAAACGGTTGGACTTTCTCTCCTGGAGAAACGGTAGGGGAGGTTGTTTGCAAACCGAAATTTGACAGCCTGATTGCCGATAAATTTCCCCAGGCACAATTTCGGATTTTCGTTGATAGCAACGGGGACAATCGGATTTGCGGTGACGGAGCTCTCTACAACGATGGTAAGTGTCACGGCGATTCCTTTGTTGTTATCGACATAAATAAAGCAACTGATTTTCACATCAGTTTTGTCGGTGAAGTCCTTTTCAAAACGGTAGCCATCCCAATCAACGATGCTGACAAACAATGGGAAACCGATTGTCAGGATGCGCAACGGATCTGGCAGGAATTTTGTTCAGACCTGTCTCTCAAGGGAAACCAGGAAGATTGGGCCGCAATTCAGGAAATTCTCCCTTGGTACGGTGCCAATGCTCTGACTCATTTCCTGACGCCTCATGGGCTCGAGCAGTTCGGGGGGGCGGCCTGGGGTACGCGTGATGTCACCCAGGGGCCGTTTGAATTGCTGCTGGCAATGCGAAAATTCGATGAAGCCAAACAGATTCTTCGCATCATTTTCTCGAACCAGAATACTGATGGTGGGTGGCCGCAATGGTGGATGTTCGATAGCTATTCAGGAGTCCGGGCTGATAGCTCTCACGGTGATATATATTACTGGTGCATGATTGCACTCAGCCGCTACATCAAAGCTACGAGAGACGTTGAATTTCTTGACGAGATGCTTCCATACTATCATGCTGATGGTATTGAAGTGGTAGAAAAAACACCGCTCAGTGAACATGTCGACAGGGTGATAAATCAGGTCACCGACTCATTTATTCCAGGCACTTTCCTTGTACCTTTCGGCGGGGGAGACTGGAATGATTCCATGCAGCCGGTCAGTCTTGCCTTGGCGCAGCGGCTGATCTCATCCTGGACTGTTGAACTGAACTACCAGGCGTTTTCTACTTATCAGACAGTATGTGAGCATATCGGCCGTTGCGAGGAGGCGACAAGACTCAAAGTGGTCTGTCAACAGATTAAACGAGATTTCAACAAGTACCTGATAAAAAATGAAACGGTTTCAGGGCTTGGGTTGCTTGAACAAGATGGCCGCATCAGCTTGTTACTTCACCCGAGTGACAACAAAACAAAAATCCATTATCGCCTACTGCCCATGATTCGGGGTATTATTAGCGGCATTTTCACACCAAAACAGGCTCAACATCACCTTGCTTTGATTGAAGAGCATCTGAAAGGCCCGGATGGCGCCCGCTTGATGAACCGGCCGCCCCAATATCATGGCGGCATTCAGAGATTCTTCCAGCGTGCTGAAAGCAGCCCCTTCTTCGGCCGTGAGATTGGGATGATGTATACCCATGCCCACCTTCGATATGCTGAAGCGCAGGCACGAACTGGCCATGCAGATGCTTTCCTGAAAGCACTTCGTCAGGCCATTCCAATTGCTTACAGAGATATCGTGCCCTGTGGAGACGTTCGTCAAGCAAACTGCTACTACAGCAGCTCGGATGTCATATTCAGAAACCGTTATGAAGCTGATGAGAAATACGAAGACATTAAAGCCGGAAAAATCACCCTTAAGGGCGGGTGGAGAATCTACTCCAGCGGGCCTGGTATTTATATTGGCCTGGTTGTTTCGCGTTTACTCGGTTTACGTGATTCATACGGAAGCACCATCATTGATCCGGTTATTCCCCGTCACTTAAACGGCATGTCTGCTTCCATGAACTTAATGGATTGTCATGTGACCTTCACATACGAGGTGAAAGAAAACTGTGCCGGTCCCAAGTCAATTCGCATCAACAATAAAATTGCTGAGTTCACGCGTGAAGAAAATCCGTACCGTTTGGGCGGGGCACTCATTCCAACAGACAAACTCTTAACAATGATGAATAAAGAAAAAAATCGTATCCATGTTCAGCTTTAATTGAACTGTGTAAGTAAACTTTTATAAAAGTTAAGTGAGCATTTCATGTTGCCTGAATCGATCACAATACATCACCTCCACCAGAGTTAAAAAACGGACCAAGGGGAAAACACATGAGCGCACAAGAGATGCATGTACACCATGGAACCAAAGCAGAAGACCGGATTCCCTTTTCTCAACTCATTGCCTTTGGCTTTGGCGGCATCATTCCCATTGCCCTCTTCAATATCGCCGGTCAGCTCATGGGATTGATCGGTAATATCAGCCTGGGACTCAGCGCCTTCTGGCTAGGTGTTATTTTGATCATTCCCCGTTTGTGGGATGCCGTTTCCGATCCGATTGTCGGTCATCTTTCAGACAATACCCGCACCCGTTGGGGCCGCCGACGCCCCTTTTTACTCATTGGCGGCATTGCCGTGGCAGTCAGTTTTGTCCTCATGTGGTGGATTCCGGATGGGGAACAGGTGCATGTCTGGTTTCCAAGTGAGTCCGGCTTCCAATGGTTTCAACTTTGTTATATTCTCTTTTGGCTGCTGGTTTTTTTTACAGCCTGTACTATTTTCGAGATCCCTCACGGTGCTCTGGGTATGGAAATGTCTGCGGATTATCACGAGCGCACCCGCCTCTTCAGTGCCAAGAGTTTTTTCGGCAATCTATTTGCGATGAGCACGCCGTGGCTGTTCGCTCTCGCGAATATGGAAATTTTCAAGGGCACCGGTGGGAACTTGGCCGATGGGATGCGCTATGTCTCCATGATGATCGCTGCCATCCTGATTCCACTTTCATTCTGGTGGTTTTTCGCCGTGCGTGAACCAGGCTTTCAAGTTGCCGCAAAGCAAAAGAAAACGCCGTTCTGGAAAGACATGAGACACACGGCCAGCAATAAAACCTTTTTGGGTTTGGTGGTGATCATTTTTACACTGGCCATGGGCTTCAATTTTGTGAATCTGCTCGGTTATTACATTCCCATTTTTTATATTTTTGGGGGTGATAAATCTGCAGCTGCCACCCTTCTCGGAATCAATGGCACCGTCTGGGCCATCACCGGACTAATTGCTGTCTTCCCTCTCAACTGGCTAAGCTCAAAGCTGGGCAAACAAAAAACCCTCCTTATTGCCATTGTGCTCATGTGTTTGGCACAACTGTCCAAGATCGTCTGCTACAATCCTGAGTACCCTTACCTCGTCATTTTTCCAACAATCCTGCTTTCTTCCGGTATGCTGTTTTTCTTTACGCTTGGAGCTTCTATGGTGGGCGATATTTGTGATGAAGATGATTTAAAGACCGGTCACCGCTCTGAGGGCAGTTACTACTCGATATTCTGGTGGTTTATTAAAATGGGAACTGCTTTCGCCAGCTTTGTCGCAGGTGCCCTCATCGTTTTTACACAATTTGACGAGGCCCAAGTCACCAAAGTCGATGACCTTCAGGGACATATGCGTGAAATACAGAGTCAGGTCCAAGTCTGGGAAGGCTATCAGGATCTCTCTGTCACCCAAACGGAGTTACTCAAAAAAATCAAGAAACATAGCGCTGAAGCACTCGAAGAATCAAAGGAATATTTGAGCGATTTGGAGAAAGAATCTCTAAAAAAGCAGGAACAGCCGAATCCTTTTGTCACAGAAGCTCAGGGCCAGAAGAAAAATTTATTATTCAATGGTTTGGCCAGGACAAAAACCACTATAGGTGATCTGGAGCAACTTCAACTGCGTTTCGAGGAATTGAATCCTCAGACTGAATCATCTCGGATTAAATCCATTGTAGAGGAAGCCATTCCCTTGACGTTTCAAACTCCACTTGAAAAAGCCAGGATGAGCTCATCTGAGCTTCTGTCACATCTGGAAGCCGAATCCCTGGAGGCTCAAAATAGTGTCGAGCATTATGATCAGCTCATTCAGACCATTTCAAGGGTGAATAGCCGGCTGTCTAACATAACAATAACGGCCAATTTGGATTCCTTCGTGAGCGAGTTTAACACGATTGAGGAAGACATTGTCCCACTTACACGGCAGACTCCCTATACACTTTTTATGATGCGCGCGGTTGAGATTGGACTGCCACTCTTACTCAGCATTATCTCAATTTTCTTTGCCTTGAGATACTCATTGAGTGAAAAACGCTGTTATGAAATCAAAGAAGCGCTCAAGCAAAGAAATATGGCACGACTGACTGCCGCAAAATCATCCTGAGATTGACTGTCTTATACATTGTTAAAGATATCTCAGTATTCTGATAACACAAGTAACCTTAGTCACCCCGGGGATTGTACCCCTGGGCGCATAAACAGCGTGGTGTTAATCTTCGCATACTTCACGCATCAGGACAAAATCCTGACGAGATCAAGAACTCATTTTAAGGAGGAGAAAAGTCATGAAACGGTTTACCGGTTTTTTTCTAAGCATGGTTCTTTTCACAATCGCCTACGGACAAAAAATAGACTTCGTCGGTGATCAAGTTGAATTCACAGTAAAACGTCCGAACACAGAAGAAAATATTAAACTCAAGGCAGAAGTTCCCAAAGGCTGGAAAGTGAATCCTGATTTTGGGACTGTGGTATTTGAACCTGGAAATGCACTCGACTTTTACGAACCGCCCAATATTGAATTCCAAGCAATGTGCGAAGGCGAATGTAAAGCCGAAGCCATGGTTGGGAATATTGAAGGATACATCCAACGACTCAAAGACGGATGGAAACAGCTTTCAACAGGCAATGAAGAGCTCGATAAACTCGGAGCGAATGTTGAGATTTTAAAAGAGGAAAAGTTTAAAGGCCATGTGGTGTTTGCAGTCAAATTGACATATCCTGATGGGGTTTCCGACGCTATGTATCCACCTCGATATTGGATTTATCGCTTCCTGCACAACGATCAAGATCCATTCTTTATTTTGATTAAAGGCAAAGTCCCTGTGAACCTGGGTGATGAGTTCCTGTCTGATATACGGGCCTCATGCTTGAGCACAGCCAAATTATGATAGTGTAATACTTAACAAATATGAATTGCGACTCCAGACTTTTTTGATCGTCCTTCAAGTTATACCCGGGACGATCAAAGAATAGATCAGGGGCATTCCGCCACGGCGGGACTATCCCCCTTTGAAGGCGACCGATATGTATTCCATAGGAATACATAGAGGAAATGCCTGTGGTAGGGAACCTCGGCTTTGCCGAGGCAGGGGGATGTATATTTCCCTTGCATTTACAATTTCTGTTACTATATTTAACTCATATCATCTTTTTGCGCGACATCAATGTGTAAATCATCACAGATTTGTGTTTGG
>JABMRT010000074.1 GCA_013202295.1 Candidatus Zhuqueibacterota bacterium
AGAGGTCACAGACGATGTGATCAGTCTTGAAAGCGCGGGTAATGATTGGCAGACAGACGCCATGGAACTGAAGATTGATGGTGTGCCTGATGACAGTGTAGCAACAGGAATGTCAAAGGCCGTTATCTTTACTGCGATTGACTCGTCGGAAACTGATCCTGCGAACGCGGGTATCTGTGACAACCTTGATGATGTTGCTGAAGATGCCAAGATGTATGCCAGAGGCGATCTGGATGGTGGTTACATCCTGGAATACGCCATCAAAATTGATTCTTTAGGTGGCAGTGAAGCGATCGTTGGAGTTGTAGATGGTGTCTTCGGTCTGGGCATGCACATCATCGATAATGATGGTGCAGGCCGTGATGCTGACGAAGCTTGGGCCGCACGCTGTACTGATTTGATCTGGAATGTCCCCAGTTATCTTGGTACGGTCAAATTCCTTGCTGACAATAAGGTGCAGTTCCTTGCGGTTAATAATATGACCGGTGAGACCAATCCACTACTGTATGATGGATCACCGGACACGGGTGTGAAAGATTCTCCTGTAGCAGCACCGAGAGAATTCGCATTGAGCCAGAACTATCCGAATCCGTTCAATCCGACCACAACCATTTCTTATACTCTTCCGGTTGCATCCGATGTCCAACTGGCTGTCTATGACATCCTGGGACGCGAAGTGATGTCCTTGGTTAATGAGACAATGGACGCTGGTGTTCACCAGGTCACATTTGACGGAATGAGCGTAGCAAGCGGTATTTATTTCTACCGTCTGAAAGCGGGAGACAACATTCAGACTCAGAAGATGATGCTTCTGAAATAATCCTGTTTTCCGTTTGAGTTTAACAGGCCTGGCGAATTTCGCCGGGCCTGTTTTTTTTAGGCAATTCCCGGAACATTAATCCTTCAAAGTTCTGTAAACAATTGTCACATTTCGGAAAATATCTTGATTGTTTCAGAATATTTTCATAAATCATAACACCCTATAAAATTCAGTCTTTAGAAATGATGGTTCCATGAAGCCGAAAAAGAAAAAAGTCCTGCGCAGAAAAGCAAAGATGCAGAAGAAGAAAGCCCAATTTTCTCCATCCAAGACACGATGGTTTACTCTGATCGCTTTATGTCTCTTCCTTCTGTTTCTTGTCTTTTTGGAATTGGTTCTTCGTCTCTTTAATTATGGGGGAGAGCATAAACTCTTTATTCCAACTCCGACTGTGGATTCCAAATACTATGGAATCAATCGAACTGTTTGCAGTCGCTATTTCATGCAGAATGATTTTATTCCTACTCCCAGAAAGGATCTTTTCCTTCGTCAAAAACCTGAGAACGCCTACCGAATTTTTGTGCTTGGCGGATCTACAACCGCGGGATTTCCTTATGGTCATAACGTTTCTTTCCCCCGTATTCTACAGCGGCGCCTTTCCGATACTTTCCCAAATCGCCGGATCGAAGTTGTGAATACTGCCATGACTGCGATCAACAGTTATACCCTTCTCGATTTCATGGATGAAATTCTCCAACACAAGCCTGACGCTTTGCTTATATATGCGGGGCACAATGAATTTTACGGTGCATTGGGCGTGGGATCAGTTGAATCATTAGGTAAACATCGTAATGTCGTTCTGACTTATTTGCGGTTGCAGCGATTAAAAACCTTCCTTTTAATACGGGATGGCGTTCATGCTATTCAGCGCTTAATCAGTAAACCATCGGAATCAGATAATGACTTCGATCCCATGCAGACCCAGATGGCCCGGATCGTGAAAGAAAAAGAGATCCCGTTAAATCACGAGCTGTATCGCCTTGGTGAGAAACAATTTGAATCAAACTTGCGTGATATCGTAAAGCAGGCCCGAAAATCCAATCTCCCTGTTTTTGTCAGTGAACTGGTAAGTAATATTCGTGATCAAAAGCCATTCGTATCCATTAAATCAGATACTTTGCCGGATGCCCTTTCCATTTTTAGAAAAGCTAGAAAGTTGGAGCAAGCCGGAGAGTACGATCAGGCTCGTTCCGTTTATTACCGGGCCAAGGATCTGGACGCACTGCGGTTCCGCGCTACGGAAGCATTTAACAGAATCATCCAGAACGTAGCCTTGAAGTATAACTGCATTGCGGTGCCAATGAAGTCCCACTTTGAATCGGAGTCACCTCACGGATTGATCGGAAACACTCTGATGTATGAACATTTGCATCCCAATTATGATGGATATTTTGTCATGGCCGATGTGTTCTATCAGGCCATAAGACAAAATAAATTAATCGAAGCGGAATGGCCCTCCGAGCGCATTCGTCCTGCTGAGTTTTATCATCGTAATTGGGGATTTACCCGGTTTGACAGTGTTCATGCGGCGATGACGATTGCACATCTCAAAGGCGGTTGGCCGTTCAAGAAAACGGGGCCAAATCGTTCCCTTGATATAATCCGTCCTCAGACCAAAGAAGACTCGCTTAGCCTGAACATCCTGAGAACCGAAGGCAACACCCTTGAAATGGCCCATATAGAACTGGCCCAATATTATGAATCTAAAGGCGAGATCCAACAGGCTCTTGATGAATATAAATCGCTGATTTATTCAGTACCCTATCTTGATCTCTTCTATGAACCGGCTATCCAACTGCTTATCCAACACGAAAGATATGCGGAGGCGCTGCAATTACTGACCGAGGGTTTGAAATTCAATAAATCACCATTTATTCATAAATGGATAGGCCAACTTACTCTCATATTAGGTGAAACGCGGCTTGGTATTCTCTATCTTGAGAAGGCGCATCAAGAAATCCCGGAGGATGTACATTTGCTCTATAATCTGGCACGCGGCTATTATCAAATGCGACAGTTCGAAAATGGCGACAGGGTATCCAGTCAGCTGCGAGAAATCGTTCCTGATGCTCCGGCCAATTCCATGCTGGCTGAATTTAAACGTTCCATGATGGAGCAGCCCAAGTAAATATCCTCAGAACTAAAATGGTTTGTATTAAATAATGATCAAGGTGTATTAAATGAAACGAGTTGTGTTGATCCATTTTATTTTATTTATGCTTGTACTAATGAATTGCAGTTCGTCTGTGACCTATGAATTTTATCAGGTGGTCCCAAAACATGCAGCGATTCCTGATTATATTGAGATGGATTTATCTGCCAACGCGCCAACAGTCCAAGTGACTGTGAATTGTAAGGATACAGTTGCCGGAATTTCACCCCTGATTTATGGCGCCAATGCCAATGTGTATATGACGCAAATGGTGGATCGACCCGAACTGATCCGATCCATCCAACAATTATCACCCAATCTTATTCGATACCCCGGTGGGAATCTAAGTAATCTTTTTTTCTGGGACGATGATCATATGGAGCCGCCGCCTTCCGGGGCACCGGATACCCTTTACGGAGGCATTGAGAATCCTTATGTGGAGCAGTACTGGTACGGGCGCAATGACACCGCTGGAACATTGTCAGTCGACAATTATTATAAAATGCTTCAGATGACAAACAGCACCGGAATCATCACTGTAAATTATGGTCGCGCCAGATATGGTATCGGTGAAGCTCCAGTTAAAGAGGCGGCAAAGTATGCGGCTGATTGGGTGCGATATGACAACGGACGCACCCGGTACTGGGAAATTGGCAATGAGAATTTCGGTGCATGGCAGGCCGGATATCGGATTGATCCTTCTAAAAATCAGGATGGACAACCGGAGATCATCACCGGAGAATTGTATGGCCGACATTTCAATGTGTTTGCGGATTCGATGCGCAAAGCCGCTCGGGAGATCGGAGTCGAAATTCAACTCGGTGCTGTGCTTTTGGAAGAAGCACAGGAATGGCACATGCCAGCGCAGAAGTATTGGAATTCCGGATATTTTAAGGAAGCAGGCAATGGCGCTGATTTCTTTATTGTACACTCCTATTATACGCCCTACAATGAAAACTCCACTATTGAGACCATCTTGAACTCAGTGGAGAGCATGACTTTCGATATGAACCATTTTATCCAGACGGTGGCTCAAGAGAATGGGGTGGATATGAAACCCCTGGCTCTAACCGAGTGGAACATCTTCGCGATTGGATCCATGCAACAAGTCAGTTTTGTGAACGGCATGCACAATGTGCTTGTGCTGGGAGAACTGATTAAACATAAATATGGTATGGCCAATCGATGGAACCTCGCCAATTCATGGGCCGGTGGCGATGATCACGGCATGTTTTCCCGTGACGGCGAACCGGATGTTCCCCTATTTAATCCCCGACCGAGTTTTCACTATATGACTTTATTCCAGCGTTATTTTGGCGATCATATGGTTGCTTCATCGGTGGAAGGAGATAGTAATATTGTGGCCTATGCTTCCACATTTACTTCAGGCGAAGCGGGAATCGTCCTAATCAACAAAGGAAGATCTGACCAAACCCTTGAATTAAATTTAAAGAATTTTAATTCTGGCAAACGGTGTTACTGGTACACACTTCTCGGCGGGGATGACAATGGTGATTTCTCACGCCGTGTATTTATTAATGGTTTGGAACCGGATCTGCCAGCGGGAGGCCCAGATCCAGATAGTGTGAAAGCGTATTCCTCAACATTAGATAAAAACATCCAACTTGATTTACCGGGACTGGGTGTGCTTTATGTGTTGGTGGAAAATGAATCCTGAAGCCATTGGCTATAGGATATAAAATCGGAGTAATGTATGTTTAAATGGAATTCAAGTTTTCTGATCCTTTTTCTTTTCATATTTGGATTCTCCCACGCGCAAGAGTATCCCGGTTTTCGAGTGAAGGGCCGGCACTTATACGCACCGGAGGATGAATTGGTCATCCTTCGTGGCGTGGCCAATCCGAATATCTGGTATCAGAAAAGCGGTCTGCCGCACTATAACGAGATTGATGATATAAATGCCAACGTCATCCGGATCGTGTGGGAGATATCGGGCTCTGCAAACGATCTGGATTCGGCGATTACCAACTGTATCGCGCTGGATATGATTCCCATGATTGAATGTCATGATGCCACGGGCAACTGGAGTATGCTGGATAACGTTGTGGATTACTGGACGAGCGAGGCCATTCTGCCCATCCTTATAAAGCATGAAGCCTATCTTCTTCTGAACATCGCCAATGAAGCAGGGGACGGGAATATTCGGGCAACTGCTTTTAACGCCGGGTATGAAGCAGCCATTCAGCAGATTCGGAACGCGGGTGTTCATGTACCGTTGGTGATCGATGCCCCGGACTGGGGAAAAAATATCAATGTGCTTCAGGCAACTGGTCCAGGCTTGATCGAGTTTGATCCTGATCACAATCTGATTTTCTCAATTCATATGTGGTGGCCAAAGATGTACGGCTACGACGAACAGGATATCATTGATGAGATCGCAGAATCCGTTGAGATGGAACTGCCCCTGATTGTTGGTGAATTTTCCCAGATGCATGGGCAATGTAATACAGATGTCATTACGGACAATAATTCCATTGCGTATCTTACAATTATCGAACAATGTCAGCTGAATCAGATGGGATATATAGCATGGTCGTGGTTCGGAAATTGTAATCCCTTCTGGGATATGTGCTCTGACGGCACCTATGCCACATTATACGATTGGGGACTTGAGGTCGCGGTGACCGATCCTAACAGCATTCAAAACACATCTGTCCGGCCAGATTATATCCTGAATGGGAACTGGGAAACCTCCATTCCTGAGAGCACTGTTTCAATCCCTGCGGAATTTGAAATGGCGCAGGCCTTTCCCAATCCATTTAACGCGTCCACGGAAATCCAATATACTTTATCCAAGTCCGCTGATGTTCAATTTCTAATATTTGATATTCAGGGGCGGCTTGTTCAAAGTCTGAATCAGGGCAGACAATCCGAAGGGCGTCATTTGATTCGCTGGTCCGGACATGATCATTCCGGCGCAGTTGTACCCAGTGGAGCCTATTTCTGCATGATCCAATCGGGGCACGAGCAACAGGTGCAGAAATTAATGCTTATGAAATAGGATTTTGATCATTCAAGCGAATTTGTTATTATGAACCATTCAGCCTGAGTAAATAACTTGTAGAAGATTCATCCATTTTTTTGTTACTAAATTAACAGGGAGGAAAACATGCGTAGCCGGACAAGTCTGATTGTTGCGCTGTCGATTATCCTGACAGCAGGAGTTATCGCTGGTGAAAAAGCCGATTATTCAGGCATTTGGATTCTGAATGAGGATAAATGTGAGCTGGATGATATGGGCACACAATTTCTGCCGTTCGAAGTAGAAATCGCACAAAAGGACAATGCGATCACAATTCAAAAAGTCTATGAAGGAGAGTACGAAGACATGGTCATGGAGGAGATATTGACACTGGATGGCAAAGAGTGTAAATCGGAATTCTGGAACTCTCCTCGTGTGACCACTGCCGCATACTCTGAAGATGGCAAACAACTCACAATCGCAAGTAAAATCACCTTTGATCGCGATGGTGAAGAATCCATCATGACCCTAAAAGAGGTCATCAGTCTGGATGAAGAAGGTAAAGTTCTTAAAATCAAACACAACTCAAGTTCTGATTGGGGTGAACGCTTTATCACAATGATTTTGGATAAAAATGCTGATGACCCGAAAGAATAATCTACGAATAACAAGGAGTAATTTAATGCGGAGAGTAATTCTTTTTATTATCCTATGCAGTGTGATGTCTGCATTCGGCCAGAAATTCACGGGGCTGGCACTGACACCTCCCATGGGATGGAACAGCTGGAACCATTTTGCCTGCGATGTGAATGAAGCGATAATCATGGAAACAGCCGACGCCATGGTAGAAACCGGGATGAAGGATGCCGGTTATCTATATGTGAACATCGATGATTGCTGGCACGGCAAGCGTGATAGCCTTGGATTTATCCATCCCGATCCTGAGCGCTTTCCATCCGGCATGAAAGCGTTGTCAGATTATATCCACTCCAAGGGACTGAAGATGGGGATATATTCTGACGCTGGATGGAAGACTTGTGGCGGTCGTCCAGGCAGCCGGGGATATGAGTATCAGGATGCCATGCAATATGCCAAGTGGGGTGTGGATTATCTGAAATATGATTGGTGCAATACCGAAGAATTAAACGCGCGCGGTGCGTACCTGACCATGTGTAATGCCCTGCACAAAGCCGGACGGCCGATCGTGTTCAGCTTGTGTGAATGGGGAAACAATGATCCCTGGAAATGGGGTAAAATTGTGGGGCATCTCTGGCGCACCACCGGTGATATTGCCGTGCTTTTCGATGGTGAAGTTGATCATGGCGGTTGGTCCTCATGGGGAGTGCTTCAAATTATGGATATGCGCAAGGATATCCGTCAATATGCCGGACCCGATCACTGGAATGATCCTGACATGATGGAAGTGGGCAATGGCATGTCTCAGGCTGAAGACCGGGCGCATTTCGCGATGTGGTGCATGCTGGCTGCTCCGCTGATCGCTGGCAATGACCTCGGAAAAATGAGCAAAGAGACGCTAGAAATTCTCACAAACGAAGATGCGATCGCCGTGGATCAGGATTCACTTGGTATCCAGGCATTCAAAGTTCTGGTCATTGATAGTGTGGATGTCTGGGCGAAACCGCTAATGAATGATGAGCTTGCCGTTTGCTTTCTGAACCGAGCCAAGTCCGATCGTAAGATTGTGTTTGACTGGAAAACCAATCCCATCAAAGACACGATTTTCGAAAAAGAATTTCTATTTGATGTGAATGAATACAAAATTCGCGATCTCTGGAAAAAGAAATCCAGGGGATCAACGAAGAAAACGTTTAAGTCAGAAATTGCCTCGCATGATGTTATTATGTTGAGGTTGGCAAAAAAATAATTCATTCAAGGATATCTGTTCAGGGTATCCATGAGTTAGAAGAAGGATTATATTAATGAAATTTCAATATCCATTACTAATAGTACTCATTATCGCAGGATGCACGATGAATCAATCTATGAATCTAGGTGTTTTTGAAACGGCTTCAGATATCGGCAATGTCAAACTGGGAGGTGAGAGTTTGTATGATCCAGCTACGGATCAATATCACCTCAAAGGCGCCGGAACCAATATGTGGTATGGCGAAGATGAGTTTCAGTTCCTATGGAAAAAAATGTCCAGTGATTTCATACTGGACGCACAAGTCAGCTGGGTTGGTGAAGGCGCAAATGTGCATCGCAAAGCGGGATTAGCAATACGGGAAACCCTTGAAACCGGTTCAAGGCATGTCAGTGCCGAGTATCATGGAGGAGATGGCCTGATGTCGATGCAGTACCGACTTGAGGTTGACTCACTCACATTGGAGCAATCTTCGGAAGACCATTACCTGCCGATGATGCGTCTCGAAAAAAGTGGAAATATTGTTCGCATGTATGCTTCCAAACCAGGTGATTTGATGCAACAGATCGGTGAAATTGAGCTGCCTTTTGATTCCACATCGTTTTATGTGGGATTGATTGTTTGCTCCCATGATTCCAATGTGGTTGAAGAAGCGGTGTTCAAAAATGTCCGATTAACGGTTCCAGCTAAGCCTGATTTCGTCCCATACCGGGATTACATAGGCTGCCGGCTGGAAATCCTTGACATCGAATCCGGTTTGCGAAAAGTCACCTATCAATCGCAAACACCCTTTGAAGCGCCGAACTGGTCTCCGGATGGTTCCTTTCTCGTGGTAAACAGTCAGGGTAAATTGTACAGGATTCCTGCAGCGGGTGGAGAGCTGACTTTGATCGATACAGATTTCGCGACATCCAATAATAACGATCACGGATTTTCTCCTGACGGTAAAACTCTGGCCCTCAGTCATCACGCCAAGGATCGTCCTTCGGGAAAGAATTCCGTTATTTATACAGTGCCGGTCACAGGCGGTGTTCCAACTCAGATCACTGAGAAGAGCCCCTCGTACTGGCATGGCTGGTCCCCGGATGGGACAACTCTGATCTACACTGCAAACCGAAATGAGCAATGGGACCTGTACGGTATTCCTGCCACAGGTGGTGAAGAAGTCCAACTCACGAATAATCCCGGCCTGGATGACGGATCAGAATTCTCATTTGATGGCAAACATATCTGGTTCAATTCCAATCGAACCGGAACCATGGAAATCTGGAAAATGAAATCCGATGGATCTGAGCAAACCCAGATTACGGATGATGCGTTCCAGAATTGGTTTCCACATCAGAGCCCGGATGGGAAATGGCTGGTCTATCTGGCCTTTCCGCCAGAAGTCGATCTGTGGGATCATCCCTATTACAAGCATATCACACTGCGCCTGATGAATCTGGAAGATATGAGTTCTCGCGTGATCGCCTATCTATATGGCGGGCAGGGAACTATCAACGTGCCGTCATGGTCACCGGATTCGAAGAAAGTGGCATTCGTAAGTAATTCAGATGGATTGAAATAGTATCTGATCCGTAATCTAAAATTAGTTACAGTGTGGGGAAGAGGGGTATTCCAAAACAGGGATGTCCCTTTTTTTGTACATTATTTATTGCATCGCATTCCTGCAGTCCGTATTTTGTATTTCAATGATTAATTCGAATTTAAGAACACATGGAAAACCTCCTTATCTAATTTGTGTCGTCCATGGAGGACCGGGTGTTGCTGGAGAGATGGCTCCGGTCGCAACCCGACTTGCGTCCACATTAGGTGTACTGGAACCGTTTCAAACAGCGGATTCCGTAGAAGGTCAGATTGAGGAATTGTGTTGTATCATCGAAGAATCCGGAATACTACCTGTCGCATTGATCGGGTATTCATGGGGCGCTTGGCTGAGCTGGATGACAGCGGCCAGATATCCAAATTTGGTCAAAAAATTGATTCTGGTGAGCAGCGGTCCATTTGAGGAAAAGTATTCAACCGGGATTCAAAATATGCGTATGAAACGGCTTAATTCACAAGGTCGTTCTGAGGTTGTATCTCTCTTGAAAGCAATTGATGAATCCAATGAGTCGGATACAACGGATCTATTTGCCCGGTTCGGAACCCTTATGAGCAAAGCGGATACGTTTGATCCGATTCCAGAACAGAAAGATATAAATTGTCGATTTGATATATTTCAAAAGGTATGGCCGGCAGCATCCCAGATGAGAGCAAGCGGGGAACTTATCGCTTTGGCCAAATATATCCAATGCCCGGTGACTGCAATTCACGGAGATTATGATCCACATCCGGCTGAAGGAGTTCGGGAGTCGTTGTCCAAATTACTCACAGAATTCCGATTTATCCTTCTTGAGAAATGCGGGCATAAGCCCTGGGTGGAAAAACAGGTGAGGGATCAATTCTTTGAAATCCTCCTTCAGGAGATAAACAATTAATCGGAATATTCAAAAATGAATCAATCAGAGATTGAAAAGATTATCGCTCAGTTCCCTTTTAAAGAATATCAATGGATCACGCCGGATGATATTGTGATCGCTCAGTGGGTGCGTTTGAAATGTCTATATGGATGTGGCGAAACGGGGAGACCCGCGTGTCCTCCGAATCTTCCATCCATAGAATCATGCCGTGAGTTAATCCGCGAATATAAAACTATCCTGATGTTTCATTTTCAAAAGGAAGTGAAATATGGCGAATATTCCAAAAAATGGGCGAAGGATTTGACCCGGAATATGTTAGATCTTGAAAAGAAGATTTTTCTCTCTGGTTATTATAAAACATTTCTGCTTAACACCAGCTCATGTAATTTATGCAAGGAGTGCAAGGCAGAAAACAAAACATCCTGCAAGCATCTTGATTTATTAAGGCCCTGTCCTGAAGCGGTGGGGATAGATGTTTTCGGAACTGTAAGAAAGCTGAATTATCCGATTGAAGTCCTGCGCGAAGATTCCAGCGTGATGAATCGGTATGCATTTATTTTAGTTGAATAGAATTGATTTTGGAGGCAATGCAATGAAACACTATTTCTGGATTATAGCAATCTTGTCTGTTCTCATCCTTCTTTCCGCTTGCCAAGCACCTAAGACACGAACGTTTAGAAATCCAATTTTGCCCGGATATTTCCCTGATCCCAGTATCTGTCAGGTGGGGGATGACTTTTATCTGGTGAATAGCACATTTGAATATTTTCCGGGTATTCCGATCCACCATAGTAAAGATCTGGTGCACTGGAAACTCATCGGATATTGTCTCGACCGTGAGAGTCAGCTTCCTCTTGAAAAGATGCGCGCATCCGGTGGGCTTTACGCGCCCACGATACGTTATCACAAAGGCACCTTTTATATGATCAATACCAATGTGGATGGCGGCGGAAATTTTTATGTGACGGCTAAAGATCCAGCCGGGCCATGGTCCGAGCCTGTGTGGATCGATCCGGGAGATATTGATCCATCCCTCTTTTTTGATGATGATGGTACCGTTTATTACATCCGTCATGTGGGTGGGGCGGATGGATATATCGGTCAGCGAACACTCAACTTGGAAACTGGTCAGCTTGAGGGCGAGATGAAGAAGATTTGGGGCGGGACCGGTGGTATCTGGGCTGAGGGGCCGCACATGTACAAGATTGATGGCACCTACTATCTGATGATCTCCGAGGGAGGAACCAGTTACGGTCATATGATGACAGTCGCCCGCAGTGACTCCCCCTGGGGACCGTTTGAATCAAATCCCAATAATCCAATCTTAACGCATCGGCATCTGGATGATCATCCGATTCGTGCTGTGGGTCATGCAGACATTGTCCACACAACCGACGGCTGGTGGATGGTTTGTCTTGCTATCCGTCCGCAGGGAGGGACGTTTCATCATATGGGTCGCGAGACATTTCTTGTTCCATTTGAATTTGGTGAAGATGGATGGCCTGTTGTGAATAATAATAAGCCGATTGAATTAGAAATGATTGCTCCCAAATTGACTCAGCATAAATGGGATCCTGTCCCATCCAAAATTAACTTTGATGAAGGGGCCCTGGATCTGCACTGGAATTATGTACGCAATCTGGATTCATCCAATTACTCACTCACCGAGCGTCCAGGGTTCCTCCGTCTAATGGGAACTGATGTCACCATGAGCGATCAGGATAATCCTACTTTTATTGGTAGACGACAGGTTGACCTGACCTGTGAGGTTTCAACAGCACTTGATTTCAATCCCCAACACGAAAATGAAGAAGCCGGGTTGGTCATTCGCCAGAATGACCGGCATCATTACGAAATCGGTGTAACATTGAAAGACGGGAAGCGGTCCGTCTTCCTGCGAAAAGTCGTGCATGCTAAGATTGTTGAGGGTGTGCAATATGCTGAAATTGCGGACGGACCAGTCGTCCTTACTGTCAACGCAAAGCCGCTTTTGTATGAGTTTAAATGCAAAGATGCGGATGGAAATGAAACTGTTATGGGTACAGGTGTGACCAAGGACTTGTCCGTGGAAGTGATCGGCTTTGATTACGGGATGTGTTTTACGGGCACTTATTTTGGTTTGTATGTCACCGGAAATGGCAAACAGTGTTCAGTTCCTGCAGATTTTGATTGGTTTTCTTATAATGGGAAAGATCCCAAAAATTAGTATATGAGCTCACTCACTGGAAAAAAATGGGCGCTGTTGCTTATCTTTTTATCAGTTGCTCTTTTCAGCCAGGAAACGGTGAAAGTCGATGAAGCGCTTGATAGTCATCGATTTCGCCTCAAGGATGGCCGGATTGTTCAACTTGTCAATGTGGATGCACCTTTGCTTGCTGACACAAGCCGTGGTTCACGCTCCGTGACAAGGGAGATAAAAAAGTATTTGAAGAGTGAAATCACTCATTATCCTCATGTTATGGAATCAACTTCAGAACAAGTAGATGATTCTGTCACACTTGTACATTTATTTAGAAAATATACACTCAATGAAATTAATATAAATTTAGAGTATTTGAAAAGGGGATATGGCTTTTATCGTACGGAACCCAAATCAGACTATTCAGAAGCCTATTTTGAGGCAGCGCAGAAAGCCTATCGCAATAAAGATGGCATCTGGAATAGCCGATTTCTGGGCAGACGAAAGCCGAATCCAATGGCCAAACGGTTTAGAAGTATGGGTGGATTCTTCACTCGCTTTGATGAATATGAGGATGTCCGAAAATCAGGTCCGCTTTTGGGATTTAGTTATAGAATATCCAAGTTGATACAATTTGTCGGTGATCGCCATAATTGTATTTCTATAGCAGCAGAATATGTGAATTACTATATTTTATTGAGCCACATTCATATTGGACCTGAGGTTCGCCTCAAACGTTATTTTTCCTTTTCGGGAAGTTATGGGGCTTTTTTAATCCCTCTATTCTGCGATGCGAACGACTTCGTACCATTCGAACCTGCGTGGCAAGTGAATTTTGGAATTTTAATGCCAAAACGATATGCAGAGCTGGAATTCAGTTTAATCTATATTGGAGATCACAGCCCCTGGATTCGTTGCGCGTTGTGTTTCGCGAATCCCTATATATAATATGTGAATGAGGAAATTTACATGCGAAATCAAATCTTATTTTCCATTTTTCTTCTGATCGGATTGAACTGTACTTCCGTTCATGGAGATGATGGATACAAACTCTGGATGAAATATCCAGTTCTCGAAAATCAAGGAGAACTGCTGCAACAACTCTCATCAATATCTGTTCGGGATGAGTTGCAACAAGGATTGAGTGGTCTTCTGGGAAGGGAGATGCTATCCACGAACAATCCTGAGGATGCGAATCTCGTTGTGGGAACTCCCGCATTTTGTCCGTTAATCCGTGATGTGGTAAAAGAGGCTGAGTTAGAAGCACTGGGCAATGAGGGATTTCTAATTCGCTCCACACTTGACGGATCAAATCTCACGCTCATCCTGACCGCAAAAACGGATATTGGTCTACTTTATGGCGCATTTCATCTGCTTCGTTTGATACAGTCAGATCCTGAGCTTGAATCGATCAACGTTGTATCCGCTCCGAAAATCCAGTACAGGCTACTCAATCATTGGGATAATCTGAATGGATCGGTGGAACGTGGGTATGCGGGTAAATCCCTGTGGCAATGGGACGATCTTCCTGAAACGCTTGATACACGATACACGGATTATGCCCGCGCCAATGCATCCCTTGGCATCAATGGTACGGTGCTGAACAATGTGAATGCCAATCCGCAAATCCTCAAACCGGAATTCCTGAAGAGGGTTGCGGCATTGGCGGATGTGTTCCGTCCTTATGGCATTCGCGTTTTCCTGTCTGTTAATTTTTCATCTCCCATTTCCTCAGAATTCGAACTGGATAGCAATCGTCGAGGCGGGATTGGCGACCTTCCCACATCCGATCCCATGGATCCCGATGTGCGGCAGTGGTGGAAGGATAAGGCAGTCGAAATATACAAGATCATCCCCGACTTTGGTGGCTTTCTTGTTAAAGCGAATTCCGAAGGCATGCCTGGCCCGCTGGATTATGGTCGCACGCACATGGATGGTGCAAATATGCTAGCTGAAGCGCTTGCTCCGCACGGCGGGATTGTGATGTGGCCGGGGCGCGTTCGTATACAATGCGGATATCGATCCTGACCGGGCCAAACGGGCATACATGGACTTTGTGCCGCTGGACGGGCAATTCCATTCCAATGTGTTTGTGCAGGGCAAAAACGGGCCGATCGATTTTCAGCCCCGCGAACCGGTGCAGCCGCTTTTCGGTGCCATGCCGCAGACGCCTCTGATGCTCGAACTCCAGGTTACTCAGGAGTATCTGGGTCATTCCACACATCTGGTTTATCTCGCACCCATGTGGAAAGAGTATCTTGATTTCGATACACATGCTGAAGGACAAGGCTCCACGCTGGCGAGCGTGATTGACGGATCACTCCAAAAGTATTCGATGACAGGTATTGCGGGTGTGACCAACATTGGCAATGACCGCAACTGGAACGGCCATTTCTTCGCGCAGGCCAATTGGTATGCCTATGGTCGTCTGGCCTGGGATCATACCCTGACTCCAAATCAAATATCCGATGAGTGGATTCGGCAATCCCTATCCAGAGACGACGAAACCGTCCAAGCAGTTCAAGATATGATGGCCGGATCGTGGGAAGCGTGCATCGATTACATGACACCGCTGGGACTGCATCACATTATGCAGGCCGGATTTCATTATGGTCCGCAGCCCAGTTATTCTCGCGCGCCGCGTCTGGATTGGACATCCGTTTATTATCATAAGGCCGACAGTGCGGGTATTGGATTTAATCGAACGAAATCCGGGAGTAATGCGGTCAGCCAATACGCGCGCCCGCTCATCCAACAGTTTAATGAGTTTAAATCCTGCCCTGAAGAATATCTGCTCTGGTTTCATCATGTGCCTTGGGATTATGAGATGCGATCCGGCCGGACATTATGGAATGAATTGTGTATCCATTACTATAGCGGTACAGATTATGTCCATAGAATGATCCAAACATGGCAGGAATTGGAAGGGGAGATTGATCCTGAAATTCACCAACACGTCCAAAACAAACTTAAACAACATGATAAGGATGCGCAAATTTGGCGTGATACGTGTCTAACCTATTTCCAACAATTCAGTCAGATGAAGATCGTGAAAGAATAGGTTGTTTTATCCTTTTAAAAGGAATACATTGTTCTTTATTTTTTCGGGTTATAAGGTTATCTTTATAAAATCATTCAAACGCGTTTAATTCACGGGAGTTATTCATGACAACTAACAATGTTAAGCTGTCACTCAAGGAGAAAATTGGTTATGCCGTAGGTGATACAGCTTCGAACTTATATTTTCAAATAGTGATGAGTTTTATCCCCATCTTTTACACGGATGTCTTTGGTCTTCCCGCAGCGTCTTTGAGTGTAATGTTTCTGGTCACCCGGTTGTGGGATGCGATCAATGATCCGATCATGGGAACGATCGCGGATAGAACCAATACACGCTGGGGAAAATACCGACCCTATCTTCTATGGGTTGGACTGCCCTTCACGATTGTTAGTGTGCTTACATTTTTCACTCCTGATTTTCAAGATACGGGCAAACTGATTTATGCGTATGTGACTTATACGGTGATGATGATGTTTTATACCGCAATCAATGTGCCTTATTCAGCGCTGATGGGCGTCATGACGTCAAGCAATGTGGAACGGACGAAATTGTCCTCTTTTCGTTTTGTTGCGGCCTTTGCCGGTCAATTTATTGTTCAAAGTACAATTCTCTTTTTAGTGAAATACTTTGGTAAGGGCAATGATGCGGTCGGTTGGCCATGGGCAGTGGCCTGTTTGGGGGGGCTCGCATTTGCCTTGTTCTCCATCGTTTTCTTCACAACGAAAGAACGGGTTTCTCCGCCAAAAGAACAAAAAGCCAATTTCAAGCAGGATTTAAAAGACCTGTTCTCCAACCGCTCCTGGGTGATGATCGGTTTGGCCACGATATTCCAACTCATCTTCATTGTCTTGCGTAGTGGCTCGGTGGCCTATTATGTAAAGTATTATATTCAGGCACAAGATTTTAACTTTTTCGGAAACATTACCCATCTCTCCATTGAAGTTTTGACAACAGTATTTTTTACTTCAGGATCTATTGCAGGTGTTCTGGGCGCAATTCTTACCAACCGTCTCGCAAGTAAGGTGGATAAACGCGTTGTCTATGGTGGATTCTTGGCCTTGAGTGCTATTTTGAGTGCGATTTATTATGTGTTGCCACCGAACAGTCTTGTGCTAATCTATTCATTAAATTTTATTCTCTCCTTCTTTTTCGGTATTGTTTCTGTGTTGCAATGGGCAATGTATACGGACGCGGCGGATTATGGCGAATGGAAATTTGGGAGGCGTGCAACCGGATTGATTATGGCTGCCTCATTATTCGCGCTCAAGTTGGGATTGACTTTGGGTGGAGCGATGATTGGATGGGTACTGGCGGCTTCTCATTTCGTGCCGAACGAAGTACAAAGCCCAGAAGCTCAAAAAGGTATTTTATCGCTTATCAGTTTTTTACCGGCTATATTTGGTCTGATAGGCGGCGCGCTTATGTTTTTCTATCCAATGACGAATAAGAAAATGATTGAGATTGAAACGGACCTTAATAAACGTCGTCAAGGGAATTAATGTTACACTCAGTCCAGTTTGAATTGAAATGATAAAATTCTTTCAAGCTGGACTGAGTTTTGTTATTCCATTTGTATAATTCACGGAGGGTGGTTTGAAAAGACCTATCCGATTATTAAGTTGGATTTTTATTATGATTTTAATTACGAGCAGTTTTGCGCAGCAATCTTTGACCTTGAAGGATTCGTATCAGGACGCTTTCCTGATCGGAACCGCCCTGAGCCGGGATCAGATATTTGGCAACGATCCCAATTCTATTGAACTGGTGAAGCAGCAGTTCAACGCGTTGACCGCCGAGAATTGCATGAAGTGGGAAAAGATTCATCCAAAGCCCGGTGAGTATGATTTCGAAGCAGGGGATTCACTGGTTGCATTTGCCCAAGAAGAGGGGATGTTCGTTGTTGGGCATACCCTGATCTGGCGCAGTCAAACTCCCCGCTGGGTGTTCCAGGATGAGGCTGGAGAAACAGCGAGCCGTGAGTTGCTGCTGGAACGCATGCGGGATCATATCCATAAGGTTGTTGGTCATTACAAAGGGAGTGTTCATGGTTGGGATGTTGTGAATGAAACATTCGGTGATGACGGCCAATTGAGTCGATCTCCCTGGTTTCGCATCATTGGCGAGGATTATATCCAATATGCTTTCCAATTTGCGCATGAAGCAGACCCCGATGCAGAGTTGTATTATAATGACTATAATATGTGGTATCCGGGTAAAGTTGAAGCCACAGTCCAACTCGTGAAAGATCTGCAATCCAAAGGAATACCGATTCACGGTATTGGATTGCAGGGGCATTGGGGCTTGGATTATCCGAAACTTGATGAGCTTGAAGTCGCCTTTCAGGCTTACGCAGATGCTGGGATGAAAATTATGGTGACCGAACTAGATATTGATATTCTGCCCCAACCGAGTAACTATCGTGGTGCAGACATCTCCAAAAACTTTGAACTTAAAAAGGAACTGGATCCTTATTCAGAAGCATTACCTGATTCAATGCAGCAGGTGCTTGCCGATCGTTATGCTGAATTCTTTCGGATCTTTTATAAATACAGAGAATCCGTCAGCCGTGTGACCTTCTGGGGGATTCACGACGGTCATTCGTGGAAGAATAACTTTCCGGTTCGGGGTCGGACGAATTATCCGCTTCTTTTCGATCGACAACTGCAGCCCAAACCGGCGTATGAAGCTGTTTTGAAAGTCGTCACAGAATAAACCAAATGGAAGTTCAGTCCCTTTGACCAAAGACCGGAAATCTGGAATAACCCTTTTTTCCTGTAACTATAAGTTAAAGAATTGAGTTGAATGACACGGTGGAGTATTTTCAGAAATAGATTAATCCCTATTCTTTGTTTTCTTCTTATTTATGTACTTCCCCCTTATTCTGCTTTCACCTTGGAAGCTGAACTGAGTGTGCTCTATCTAAACAGTTATCATTACGGGTATCGGCAATCTGATGAAGTACAACAAACGGTTTTTAACCGTCTTCGTGAACAACTTCCTCAAATTGATATTCGGCATGAGTATATGGATACCAAACGATACGATGATCCCTCGCATATCCAGTTATTCCAGAAGTATCTATCCAACAAATATAAAAATCATAAATTTAATTTGATCATCACGGCAGATGATCATGCATTCCGGTTTATCCAGAGATATCAGAATCGAATGTGGCCCGAAATCCCTGTTGTATTTTGCGGTCTCAATCAATTCAATCCGGACATGCTCGAAGGGTATCCCAATTTTACCGGGATCATTGAAAAGAGCGATGTCGAGGACAATGTCCGGTTGATCGAATCCATTCATCCCGATGCTAAAACGCTCTATCTGATCAATGACAATACACTCACCGGGGAGGCGCTAAGGAAATCTGAAGGCGCGTTTATTAAAAGAATTTCCCGGTTTAATGTTCTGGATTTAAGCGGCACTGATTTGGAATTGTCCGAACTGCTTCAAAAGCTTCGTCAACTCCCTCCGGATGCAGTTGTTGTGTATCAAAACTGGTTGAAAGATAAAAGTCAGCGGATGTATACGCATAGACAGGTCGTTCCAATGATATCCATAAGTTCTGCAGTTCCGGTATACGGATTTTCAGAACTGTATTTGAATTACGGGATTGTCGGCGGCAAATTAATCTCTGCAGCGGAACAGGGTGCGATCACGGCCGGTATGGCCCTTCGAATTTTAAATGGCACACCGCCCCGTGAGATTGAGGTTCAGCTTGACAGCCATTGCATTTACAAATTCGATTATACCCAGCTAAACCGCTTCCACATTTCCGAAGATTGCCTTCCTCAGGGCAGTATTATCGTGAACAAACCCACTTCATTTTTTGAACGTCATCATAATGTCATCGTGTCGACCCTTTGGGTTGTTGGATTGCAAATGGTGCTCATTATCTATCTTGTTTTAAACAGAATCCAGCGTGTCAAAGCGGAGCGTGCACTTCGCCGGGAACACCAGCTCCTTCAAGCTTTACTCGATAACATGCCCGATTTTATTTATTTTAAAGACAGGGAATCCCGATTCATACAAAATAACAAGGCCCATCTTGCCCAGTTTGGATTAACCAAACAGGAAGATATGCTAGGGAAATCTAATTTCGATTTTTATTCAAAAGATTTTGCCCAGGAAACATTGGTGGATGAAAAGAGAATTATTGAAACCGGTCAGTCCATGGTGAACAAACTTGAAAACATTTCAAGTAAGAAAGATAAACCCGTATGGATGTCCACAACCAAAGTGCCAATCAAAGATGACACGGGCCATGTGACTACCTTGGTCGGGATTTCCCGCGATGTGACTGAACGGGTGCTCAGTTCTGATAAAATCAAGGCCTCGCTTGAAGAAAAAGAGATATTACTAAAAGAAATTCATCACCGTGTGAAAAATAATCTACAAGTCATTTCAAGCCTTCTCAGTCTACAGGCTTCCACGATCACAGATGAAGATGTACTTCACGCACTGAAAGAAAGTCAGGATCGAATTCGATCCATGGCAATGATTCATGAGAGCTTGTATCGTGGAGATGAAATCGCTGACCTGGATCTGAATGGATACGTCAATGGATTGGTTCAGGGGCTATATTCTCATTATCGTGGCACATCGGGCACCGTTCGATTTCAGCAAAACGTTGAAACGTTTCCTATTGCCATGGATGTGGCGGTGCCATTCGGTCTTGTCCTGAACGAACTCATTTCCAATGCGCTGAAACATGCTTTTCCAGCTCCGCATAAAAATGAAGCAATCGTTCAAATCAAAATATCCAAAAATAAAGAAGATGAAGTACAGCTTCATATTATTGATAATGGAAAAGGATTTCCGGACGACTTCAATTGGGAAACTGCGGAAACGCTAGGCATGAAACTCGTTCGCATTCTTATTGAAAATCAACTTCGAGGAAGATTTTTAATAACAAATGATCAGGGCACACATGCCCTTGTTCATTTTCCAGTGCACAAATAAAATTCTATATAAATCCATATCGAGAATTAAATCTCTATATAATATTAATTCATCTTCTCGTACAAGAGCTATCTTCTATACAATGATTAATACAACCATCCTCTGAAAAAAAATTCAATCTAAAAAGACATAAAATACTAGTAAGGAAAGTAATTACAAAGCATTAAGTGCTTTTTTCTATGAAAATGTGTTCGTACACGCACCTTAAAACTCATTGACATGATGATAATTTTCTATTACATTATTCAATGAGTTAATGAGGAGTTCGCATTATCTTTGAATAGAATCACATACAATAACCAAGGATTTACAACAAAAACATAATGGGTATAAAATTTGTAACTAATTTCTATTCAATGTTGATATAAAGAAGCGGGTGCCGGATTGAATTAATTTAATCGGATTGATGTGAACAGCCCAAAACATAATTAACATTTGAGGAGAGATGCAATGTCGAAACAAAGAGACGAATTTGTTGCAGCAAAAATAGCTAAGTTGAGTTTGCTAGAGAAATGCGGCCAGCTTCTCACATTTACGTGGCGTGGAGCCTATTTGACGCCCTCCGGGATCGAACAGGTGACCAAACTACACGCGGGGGGACTCTGTCTTGAGCCATACGCATTGGAAACATGTAAAAATCTATATTGGGGACGATCGCAGATCGATCCCAACTTCAAGGAGCCAGAGGGTTATTTCGATATCGCGCATACCTATTTCGACTCCCGCGCCTTCGGCGTGAGCGTGACGCCCGAAGAACTGACCGAAGCGCTCAACAAGCTGCAGGAAATCGCGATGAACCGGGATTCGGGAATTCCGCTTCATATTACGATTGACATGGAAGGCGATTTCAAGAACGACTATTCAGCAGGCCGTGTTCTGCAGTTTCCGTCTGCGATGGGTATAAATGCAATTGGCGACGTGGATGTCGCCTACAAGGTCGCGAATCTAATGGGCAGGCAGATGGCTGCCATGGGTGTAACCCAGTTCTATCATCCGGTCTGCGACGTGAATATCAATCCGCTGAATCCTGAAATTGGTGTTCGGTCGTTCGGCGACGATCCTAAGGTTTGTGCGAAATTCATTGATGCAACTGTCCGAGGTTATGAGGACGCGGGTGTTGCCGCGACGATCAAGCATTTCGCGGGCCGCGGCGATTCCGCGACCGACGCGCATGATGTGCTCGATGTCTGCCGAGGTGACCGCAAACGCATGGAAGAGGTCGAGTTGGCCGCCTTTCAGGCAGGTGTGGACGCGGGTGCATCGGCTCTTATGACAGCGCATACGATTTTCCCTGCCTACGACGAAGAATACCCGGCAACCCTTTCGAAAAAGATTCTCACTGATCTTCTGAGAGGGGAAATGGGATTCGACGGCACGATCGTTTCCGACGCGATTGGCATGGCCGCCATACTTAAAAAATGGCCGCTTCCCAAGGCGTGTGCCATGGCAATCAAAGCTGGTGTGGACACTATTCTACTCAAGGCGGACGATGAATCCCGTTCGCAATGTCTATTCGGCATCAAGAGCGCGGTTGAAAACGGCGATCTGCCTGAAGAGCGCGTGGACGACGCGGTACGCCGTCTGCTCTGTATGAAGTATGATCAGGGTCTGTTCGAAAAAGCAGGCAAAATGGATCCGAAAGAAACCACAGCCGTAGTCAGGAGCAAAGAAAACATCGACTTTTCATGGGAAGTGGCACACAAGGCGCTTCTGGTTGTTCGCGATGATAAAAAACTATTACCACTGAGCAAAGACAAAAAAATCCTGGTGATCGAACAAACCATCCCGTACGAGTTTCTCGGAAAGGATCTTTACAGCCATCCTCATATGTTCTGCGAACAGATGGTCAAACATTCCACCAACCTCATTCTGGATGATACGGCCTTCTATGCTGAAGACGATGAAATTGAAGAGGCACTGAAGCTGGCCAAAGATGCAGATTTGGTTGTTATGACCAACTATTACGCGCGCATTGAAAAGAAGGGTAACAATCGGCGCCTGGTAAAAGCGCTGAAGGCGGCTGGTCATGATGTGGTTGTCCTGACAAACTTCCCATACCGGAAGGGCACAACCACCGAAGCCGATGCAGTGATCTGTAATTTCTCTGGTACTCCCGATTCGATCAGGGTTTCCGCTGATCTCCTCTTCGGTGCCATTCAACCTTATCCCACGACAAAAATGCCGATTGATCTGAGTGCTGAAAAAAATATTCCAGACGAACCAGAACCAACTCCCCAAAAATCAAAAGAGAAGAAAAAAGGCAATGTATGGGGAGGAAAGTGCTAGAATAGCACAGGTTTTCATAATTAATATGATTTAATATTACGGGCGGTAGCTGTGAATCTTAGAATCCAGTCTACTGCCCGGATTTATTATATGGTTGCAGGAAGCAAAGGGTGCCTGCACTGTCTTTGAAATTATAATGACTAACAAGTGAGGAAAAATGTCTCAATCCAAATCATTCGATATCCGTGATATTTACACCATTAGTGGTCCACAAATTGTCGAAATTTACGAAAAGAACAATATGACGGTGCACTTTCAGGGTATGTCTAAGTGTCTGGAGTTTCCCCAAACCGTAGCTTTGCAAGGCGCGCCGACTTGTTCTATAGGTATCTCACCATACGGCCTGTACAACCGTTTTAATGATGCGGGACGGCTGATCATGACAAACCAGAAGGCAGTTCAGTTCGGATCAGCACCCTATATCCGTATCGACGATGAATGCACCCTGTTGACACAAAAACAGCCTGGTGAGACCGAGCTTCCTGATGATATTCCCGCAGTCAAAAATTATTATCATGAACCGGTCGCAGAAGAAGATATCTCTATAACCATTGCCACACCTTCGCTGGAGATTGCGTACAAGCTGGAACAAGTGAATGTCGTCCGGAGATTTATTTCTCCACTGCTTTCAGGTAATGATGATACTGTCACGCCATTGTGTGCGGAAGAATTCGAGGTGGAAAATACAACAAATGAAGCACAGGAAATTACAATTGTGGTACCTCGACCATCCCTGATTAATCTTCAGGAAAAAGAGGTGAAACCCACTGATCAGGACAGTGTCTATATCAGTACTGCTGCGGTCTATGGCCAGAAACATGAAGCGTTCGAATCCGCAGGTTACCGTGGTGTGATTATGGGAAGCACGGAAACATCCAACAAAATGGCTCTTGCCGTTCCCGAAATGGATGGTGTGTCCATAGATGTTCAGCCTTATTTCTGTCTAAACAAGTACAAAGGCGATCTCCTGATAAACGCGGACGGAACTTTTTACAAAAAAAGAGAACCGGTCCTTCGAAGCGACTATGGTGGGGCAGTTAGTTTGACATTTACCCTGGCTCCAAAAAGCTCAATTACAATCCCGGTTGTCATGGCTCTTGATTTTCCGGTGCAGGACTACATTGATGGGACCATATTTGAGCGAAAATATGTCAAGAGCTTTTCAGACGAAAAAACACGACTTCTTGATATGGTCAAGATCGCGTTGAATAATTACCCTAAATGGTGGGAACGAACAGTAACCGTTCAGGAACGGATTTTTAATTCCATTTACTCCACTCCTTCTTATCAGAATGATCGTGAAGGAGCGTTGCGTCTGACAAGGCTGATGCTGAATGAACTTCATTTTCCGCTCTCTAATGCCATTGTGTGGGTTGAAGATGAAAAGGGCGAGCGGGCACGGTTCCTGGAATGTTTCGATTATGCATATATCGATCCTTCAGATGTGGACTGGTATTCGATGGTGCTGTTAATGCTCTTTCCGACTGTAGAAATGGATTTGTGCCAGGCTTTCATAGATTCAATTCAGGCGGTAGATCCCACCCCGCGTTGGTATCACTTACATGCCTCTTTTGTCGAAGCCCAGCAGCACTTTAATGAAAATCCGGAAGCATACAAAGATGTTTCCCTGACACAAATTCGTGATGATTTCAAGACCAAAGGCAGTGTGGCCCATGATGTGGGTGCCATGCCCAAGGGTCACCCCTTGCGCAATGTGAGTGATTATGCCTGGTATAATAATAATTACTGGGTGGATCTTTTTCCTAAACTGATGATGCGCGTATTGCGTAATGTGAAGTTTACTGGTGATATTGAATTTTTAAAGAAGAATTGGGAAACCCTTAAATTCGGCCTCGAGTCTCTCTTAAAACAGGATTATGATGAAGATGGAATCCCCGAGGGTTACCCTGACGATGTGAAGAATACCTTCGATAACCTGGTTCTTTTTGGTGCGGATGCATATGATGCCACTCAATTCCTGGGCGGCTGCCAGGCGCTGATCAAAATGGCTCAGATGATTGGAGACAAAGAGGGTGAGGAGCGTATCCAGGCTGCTTATGACAAAGGCTGGGAATCCCTCGAAAAATTGTGGCGGGAAGATAAAAATAAAAAGGGAGAGGATCTTCAGTATTATATCACCTGTTTTGATCCTGAAACCGGAAATAAAAATACTGATGTCTGGACCAATCAGCTTGATGCTCTCTGGTATTTGATTGCTATCGGTGAGGCACCCTCCATACCGGAAGAACGTGCCAAACAAATTTTAAGGACAGTCTATAATAATAACAAGGCATTTATGGGCTGGGCTATGTGCAAAACCGAGGATGGTGAGCCTGTTGAGTCAGAGCAGGGACAAGATGTTTATACAACATCTAATTATGTCTTTGCCCAACTACTCGATTATTACGGTATGGTCGAAGAGAGTAAAGAGGTTTACAAACATATGGACCGGGTGATTTTTGATTATGCCAATACCATGATCACACCAGACAATCTGAGGGCTGAGATGGAGCGGGAAGAAGGAGAAACCGAACCAGGACCACATTATATTGTGGCTGCTTACCCTCGTCCCGGCGCTGTCTGGACCCATCTGGTCATGAACCATATTAAAGATCTCCAAGTGAAGAAACAGTCCAAGACTGTTGAATCAGAAGATCTGATCTCTTTCTACCCTGGCCTGTTGAGATAATCAGGAAAAAGGAAGCAGGCAGGATCTATTCATAGAAAATCTGGTTCGACAAAAATTTGATCAAGCAGAGTCAACTATGTATAAATGTCGATAATATTAAAACGCGAATTCTCGTTCAATTATCAGGCAGCAATTCGCGTTTTTCTTAATGATTTCTGTAGATACATCAATCGAGACTAATAACAATAAACCAAGGAATTATTCAATATGTCAAAAAAATATGATATTACATTTGTGGGACACATGTGCTATGACGAGATCATACCTTTTGAAGGCGAGACCCACATTGCTCCGGGAAGCGCCGTATTATGCGGCGCTATGGTCGCTGCCCGCGTCGGGAAGAAAGTTGCCGCCGTTGTAAAAATGGCTGAAAAAGATGAAGAAATCCTCCAGTCGATGAAGGATGTTGGTGTTGACACTTACCTTATTCCCAGTGATGAAACCACGTTTTCCCAGGTGTTGCATGAGTCGGCAAACATGGACGAACGCACATTGACTCTGGTCAAATCTGCTGGCTTGATCTCAATCTCTGACGTCCCTGAGCTGGAAACCAAGTGTGCTCACTTGGCCGGTATTTCGGATACTGAATTCGATATGGATCTTATGAAAGGTCTTAAATCCAGAGGTTACAGTTTGTCAACCGACATGCAGAGCTTTATACGCCACGTGACTCCAAGCCGTGTGATTGAATACAGTGATGTCACTGACAAGCAGGAAATTGCGGGAATGATGGACAAACTCAAGCTGGATGTTGTAGAAGCCAGTATTCTGACCGGCACTGACGATCTGGAGAAAGCCGCTCTTATCATCGAATCGTGGGGTTGCTCTGAAATTCTGATCACGCAATCCGAGGGTGTACTGGGGCGGGTGAATGGTAAGACTTACTATGAGAAGTTCTCTAACAGCAATGTTTCGGGCAGGACTGGCCGCGGAGATACAACCTTTTCTGCTTATCTTTCCTGGAGTCTTAATCATGATCCTGCAACGTCCTTAAAGTTCGCGGCCGCGCTCGTTTCACTCAAGATGGAAGAACCAGGACCCTTCAATAGAACCCTAGAGGATGTTAAAACCAGATTGCGGGAAAAGCATTCATAGAGAATACAGCAGATCAAATCGTTCCGGCAGACAGAGCTGATAGAATGGATCAATCTGTTTTGAAGGATGCTTTCAAAGATGACTTGAATGGTTGAGTTAAAAAATGATAAATGGAAAAATGAAAAGCCCCTATGCAATTCGATGGGGGCTTTTTTTGTGGAAAATTAATTATGTAAGATGTGTATAAAATCCTGATATTCAACCCTCTTTTATTTATATTAAATGAATAAATGAAAGGTGATTGTACATGAGTGATGCGCAAAATCCTCCAAAATATTTAAATAAAAATAGTCCGATTGATGAACGAGTTGATGATCTGTTAAAACAAATGTCGCTTGAGGAAAAAGTTTATCAGATGGTTGGTTATGGTGATTTTATAAATGTCGATATATTCATCGTTGAAGAAGGACGCTATGGGTATCCTCGCATGGAAGAGGCGCTTTTTCATGGGATTTTGGATAATGGAGAATTCTCCTTTAAAAAGGCAACGAAGGCGATTGGAAAAGGTCTGGGTCAACTGAGCACCATCGGGAGATATTGCACACCCCAAAAGGGGGCAGAACGAGCCAATGCGATTCAAAAATTTGCCATCGAAGAAACGCGGCTTGGCATTCCAATTATCATTCATGATGAATGTCTTCATGGGTTGATGGCCATCCATGCCACGAGCTTTCCGCAGGCCATTGCTTTGGCGAGTACATGGGATGATGAACTTATGCAAGAGATCGCAGTCGCCATTGGTAAAGAAACAAGGAGCAGGGGAATTCATCATTGTCTCTCTCCGACCATCAATATTGCCAGAGATCCAAGATGTGGAAGAACCGAGGAAACTTATGGTGAAGATCCGTTCCTGTGTTCACGTATGGCTGTCGCCTATGTGAAGGGTGTTCAAGGGGAAGGTGTTGCGTGCACACCCAAACATTTTGTTGCGAATTTTGTGGGGATAGGCGGCAGAGACAGTAATGAAATTGAACTTTCTGAAAGAAACTTAAGAGACATCTATTTCCCGGCGTTTAAAGCCTGTGTACAAGAAGCCGACGCACTTTCAATTATGGCTGCATATAATTCTTTGGATGGAATTCCCTGTTCCTCGAATAAGTGGCTTTTAACGGATGTATTACGAAAGGAATGGGGATTTAAGGGTGTTGTGGTGTCGGATTATTTTTCTGTTTTAGGTCTATATGATAAACATAGAACTGGTCAGGACAAAGGAGATGCAGCGAAGCAGGCAGTGGAAGCAGGGCTGGATATAGAACTTCCACATCCGGATTGTTATCTTGAGCTTGTCGATCTTGTTGAAAATGGAAAGATGTCCATAGATTCCATAGATGATTGTGTGAAAAGAATTCTGTGGTTCAAGTTTAAATTGGGACTTTTTGATAATCCTTATGTCAATCCTGAAGATGCAAAAAAAATAAATGACTGCAAGGAGCATCGCGCATTGGCATTAAAAGTCGCTCAGAAATCCATCGTTCTGCTGAAGAATAATCAGGGTCTTTTGCCATTAAATAAGGATATCCGATCAATTGCTGTGATCGGCCCCAATGCAGATGAAGAGCGTCTCGGAGGATACAGTGGAAAAGAAATCAAGATTGTTACTCCATTAGAAGGCATCCAAAATCGGGCTCCCGAGAATGTTTCTATCCAATTCGCTCAGGGGTGTGATGTTTTGGATGACTCCCAAAATGGGTTTAAAAAAGCAGTCGATATTGCAAAAGCTGCTGATGTGGCTTTGTTGTTTATGGGCAATTCCGTAATGACAGAGGGAGAAAGCAGAGACCGGAGCAATCTTGATCTGCCGGGTGTTCAGGAAACGCTTATTCAGGAAATAATTGAAACGGGAACACCGGTGATTGTCGTGCTGATTAGTGGGAGTGTGATTACTATGGGGAAATGGGTGAATGATGTCCGGGCAATTATTGAGGCATGGTATCCAGGCGAAGAAGGCGGAAATGCGATTGCTGATGTTCTGTTTGGCCATACCAATCCCGGCGGACGATTGCCAATCACGTGCGCAAAGACCATAGGGCAATTGCCCTTGTATTACAATTACAAACCGTCAGGCAGGGATGATGATTATATGGATCTGCGGGGAGAGCAAACGCAGTTTCCGTTTGGATACGGACTTTCCTATACCACCTTTGAATTCAGCATTCCAAAGCTTCAAAAAACCAGCATTAAAAAAGATGAATCCACCTCTATCAGTGTGGATGTAACCAACACAGGAAAGATGGCCGGCGATGAAGTGGTGCAGATGTACATCAGAGACAAAGTCAGTTCGATTGTACGTCCCGTTAAAGAATTGAAGGGATTTAAACGCGTCTCACTTCAGCCGGGTGAAATGCAAACTGTCACATTGGATATCAATCCGGAAAAATTGGCTTTTTATAATATGGATATGGAATTTGTTGTTGAACCTGGTGAGTTTGAGATTATGGTGGGCAATTCTTCAGATGATAAAGATTTGGAAACTGTAGTTCTGACTGTCATAGGATAATCCCATATAATTTCTATATGTATTGGTGATATTCATGAATATGCGAATCCAATCAGTAGTATTATTGTTTTTACTGACAACCGTATTCGCTCATGGTAAAGAGAATTTTATAATCCTGGCTGGTATGAATTGGGCACGATATGAGAGTACAGACTATTTAATTGGTGCCACTCATCAATATCATAGACGGATTGGGTACCAGGTCTCATTACTTAAAGAATTTTCTCTTAATAAGTATTATTCCACCAGATTTAAAATTGAATATTCACGAAGGGTAATTCAGCATGATATAACATATTGTATGCCTGATGCGCCAATAATGATTGAAGTTGAATTTGTTCATTTTATAACGTTGGCACATTCAAATAAATTCATCCCAATTTCCAATATTCCCACTGCTTATATTGTTTTAGAGCCAAGAATGGATTATATCGCTAAAAGTGATTTTGCATTAAAGACAGAATTAATATGGGGTGTAAATTCAGGTTTTGGATTTGAATTCTGGAATGTAGGCAATCATTCACTTCTTCTTGAAGCGTTGTATGAATATAATCTTTCTTCGACTTCCTTTTGGGGTGATCAGCCTGTCAATGGAAATTCAATAGAAGTCTTGTTTGGTTTTCAATTTTAAGGATATAGTAAATTTCAACCATCTGTTTAATTGTTTTAGTGTTTTAATGTAACATCGTTGTTGGTTTATGAAACATCAATACCATGCATTTCAGGGATTTTCTTCTTATTATTCAATATTGGATGGAATAAATAAAAATATGAGGATAGTAAAATGAAACGTTTCGTACTTTTAACTATTGTGACTTCTTTGCTGGTTCTTGCAGGATCTGTATCCGCTTTTATTCAAGAGGAAGATGGTGTGCTGATTCCTCTTGAAAAGAAGAATTTGACCGATCCGGCTCAAATTAAAATCCAAGTATGTGCCGAAGATATCATTAGGGTGATTGCCACCCCCGGAAAAATTATATCCTCACGGCCGAGTTTGATGATTGAAAAGTCCGAATGGTCCAAAGCAAAGTTTCTTATCACTGAAGAGGGCGAACATCTGGTTGTGACGACATCCAAGGTTCGGGTGAAAGTGCATCAGAAAACGGGTGCAGTCGCCTTTTATAATCTCAAAGATGAACTCCTCCTGCAGGAAAAGTCGGAGGGCGGCAAATTGATTTCGCGTGCTGAAGTGATGGGCGAAGAGACGTATCATATTCAGCAGCTGTTCGAATCCCCGCAAGATGAAGCCTTTTACGGACTGGGTCAGCATCAGAATGGTGTGATGAATTACAAAGGGCATGATGTCGATCTGTGGCAGTACAATATCGTGGCAGTTGTCCCTTTCCTCGTGTCCAATAAAAATTATGGAATTCTCTGGGATAATAACTCCCGTACCAAATTCGGAGACATCCGTGATTTTCAATCTCTCACTAATTTTAAGATGATTGATGCAGAAGGCAACGAAGGTGGACTCACTGCCGAATATTATAAGGATTCCGAATTCACTGAACTGGCCTTATCCCGTCTGGAATCCCGAATCGAGCATGAGTTTCTGGATGTGAATGATCCTTATCCTGATGGATTTCGAAGGAACATGCCCGCAATTCGCTGGAAAGGTTCCATAGAAGCTACTGAATCGGGAATCCATAAATTCCGTCTCTATTGCTCCGGATACACCAAGATGTGGCTAAATGGTGAACTCATCGTAGATAACTGGCGACAGAACTGGCTGCCCTGGACCCATCTTCCCAAAATTAAATTGGAAAAAGGGGAGAAGGCTGAGATTCAGATTGACTGGGTGCACACGGGCGGCTATATCGGCCTGAAATGTCTCTCTCCACAGCATGAGATCTATGATGAATATGTTTCTCTCTGGTCGGAAGTGGCCGATCAGATTGACTATTATTTCATCGCTGGTGATACTCCCGATCAGGTGATACAGGGATATCGAAAGGCGACAGGTCAGGTGCCGCTGATGCCCAAATGGGCCTTAGGATTCTGGCAGTGCCGCGAACGTTATCAAAGCCAAGAGCAGTTGTTGGATGTGGTGAAAGAGTTTCGCAAACGGAATATCCCGCTCGATAATATAGTGCAGGACTGGTTCTACTGGCCGGAGGACAAGTGGGGCAGTCATGATTTCGACGCAAGCCGGTTTCCTGATCCCACTGCAATGGTGAATACACTCCACGATGAACTCAATACACATATTATGATCTCGGTTTGGCCCAAGTTTTATGTGGGTACCAAACATTATGATGAAATGAATGAGCTTGGCTTTCTCTATAAACGTAACATTGAGAAGAAAGAACGGGATTGGGTCGGCCCCGGGTATGTGTCCACATTCTATGATCCCTACAGCCAGACTTCCAGGGACTTGTTCTGGAAGCAAATCAATACAAAACTGTTCAGCAAGGGGATTGACGCATGGTGGCTTGACGCGACAGAACCGGACATTCATTCCAACCTTTCCCGTCCTGAAACCCGGCTGCGCTTGGGTCCCACGGCTCTGGGTACTTTCGCCCGTTACCTGAATACATATTCTCTGATGAACGCCAAGGGCATTTATGAGAATCAGCGGCTGGTTAATCCTGATCAACGCGTGTTTATTCTCACGCGTTCCGCATTTGCCGGTCAGCAACGATACTCCGCAGTTACCTGGAGCGGAGATATTGCTACACGATGGTTTGATTTGAAGATTCAAATCCCCTCCGGTCTCAACTTCTGTTTGTCTGGTATTCCGTACTGGACCACAGACATTGGCGGATTTGCGGTGGAGCCACGCTTCGAACGAAATGTCAAACCTGAAGACATGGAAGAATGGCGCGAATTGAACACACGTTGGTTTCAGTATGGCACATTCTGCCCCATCTTCCGGGTACATGGCCAGTTCCCTTGTCGCGAGATGTTTAACATCGCGCCGGATGACCATCCAGCTTATCAAACCATGCTGGCCTATGATAAACTGCGCTATCGCTTGATGCCTTATATTTATTCCGTTGCCGAAGACGTGACCCACGGGGGGTATACTCTAATGCGCGCTCTGGTGATGGATTTTTGGAAGGATTCCAATGTTTTCAATATCGATGATCAGTTTATGTTCGGGCCGTCTCTCATGATTAATCCGGTCACGGATTATAAGGCGAGATCGCGTGAGGTTTACCTTCCTGAAGGAAGTGGCTGGTACGCTTTGAAATCCGGTATTTATTCAAAAGGGGGACAAACCCTTGAAGCGGATGCACCATATGAAGACATTCCAATCTTTGTGAAAGAAGGATCCATCCTGCCGTTTGGTCCGGCCTTAAAATACACGGATGAGAAACCGGCTGATCCCATTCGTCTGATGATCTATACAGGCAAGGATGCAGAATTCACCTTATATGAAGATGAGGGTGTGAATTACAATTATGAGGATGGTGCATTCTCCAGGATTTCAATTCAATACAGTGAAGATGATGCGACTTTGACCTTCGAGGATCGAGAGGGGGAATATCCTGGGATGTTAAAATCTCGCACTTTCGAAATTGTGTGGGTAGGCAAGGAAAATCCGGTTGTGCTGGCTCTTGATTCGCAGCTCGTAGAGAGTGTTCAGTATTCGGGAATTGAGATTAATATTAAAAGGAATAAGGAATAGAACGGTCAACAGAACCAGTGCAAATCATTCCACATTATGGGATAAAGGAGATGCGAAGATGAAGTTCCATTTAAAATGGATTTACATTATTATGCTAGTTGCACTGATACATTCTGTTTCACTTCTTGCTGGGTCCAACGAGATCCCCCATCTTCGCAAGCAGGGCACAGCCACACAGCTCATTGTAGGTGGCAAACCATTTCTGATGATAGGCGGTGAGCTTGGAAATTCCAGTGCTTCCAGCATGGCCACCATGGAGCCGATCTGGCCCAAACTCCAAAAACTGCACCTAAACACCCTCCTTGCACCCGTTTACTGGGAATTGATCGAACCTGAAAAAAATACATTTGATTTTAGCTTGGTCGATCAACTAATACAGCAGGCACGTGCATATGATTTAAAGCTTGTGCTGCTCTGGTTCGGAAGCTGGAAGAACAGCATGTCCTGTTACGCGCCCTATTGGGTGAAGGCGGATCAGGAACGTTTTCCTCGTGCTATGACTAAAGAGGGCAAGGGAAAGGAAATCCTCTCCTGCTTCAGTGAAGCAAATATGGAGGCTGATAAAGATGCATTTGTCCAGCTGATGAAACATATCCGAGGGCTGGACGAAAAGGAACAAACTGTCATCATGGTGCAGGTCGAGAACGAGATCGGCATGATCCCGGATTCCCGTGACCGATCCGAAATCGCGGATGAGTTATATACTAAGCCTGTCCCGAAACCTTTACTGGATTATCTTGCTGCAAATAAAGATGCTCTCATCCCTGAATTCCACGACGTATGGCAGAAGACAGGATTCCGACAAACGGGAACCTGGGAAGAGGTGTTTGGAGAGGGTGTTCATACGGACGAGTTGTTCATGGCCTGGTATTATGCCAGGTATGTGGAATCGGTTGCCAGCGCGGGAAAGGCGGAGTATCCTTTACCTATGTATGTAAATGCTGCCCTCATCCGGCCAGGATACCTGCCGGGGCAATATCCGAGTGCGGGGCCTTTGCCGCATCTTATGGATATCTGGCGGGCGGGAGCTCCCTCCATTGATTTTATCTCACCGGATATCTATTTCCCGAATTTTGCTGAGTGGTGCCAAAAGTATCACCGGAATAGAAATCCACTTTTCATTCCCGAAGCCGGTCGAAATGAAATGGCGGCTGTGAATGTATATTATGCACTGGGTCAGCATGATGCCCTGGGATACTCGCCGTTTTCTATTGAATCCACAGATAATCCACTCAAGGATCCTATCGGTAAAAGCTACACGGTCATTTCACAGTTGTCCGATTTGATCCTCCAAAATCAGGGTAATGAAACCATGCGTGGCGTGCTGGTGGATGAAGAAAATCCAGAAGCTCGTGTTTCTCTGGGAGATTACACCTTTGTCTGTACACATGAATATACCAGTAAGTGGACAGCTCGTGCTCCAGGAGAAGGTTGGCCGAGAAAAGGATGCCTGATTATTTCCACCGCTCCGGATGAATATACCATTGCCGGAAGTGGAGTAATTGTGACGTTTGAATCCGCTCAGCCGGATGCATTTATCGTGGGGATTGGTTCCATCGATGAAGGTAAATTTGTGAATGGTCAATGGAATCCAGGCCTTAGAATGAACGGTGACCAAAGCCATCAGGGCAGGAACATGCGATTGTCACATTGGGAGCATGGAATCCAGCGGATCAAGTTGTATCGCTATCAGTAAATCCTCTATTTATAAATTATTTCATCATGGACATTTTTTACAATTCATGATAAGGAATTCAATCTACTTTTTATATCTTCTTTATATTGCTATATTTTATATATAGGAGGTACATTCCATGCCCATGCGAATAAATTTATTTCTGCAATCGCTAATCGCCAGCTTTCTGATTATCGTTTGCACTTCGCTTTTTGCAGGGGATTCATCTCTCAAACCGGTCTCACCAAATGCATCTCCAGAAGCTGTTAAACTATACGAATATATTCAGAGCATTTCAGGTGAGAAAATACTGGCAGGTCAGCATCATAATCCTTTACGTGGTACAAGCCGGCTTTCTGTGGTTCACAGACGCACACAGAAATATCCTGCTGTGGTCGGGCATGATTTCGGATTTAGTTATCCCGGTTATTGGGATGGTATAAATTACCGCCAGCAAATTATTGATGATGCTATAAGGCGTGATGATGAAGGATTTATTAATACAATCATGTGGCATGCGGTTGTCCCGACTCTGGATGAACCAGCCACGTTTAGACCAGGTGTGCAGACTGAGCGTTCCGAGAATCATCCCACCGAAGAGCAATGGAAAGAACTGACCACTCCGGGCACGCATTTGAATGAACGATGGAAATCCCAAGTGGATGTAGTCGCCTGGTTCCTAAAGCAATTGCAATGGGCGGATGTACCCGTACTGTGGCGTCCGTATCATGAGATGAACGGTAAATGGTTCTGGTGGGGTGGCAGGCCTGGCCCGGATGGATATCAGAAATTGTGGCGCATGCTGTATGATCGCTTTGTCAATTTTCATGGATTGAATAATCTGATTTGGGTGTTTAATTGCAATGAAGTGAAGGAGAATGTCGGGGAGTACAAACTTTTTTATCCTGGAGATGATGTGGTCGATATCCTTGCAACGGATGTCTATTCAGAGGGATACAATCAGATGAATTATGATTTACTGAACGAGCTGGCAGGAGACAAACCCATTGCCGTGGGTGAGTGTGGATCGCCACCTTCCGATTCTCTACTGGTTGCTCAACCTCGCTGGGCCTGGTTTATGCGATGGGGCGATCCAGGACGGGGAGATCGTGATATTTATCAGAGTGAACATGTGATTACTCTATATGATCTACCATGGGCACATATTAAGGATCCGAAAATTCATTATCCGATTCTGAGATAAATTGTGTAAATTAATACCTAATCATAAGGGGAGGAAAAAAAATGAAACGTAATATGTTTATGAAACTGATGATGTTGCTTTTTGGTACGGCCGTGATGATGCATCTGGCCTGTATTAACATGCCTAAGAAATTGGATAATGTCGGATTACAGCTTTGGAGTGTAAGGCAGGCGATGCAGGAAGATTTTAAAGGCACGCTTATTCAAATCGCAGAAGCCGGCTATGATCAGGTTGAGTTTGCCGGATATTACAATCACAGTCCCGAAGAAATAAAAGCGCTTCTTGATTCGCTGGGTTTGACAGCTCCGGCTGCTCATGTAGGTTATAATTTACTTTCTGGTGAGAATCTCCAAAAAACTATAGAAGCCGCGAAAATTATCGGCCATGAATATCTGATTATGCCATCTCTGCCTCCAGTTCGTCCGCCTCAACCGAGACCACCGCAAGGTGAGAGACGCAGAAGAGAACGGAAACCACTTTCAACTGAGGAAGTGAAAAAGATCGCTGCTATTTTTAATGAAGTCGGTCAGGCATGTCATGATGCAGGTCTGAAATTCGCTTATCACAATCATATGCATGAGTTTGTAACGATTGATAGCGCGGATTTTATGTATGACATTTTGCTTAATGAAACTGATCCGGCATTGGTCGATTTTGAACTGGATATTGGCTGGGCCGTCGCCGCTGGCGTGGATCCCCTGGCATATTTTGAAAAATATCCTGGACGATTCAAATTGTTCCATGTCAAGGATATGGATGAAGAAAACCAATCTGTTGTCGTAGGCAAGGGAACCATCGATTTTGTATCCATCTTTGCGCAATCCGAGCTGGCTGGTGCGAAATATTATGTTGTTGAATATGAGGGACGTGAAGATCCGATTGCAAGCGTTGCCGAATCTGTATCCTTTTTAAAAACATTGACTTTTTAATTAGACTATATGGTTATGAAAACCTTTGAAAGGGATTGACCCATGAAAAAAGATCCAAAAATCGAAAATGATAAAAAGCAAGGTATATCCAGACGGGATTTCATTGGAGTTGCCGGTGCGGCGGCAGCAGCCTTTACCATTGTTCCGCGTCACGTACTCGGAGGCCCGGGTTATATGGCGCCCAGTGATATGATCAATGTGGCGGGGATTGGTATCGGTGGTATGGGCCAGCGGAATATCATGTCCATCCTTACTCCGGAGTCTGTCCTGGCAGAAATGAAAGCACAGACTGAAAATCCGGAAGCGGAGCAAACACAGGGTCGGAGAAGACGAAGAAGACCTCGCGAACCCAAAAATCTGGCCAATATCTACGCTCTGTGTGATGTCGATACAGAATACGGAGCGAAGACTTTTGATATGTATCCCAAGGCCAAGATATATAAAGATTTCCGCGAAATGCTTGATAAAGAAAAAGAGATTGACGCAGTGGTCATTGCCACACCCGATCACACACATGCGGTGATTGCGATGTATGCCATGAAAATGGGCAAACATGTGTATTGTCAAAAGCCTCTGACGCGCACAATCAAAGAAGCCCGGATGCTTGCTCAAACCGCAAAAGAGATGAATGTGATTACCCAGATGGGAAATCAGGGTCATGCGAGCGAAGGTGCGAGATTGATTAAAGAATGGATTCAGGATGGTGCAATTGGTACCGTACAGGAAGTCCATGCTTGGACAAATCGTCCCGTTTGGCCGCAGGGAAACCTACCCCGTCCGGAAGCGGTTGAAGTTCCCGCAAATCTTGATTGGGACTTGTGGCTTGGACCCGCACCATTAAAGGGATATCATCCTGATTTATGTCATTTCAACTGGAGAGGCTGGCAAGATTACGGGACTGGCGCAGTTGGTGACATGGGTGCGCACTTGCTTGATCATCCGTTCTGGGCGCTTGATTTGAATCAACCCGTGAGTGTGCAATCCAGTTCTACGAAATACAGCGAAGAGTCTTTCCCGGAAGCATCGATGGTTACGTTTGAGTTCCCCAAAAGTAAAACGGGTCAACCTCCAATCAAACTTACATGGTATGACGGTGGCTTAACTCCAGCACGTCCCAATGTGCTTGAAGATGGCCGTCGTATGGGCTTTGGAGGCAGCGGTGTGCTCTATTATGGAGATAAAGGTGCACTGATTCATGGTGATTATGGAAATGGCCCGCGTTTGATTCCTGAAACCGCGATGGAGGCGTATAAAAAACCTGAGCCTACTTTGCCACGTTCTCCGGGTATTCATGAAGAATGGATTGAAGCGATCAAGAATGGCGGAAAATCAACGACCGATTTTTCTTATTCAGGTCGATTGACAGAAACTATGCTTTTAGGAAATGTGGCCATTTTGAACCAAAAGTCAAACACCAAACTTCTCTGGGATTCCGAGAATATGCAGATCACGAATCTTCCCGAAGCCAATGAAATGCTTCATTATGAATACCGTGAGGGTTGGAAGCTCTAGTTTAATACTTTTACAAGGAATACTATTTAAAAGGCATGACAGGACTCTCCTGCCATGCCTTTTTTCTGTAATCAATTTCCGTTACAATGTTTTACATAGTTAATAAATGAGTGTGGAAAAGAATTAATAATAATACCAGTATCCTATATGTTGTTTAAATATAGTAAATTAACTATACACATTAATCATCTGCTAGAAAATTTCAAACTGGATATTTATAAATCAAACATCCTTTCATAAGGTTATACGAAACTTTTCGTCGACAAGATCGTATCCATTTTTTATATTGGCTCTTGATATAAGACTGATCATCCAATGTTTTCTAAAGGAAGGTTAAGATGGCACGGAAAAAGCAGACCGGCCCTACAGAAAAGGAAATGACAATTCTCTCGATCCTTTGGAAAAGAGGAGCCAGTACAGTGCGTGAGATTAATACGATTATGAATCATGATGAAGATACGGGCTACACGACTACACTCAAACTGATGCAGATTATGTATGAAAAAGAACTCTTGAAGCGAGATACTTCCTCAAAAACACATGTTTACTTTCCTGCCAATTCTGAAGAACAAATTCAGAGCCAGGTCATTGGAAATATAGTTAGTAGAGTTTTTGCCGGTTCCACAGAAAAATTGATGATGCGTGTTTTGTCCTCCCAGGAGGTATCTGAGGACGAATTAGCCAGTTTGAAGAAATTAATTGAAGCCAAAGAACAGGAAATGAAATCATGAGTTTTGAGACAGTGTTTACAGATATCATTATTCATAGAATTGGTTGGTGGGTGCTGCATTTTACCTGGCAAGGAATCCTGATTGCATTATTCACGGGGCTTCTCCTTTTTGCGCTGCAAAAAGCAAGTGCGCATCTACGGTATAGTATCGCATGCTGTGGTCTGGTTCTAATGATACTCATTCCAGCCATAACAGTTACAGTTGAGAATCCTCGTCCCCTTTTTCAATCAGGCAGTGCATTGATCCAGAATGATCCTGTTGAGATCAAGGATTTTGAGGAAGAGGGGAGACTCACATCTAGACAATTCAGACGGGATGCCATTACTATTCCTGTATGGATTTCGATACAAAATTTCGTTGAAATCCATCTGGTCCTGATCACAATGATCTGGATTTGCGGTGTTTTCCTAATTTCATTTTATCGGCTTTTCGGATTCATCCAATTACATTTTATAATTAGATCAATCAAAGAGCCGATCGATGCTCTCTGGGAAAAACGAATCCGTGGGTGGATCAACCATCTGCAAATCAGGCAAAAAATTTTAAATTCTTCAATCTAACCGAATCGATGCCCCTGCAGTGTATGGATGGCTCAAACCGATTCTTCTGATACCAACGTCATTTTTTACTGGCATGGATTCAAAAAGTGTGGAATCCATTATCATTCATGAGCTGGCCCATATCCAACGTTATGATTTTCTTGTAAATATGATACAAACCCTGATTGAAATTTTGGGTTTCTTTCATCCTGCGGTCTGGTGGTTATCGAACCGGATCAGAAAAGAGCGGGAAAACTGCTGCGATGACTGGGCAGTTCGGGTGCTTGGTGATAAACTGATTTATGTAAAATCCCTTGTGCAGCTTGAAGAAACCCGTCGGTGTCCACGTCCGGTTATGGCAGCGAACGGATCTGAACTTTCGCAGCGTGTCATGCATATTCTGAACTATCAATCCGTTAAACAATCTTCAGCGATCCCTCCTATCATTTGCCGCATTTTTATGAATTGTGGGTCAGGGAAGCGGATAAGGAAAATAGATTCTGGGCCGACGCCGCCAAGGTAAGTCGTGAGTATCTGAAAAAAGCGGCGCATTCCAAAACGTGGCTGACACCGGAATATGCCGGATTCGATGGCATGCCTACTGATCCGCCGTGGGGTGGGGGGCACGATGCGTTCCGGTTCGACGCGTGGCGCGTGGCCATGAATGTGGCAATGGACCATGTCTGGTTTCAGAAAGATCCATGGGCGGTGACACAATCCAATCGACTGCTCGATTTTTTTACGACAGAAGGATTGGATTCCTACGTCAATCAATATACGCTCGACGGGCAGTGTTTATCCCAGGAACGAAGTTCTGGATTGATGGCCATGAATGCAGTCGCCTGTCTCGCAGCCACCCATGAGAATCGAGAAGCGTTCGTTCAGGCGCTGTGGGATCAGTCCATCCCGGCTGGTCAATATCGCTATTATGATGGATTACTTTATATGCTGGCGATGCTTCAGTTAAGTGGACAATTTCAAATTTATTATCCGGCTCAGCGTTAAAAAGAACTGGACTATCTTTGCCATTTATTATAGATTAATATTATATGATCTTTAAATATTATGGAGGAGTTCACGATGCGTTATTTATTTTGCTTAAAAGGTGATCGAAAATATATATATACCCTAATGATTCTCCTTTTCATCATGACACAAACTGGTTTTGCCGTTGATGATTTGTCTTATGTTACGAATGAGGCGGAGAAGGGATTCTTTCCGCTTGTTGATTCAGGCAATGCTGCACCGTTGATTGTGAGTGATAAAGATTATCCGGGGGTGATCCGTATTCTGGAAACCTTACAGTCTGATATTCAAAGTGTGAGTCAGGTTCTGCCATCGATCCACGTAGGAGGTATTCCCAAATCCAAGACAATGGTTCTGATTGGTACTGTCGGAAAGAGTCCGATTATTGATGAGCTTATCCAAAACAAGAAATTGGATGTGGCTGAAATTCATGGTGAATGGGACGCGTTTCTAATCCAGACGGTGAAGAAACCTTTGAAAGGTGTGGATCAAGCCCTGGTGATTGCGGGCAGCAACAAGCGCGGCACGATTTACGGCATGCTGGATCTATCCAAACATATCGGTGTGTCACCGTGGGTATGGTGGGCCGATGTGCCGCCGAAACAGAGTGAGACCTTGTATATCCAGCCAGGGAAAATCCTGTCTGATGAACCGGCGGTGAAGTATCGCGGGATTTTCCTGAATGATGAAGAACCGGCTCTGGGCCGTTGGGCCGTTGAAAATTACGGCGGATTCAATTCCCAATTCTATGAAAAACTGTTTGTCCTCATGCTTCGGATGCGGGCCAATTATATTTGGCCGGCCATGTGGTGGGCGAGTTTCAGCAGCGATGATCCCGAAAATCCCAGGTTGGCGGATGAACTGGGCATAGTGGCAGGCACGACACATCACGAGCCATTAATGCGGGCGCATGCCGAATGGAAACCTTATGGCGGCAACGCATGGAATTATGAAACCAATGCCGAACAACTTCGCGAATTCTGGATCGAAGGCATTGAGCGCATGGGCGATTATGAATCCATTGTTACTCTGGCGATGCGAGGCGATGGTGACACGGCCATGGGTGAGGATATCAATATCGCACTCCTTCAAAAAATTGTAAAGGATCAACGTGAAATCCTGACTAAAGTTACAGGCAAAGACGCGACAGAAATCCCTCAGCTTTGGGCATTATATAAAGAAGTGCAGGATTATTATGACAAGGGCATGACCGTCCCGGATGACGTCACCTTGCTCCTTTGTGACGACAATTGGGGCAATGTCCGCCGGCTTCCCAAACCGGAGTCACCCACCCGGGCCGGTGGATACGGGATGTATTATCATTTTGATTTTGTGGGTGGGCCGAGAAATCACAAGTGGTTGAATACAAGCCCCATCGCACATGTATGGGAACAGATGCATCTCTGCTATCGGCACGGCGTGGATCGGATCTGGCTCGTCAATGTCGGTGACTTAAAGCCCATGGAATTTCCAATCGAATTCTTCCTGGATTACGCATGGAACCCGGATCAGTGGCCTGCGGATCGTCTGCCAGAATATACAAAACGGTGGGCCGGTGAGCAGTTCGGATGTGAGTACGCGGAGGAAATCGCGGACATCCTCAATCAATACACGAAATTTAATAGTCGTCGCAAACCAGAGATGCTGGCTGCTGATACGTATAATCTGATCCATTACCGAGAATGGGAAACCGTGGTCAATGATTATAACGCGTTGCTGGATAAAGCTGAATTGATATCACAGAATATGCCTCCTGAATATGTGGATGCCTATTTTCAATTGGTCCTGCATCCTGTTAAAGCATGCGCAAATTTAAATGAGATGCGATTCACGGAGGCCAAGAATCAACTGTATGCTAAGCAGGGCAGGGCATCGACAAACGATCTGGCCAAAGAAGTGGAAACGCTGTTTGAACGTGATCAGACGATTTCGCGCACTTATCATGAAATCGCGGGCGGCAAGTGGAACAACATGATGAATCAGACCCATATTAGCTATACTTACTGGCAGCAGCCGGAAAAGGATGTGGTACCGAAGGTCGAAACAATCACTGTCCCTAAAACGGCAGAAATGGGTGTAGCGATTGAGGGCTCCGCAAGCTGGTGGCCGGAGGAAAAAGCAGAGGCCCTATTGCCCGAATTTGACCGATACAATCAGCAATCTCACTATATTGAAGTGTTCAATCGCGGTCAAACAGCTTTTGAATTTACCGTTGAGCCCGAACAATCCTGGGTGATTGTGATTCCGGACAAAGGTACGGTGAATAAAGAAGAGCGTGTCTGGGTGGATGTGGATTGGTCCAGCGCGCCCACCGGTGAATCTCGTATTCCCATCACAGTGACAGGTTCTGATGGAGTTAAGGCGATTGTCCATGTGGTCATTCACAATCCCGAATCACCGAATCCAGAGGAACTCAAGGGATTTGTAGAGAGTGATGGTGTAGTCTCAATGGAAGCAGAGCATTATTCCAAAGCTGTGGATTTCAATGATGTGAAATGGACGGTGATACCAAATCAGAGTCGAACCTTATCCGGTATTACTCCACTTCCCGTAACCGCTGTTAGTCAGAAACCCGCAGATGAAAGTCCTCGTCTTGAATATGAAATGTTTCTTTTTAATGCAAGTGAAGTTGAAGTGCATGTGTATTTTTCACCTACGCAAGATTTTCTCGATACCCATGGAATGCGATACGGTATTTCGTTTGACGATGCGCCGCCCCAGATCATGAATATTCACGTTAAAGATACGATCCCTGACTGGAAATATCCTGAGAGTTGGAACGAAGCTGTCAGTCAAAATATCAAGGTGATCACATCCACACATTCCGTGGAAAAAGCGGGCAATCATGTGCTCAAGTTCTGGATGGTCGATCCGGGTTTGGTGCTTCAAAAGCTGGTCGTGGACGTAGGCGGGCTCAAACCCAGCTATCTCGGTCCTCCGGAGAGTTATCGCAGAACCGAAACGGAATAGGGCCAGTGTCCTTCGTTTACATTCTTAAATGCCGTGGCGGTACGTATTATACAGGGTATGCAAAGGATCTGGACGCGCGTATTCAGCAGCATCAAGCCGGTAAAGGCGCGAAATATACACGCGGCAGACTGCCGGTGGAACTGATGTTTTCTGAAGCGTGTTCCTCAATCGGCGACGCACTAAGACGTGAAAGAGAAATTAAAAAATTGTCCCGAAAAGAGAAAGAGGAATTGATCGATATCAGCAATGCAGTTTAACGTTCCACAAAGAGGGATTAGATGACCTTAAAAAAACAAAGCCATTGGTTCATCCTCACCTGGATGTTAATAGCAAATCTCACAGCGCAATCCAATAAAACAATCACACTCAATGATCAAGAATATTTCGAGACACAGGGATTGAATGTTCTGGTATTTAGTAACTGGTATGATGGATATTTTGGTGATTCCAAGATCACGGGTGTTGAAATGATCCATCATGGTGTGCGGACTGTGACAAACGGAGATGTGCGGCTCAGTCCCACACCCGAACAGTGGGATCCCATCCCGGAAAAGGTGGAACGTAATGTACTCCTGGATGAGAACCGTATCGAGACAGTGCTGAAATACGCGGAATATGATTTTCAATACACGATAAGGGTCGAACCTGCTGAGAACGGCATGTTGATCAGCGTGCATCTTGAGGCGCCACTTCCTGAAGCTTTAGAGGGCAAGGCGGGATTCAACCTGGAATTCTTGCCGGCCGCCTATTTTGAGAAAACCTACATGATGGATGATCGAAGCGGTCTTTTTCCGTTATACCCAAGCGGTCCAACGGCCAGAGATGAAGCAGGGAAGACAGTGCCTCTTCCAATTCTGACTGGTAAAACATTGGTTGTTGCGCCTGAAGATCCTGAACGACGAATCACTATCCAATCCAAATCCACTGATCTCCAATTATTTGATGGCCGAAACAAGGCACAGAATGGCTGGATTGTGGTGCGCAGTATGATCCCTTCAGATCAATCCGGCATGGTGATTGAATGGATTGTGACTGCAAGTCTTATCCCGAATTGGGTACGTGAACCGATGATCGCATATTCCCAGGTTGGCTATCATCCAGATCAAAAAAAAGTGGCTGTGATTGAGTTGGATAAAAATGACAATCCGCTCCAATCCGCACAATTACTCAAAGTGCATCCTGATGGAAACATTGAAACGGTTTTTGAAGGTCCAACCGAAATCTGGGGTGACTTTCTGAGATACACTTATTTAAAGTATGATTTCTCATCCATTACAGGATCGGGATTGTATATCCTTCAATATGGGGACACTCGAACCAAGCCATTCCGCATTGCACCGGATGTGTATAAAACCGCGTGGCATGCCACATTGGATGTGTACTTTCCTGTTCAGATGGATCACATGCTGGTGAATGAAGCGTATCGCGTGTGGCACGGTGCTTCGCATCTGGATGACGCGCTGCAAGCGCCCGTGAATCATGATCATTTTGATTTGTACAGACAGGGACCGACGACCGATACGGATTTTGAACCAGGCGAGCACATTCCCGGACTCAATGTCGGAGGCTGGTTTGACGCCGGAGATTATGATATTAGAACCCAGTCTCAATATTCCACGGTTTTAAGTCTAGTCCAAACCTGGGAGACGTTCCGACCGGACCGCGATGAAACCACAGTAGATCAGAAGCGCCGGTTTGTGGATATACATCAACCTGATGGTGTGCCGGATATTATTCAACAAATCGAGCATGGTACACTCGCACTGATCGCCCAGCATAGGGCGGTTGGACATGCGATCAACGGCATCATCGTCCCGACGCTCGCGCAATATACCCATCTGGGTGATGCACTGACCATGACCGATAATCTGATTTATATTCCTGATCTTGATCAATCCAAATACCAGGGATGTCACAGCGAAAAATTCGACGACAGATGGGCATTTACAAGCAAATCCACTCCCCTTAATTATGGTTCAATCGCAGCTCTGGCCGCAGCCAGTAGGGCGCTCCGAAGTTATAACGACTCCCTGGCTGAAGAATGTCTTGCCACTGCCAAACGGGTTTGGGATGAAGAAGCGAGCCATGAGCCGGATATTTTTCGTAACGGCAATACGACGGGCGGTCGTTTGGAAGATGAAAAATTCAAAGCCGCAGTGGAACTGCTGATTTGTACGGATGATAAAAAGTTTGCTGAAACCATCCATGCACTTTGGCCGGAAATGCAGAATCGTCTGATGTTTAATATGGCCCCGGCTATCCGAATCATCCCCTTTATGGATGACGCGTATCTCGAGGATTTGAGAACTCTGGTCGAAAAATACAAGGCCAATCTGATTTCGATGGAGTCGCAGAATCCATTTGGTGTGCCCATTTCAATGGGCACCTGGGCTGGCAGCGGCTGGGTTATCGGATGGGCCTCCACTAACTATCAGCTGCATAAATCCTTTCCAGACCTGATCGAACGTGATTATGTGTTTAAAGGTCTAGAATACATTTACGGGTGCCATCCAGGATCAAACATCTCATTGGTCTCTGGCGTAGGTACTGTGTCCAAAAAGGTCGCGTATGGGAACAATCGTGCGGATTATTCCTTTATTGCAGGGGGGGTTGTGCCTGGTGTGTTGGTTGTAAAGCCGGATTTCCCAGAGAACAAGGAGGATTGGCCCTTTCTCTGGGGTGAAAATGAATATGTCATTGGATTGGCAGCAAGTTATTTATTTCTTGTAAATGCTGTTAATGATTTACTAAATTAAAGGGCGCTCACAGCTTCTGTTGGCCAACTTGAATAATATAAACTTGTTGTAAAGGATGCTATAATGACCGAAAAACATTGGAATGATTTACTGCGAATACTCAAAGGCGAAGTATTGAATCCCTTGCCAGCTGGATTTATTATTGACTGTCCCTGGCTGCCGAATTGGGCGGGTATGACCATTCTGGATTATTTTACCAATGATGCGATGTGGCTGGATGCCAATTTTAAAGCGATCAATGCATTTCCTGATGTCATGTTCCTTCCCGGATTCTGGTCCGAGTACGGTATGTGCACCGAACCCTCGGCGTTTGGAGCGCGATCCAACTTTCCTCAAAATGAATTTCCACATGCGCACAAGGTACTTCACTCTGCGTCAGAAATTGAAGACCTGCCGATTCCCAATCCGGCAATAGATGGTTTGTTGCCATTCATTCTGAACCGATTGAAACTGGCTCAGCCCAAGATTGAGGATGCCGGGCATAAGATCCGTTTTGCTGTGGCGCGCGGTCCCTTGAATATTGCCAGTTACCTGATGGGATCCACGGAATTCTTGACTACAATGATGATGGAGCCGGATAAGGCTGAGTTGCTGATGCAGAAGATTACAAAGTTCCTCAAGGATTGGATTGCACTTCAGATGGAAACCTTTCCCTCCATCGACGGCATTCTCATGCTGGATGATATTATCGGATTTATCGGAGAAGATCAGTTTCAGCAATTTGGTCTTCCGTATTTCAAAGAACTTTACAGTCCGGATGTATCCGTCAAGTTCTTGCATAATGACGCACCCTGCGAAGTGTCTGCACCCTTTCTTCCGGAGATCGGTGTGAATCTGTTTAATATGGGATTTGATCCCTCGCTGAATGATTTGAAGAAGGCCACACAGAACAAGGTCGTTATGTTGGGAAATATCCCACCAAGAGATGTGCTTGCCGCAGGCTCACCAGATGATGTAAAAAAGGCCACTCAGGATCTACTTAATGGACTCGAAGACAAATCCAGGGTTCTGTTCTCATGCGGAGGCGGCATGCCGCCAAATGTATCCACGGAGAATCTGAAGGCCTTTGTAGAAACTGTCCAATCCAGTTGATTGGCTGTTTATAATAGATCCATCCTAAAAGGAGGAAATATGAAATTGAAAAGCATGGTGCCATTCTTGCTCATATCCATATCAATATTCATGATTTGTTTGCAATGTCAGAAATCCAGTCTGGATATTCAACCCTTCGGGCAAGTGGATGGTAAGGATGTTTTTCTTTATACACTAGAGAATGACAATGGCATGCGACTGGAAGTCATAAATTACGGCGGCACGATTGTGCGATGGTTTGTTCCCGATCGTGATGGCAATCTCGCAGATATCACGCTCGGTTTCAATACAGTGGAAGAGTATGTTGAAAAATCTCCATATTTTGGATGTTTGATCGGCCGGTTCGGCAATCGAATCGCGGAGGGTAAATTTTTCCTGAATGGCAAATCATACGAACTTCCAACCAACAACTTCCCGGCGGATATTCCCTGTCATCTGCACGGCGGTCCCAAAGGATTTCACACCAAGGTTTGGGATGTTGAGTATATTCAGGATGAACCGGTTCAGGGACTGAAGTTTCATTACATTAGCGAGGATGGAGAAGCGGGATATCCGGGCACGCTGGACGTCACCGTAACGTACCGGCTGACCAATGAGAACAAGCTGATCATCGATTATAAAGCAACCACGGATCAGCCTACACCCATCAATCTGACGCAGCATGCCTACTTTAATCTAAAGGGCGAGGGAGAAGGCGACATTCTGGATCATGTTCTGATGATTGACGCGGGACAAATCATTCCAGTAAATGAGGGACTGATTCCCACGGGTGCATACCGTCCGGTGAAGAATACCCCCTTTGATTTCACGGAACCTCAAGCCATTGGCTCCCGGATTCATGTTGAAGATGAGCAATTGAAATTCGGCGAAGGGTATGATCATAACTGGGTGCTGGAAAACCAGTCAGGAGAGTTGGCACTTGCAGCCACCTTGTATGAGCCAACCAGCGGACGTTTCATGGAGGTGTTGACTACTGAGCCGGGTTTGCAATTTTACAGCGGTAATTTTCTGGATGGTACTCTGGTTGGAAATAGCAATAAACCGTATCCTTTCCGCAGTGGTTTATGTCTTGAGAGTCAGCATTATCCCGATTCACCCAATCATCCCCATTTCCCAAGCACGATTCTGAATCCCGGCGAAGTCTATCAGACACGGACAGTTTATAAATTCTCCGTCAAATAAATCTTGCAGTGTTACTGCATTTAGAAGGGTGGGAATGTCCCACCCTTTTTTATTCCCTTTATCCTAGTTTGTCAAAAGTTGTAATGTATAATTCTTTTCTTTGCGGTTCCACGAAAAATATGTTATGTTGGAATTGTCCGAAAAATTATCCTTATAATATACTCGTTATCCTAGCTGGGGAGAAACCAAATGTCGAAGTTTAAACAAACTTGGGTGCTGATTTTTGTCACTGTATTACTGATACATTCCTATTCAACTGCTACAGAACATTATCAGAATTTTAAAGTGGCCGTTTATTCCCGCGCGCAGGAAACACAACAGATGGGTGATTTGACCTGGCTCGAACCGAGATGGGAGAAAATTACACAATTTCTGCCTGTGGATAAAATATATCTAGAAACGCATCGTGATGGAATCATCGTGGATGATGCAACATTGGAGACGGCCAAGAAATTCTTCCACGAGCGGGGTGTAAAAACATCCGGCGGTATTACATTGACTTTGAACGAGCGCAACCGTTTTCAAACATTTTGCTATTCCAATCCGGAACACCGCAAACAGGTGCAGGAATTGGCGGAGCATACGGCGCGCCATTTTGATGAACTCATCCTGGATGATTTTTATTTTACGAATTGCAAATGTGAGTTATGCATCAAGGCCAAGGGTGAGAAGAGTTGGTCCGATTACAGGGTGGCCCTGCTCACCGAAGCCGCACAATCCGTGATACTTGGACCAGCCAAGAAAGTGAATCAGAAAGTCAAGGTCGTCATCAAATACCCAAACTGGTATGAACATTTTCAAGGATGCGGCTTTGACCTGGAAGAGGAGCCCCCCATATTTGACGGTCTGTACACAGGCACAGAAACGCGCGATCCCTCAAGCAATCAGCATTTGCAGGCGTATCTGGGCTATCTGATTTTTCGTTATTTTGAAAATCTGAAGCCCGGTGGCAATTTGGGAGGCTGGGTTGATACATACGGTTAAAGCTCTTTGGATCGTTACGCAGAGCAGTTATGGTTGACGATGTTCGCAAAGGCTCCGGAGATTACATTGTTTGAGTTCGGTGCAATGCAACGACCCGTAAATTCGCGATTGCGGGGAGAATGGCAAGGGACCGGCACCAGTCTGGATTTCGATGCCCTGGTGAAACCTTATCTTACTGATGATGGATCACTTTCCCAAGAGGCGACTTATGCACTCGCTGCGGATCACGCCTTGAGAATCGCAGACAATGTAGTTGGAGAATTGGGTAATCCTGTCGGTGTAAAATCCTACAAGCCGTTTCATTCCACGGGCGAAGATTTTCTCCAAACCTATTTCGGCATGATCGGTATTCCGATGGATCTGGTGCCAGAATATCCGACTGATGAAAAGATGGTGGTGCTTACGGAATCCGCGAAATTCGATCCCCGTATCGTGGATAAAATAAAGCAGTCGCTCATGGATAGCAACAATGTGCTGATCACATCTGGACTGCTCCGTGCCATCCAGATTGATTTAAATGACATTGTCGAACTTCGCTATACAGACCGGAAGGCGATTGTCAAAGATTTCAAGGCAGGATGGGGCCCAGCGATTGAAGCCGATGCAGAGATGTTGATTCCGCAAATCGCTTACATAACGAATGACTCCTGGGAAGAAATTTCAGCCATGGATGAGACGAATGGCTGGCCGATTCTGCATTCGGCCCGGTATGCCAATGGTATCCTTTATGTTCTCACCATTCCTGAAAGTTTTACAGATCTATACAATTTTCCAGTGCCTGTCCTGAACAGAATCAGACAGACAGTTTCGTCGAATCTTCCGGTGTATATCGAGGGCCCGTCAAAGATCAGTCTGTTTCTTTACGACAACAACACCTTTATAGTGGAGTCGTTCCTTAATGAACCGGCCGATATTCGAATCATCGTCAGCAATGAGGTGGAATCACTTGATGATAAACTGGCCAATGAGATATTATCGGATGGAAAGGATATTCGCGGTTGGGGCAATGCATCCACAGGGAAGCAGGCGTTTGAAGCGTCAATCAAACCTCATTCATTCCGGGTGTTCAGAATGAAGTAAGGATTGATCATAAATTTTTCTGGCAATAAAATAAAAGGCAGATTCCAGACAAAGGGAAGGTAATGCAAAAATCCTGAAACCTGCCTTTTTATTGAAATTATTTCTGCAAGATCATCTTCAGTGTTTGCGTGTGTTTTCCTATCTGCATGTGGCAAAGATACACTCCATTCCCTGCCAATTCACCACTGCTATAGCGACCATCCCATTGGCTTGAATGCATCCCGGCAGTCTGATGTTGGTTGATCAGGGTTGTTACCTGTTGTCCGGTCATGTTATAGATAGTGATGTTTACATCAGACTCAGTTTCCAAAGCGTATTGAATCTCTGTTGATGGGTTGAAGGGATTCGGATAATTGTTCAGCAATTCGAAATCCTGTATGATCGCTTCTGGTTCTTCAGATACCGCTGATCCGCCACCCACACCATCAAGAAAAAGCTCATCGATTACGACATCGTACTCAAACGCCTCACCGCCTGTCCAGACACCCACGTTGACGGAGAAATAAAAAGTCGCTTCTTCTCCTGCAGCCACACTATCAGGCATTGTAAATACAGACCCATTGCCCTTGCAATATGTATCCTGAAATGTACTGTCAATTCCCGGTCCACATCCATCCCAGGTGTTGATTCCGAGCAGGGATGTGCCGCCGCCGTAATCCGCGCCTGCCGTATCCGGCGGCACTTCGGTGTGCAGCAGAATCTCGCACCAGAAATTGTAGAGATTGCCACCCACATCCCTGAATGCACCGCCCACATCATAGGTTTCGCCACCAATGAGTGTGACTTCCTGCCAGAAAAGAATGTTGTTTGACTGATCGCCAAAGCACCAGACTTCAAGACAGCCTTCACTGCCCATTTTAGGTACTTCAGCGACCACATTGAATTCATATTCCGCCTCATCATCACTGTCCAGATGAGAAATGTTCCAGGCAGATTCATCCTCCATATTGCTGCCGACCAGCAGATTTTCTGATTGTAAAACAGAAGTGAGTCCAATGATCAGACTCATGATCATCCAAAGTGTAAAATGTTTTTTCGCCATCGTACGGCCCTCCGATTTCTAATGGATTACTCAGTTGATTGCTATCTATAAAGAAAATAGAATATTCTGAGTAAGAAAATAAAGTCAATTTTTAGGTAAATATGTTACATTATAAAATATGCATAGACTTGTAATTTTCAATAAATTGAATATTTATATTGCATCACAGGGATAAATGTGTTTTTTTAGGGTACGCTCTTCTATTTCATTCCAACTGAGTGAGAGGATTATGGACAGCATGGCAGAGAGACGGATTGGCATCATCAGCATCATTGTTTACGAACCGGATACAGCATATCAAAAATTGAATGAAATCTTACATGAATACGGGACTTTGATTATTGGACGTCTGGGTGTGCCCTATCGTGAGCGGCAACTTTCAATTATCGCATTGATTGTGGATGGCACTACGGATGAAATAGGCGCGCTTACGGGCAAGCTCGGTCAACTGGAATCTGTGACTGTAAAATCGAGTTTTGCCAAACAAAACTAATTCGTTAGATATACAAAAGGCATGATCTTTTGTCTGTTAGTTTACAACTCCATAAAAAAAAGGCCAGGTTATAAACCTGGCCTTTTTTCATTGAAATACCCGTTGACTTATAATTTGTCAAACTGTATATTTGTCATACAGAATATAAAATAATAAAAATTCAATCATTCAAATTGTCATGGAGCCCATATACAAGCTCATGACCAAGTTTATTGAGCCTACGTTAGAATATTCGCCCGTGCAAAAACTGGCAAGCGAAAAACACGAAGCCATTCTGGATTGTTTTATAAAAAGTATCGAAAACGTGCTTATGAGGTTATGAAACTCCATATGCAGGATGGTATTGAGCATGTGGATATGTTTTATAAAAAACATAGAGGGGACTAAATTATAACAATTCAACAGGGAAAGGAGGGGATTCGGCTCATTTGTTGGAATTTTTTATTGGCCAGAATATCAAAGAGAGGGATGAGAAAATGAAAGTAAAATTATTTATTTTAAGTTTATGCGTGATATTCTTCGCATCAATCTTGCTTGGGCAACCCCAGTGGACGTTTAACGCAATGGATGAAGACCCGTTCTGGATGGGGCAGGTGGATAGATTGACGAATCCCATGACTGAAACCAATGTTTATGTCACCTATACAGAAATTTTCGCCATCGAAGGTGACGGGTCCATGCGGCTGGATTGGGGTGTGACCCACGATGGAAGTGGCGGCGGCAGTTCAGCCGTTACCCATATCAACCTTGATCCATTGGGGGATGTCTACGACTGGTCCGCGTATGATTCACTCGTTTTCTGGTATTATGTCGACACACCGTCCTCGATGCCGGGTGCTGTGGAATTTCGCGTCGCCCTGGCTGACTGGAGTGATCCGGCAGGCACCAATCTCGGCATCTACAGCGATATGGAGTATTGGTATTCGGTACATGATATCCTTGACACCGCGAGTGACTGGACCAAGGTTGCCCTGCCTCTGACGGATGGATTTGAATTGACCGGCTGGAAGGGGATTACAGGTAATAACCAGCTTGATCTTGATGCGATTCGCGGCTATCAATTTGAGTTCTTTTTGAATTCCAGTGCAGGCGATGTGGCTCAGGGTTCGATCCTGCTGGATCATCTGATTCTTCTCTCTACCGCGGGAGATACGGCTGTTGTTCAGGATCTTGATGGAGATCCCTACTGGGGCGGACAGGCGGATCAGTATGATGAGCCAGAGACCAATATTTATCTCAATTACGTTTCTGATCCGGTGTTTAACGGGGAAGCGGCAATGTGGCTGGATTGGGGAGCGCCCCATGATCAGAGCTGGGGCGGTGGATCCTACCTGGGTCATACACACTGGGATTCTCTCAATGCGTATGACTGGAGCGATTACGATTCGATCGCGTTCTGGTATTATAATGATAACCCATCTTCCATTCCCGGAGCCGTTCATGTGCGTTTCAATCTTGGTGATGTGAGTGATACATCCTTTCATGTAACCAGTTATGGCGACATGGAGTACTGGTATTCATTCCATTATATTTTGGATGATGATCCCGGCTGGAACAAGGTCGCATTGCCTCTGGTAGATATACGGGATGATCCCAATGGCAATGGATTTGATCGCAATGGCTGGTATGGGATTGACGGTAATGATCAGCTTGACCTCGATGTCATCAAAGGATTCCAATTCGAATTCTCAATCAGCGCATCTGAAGGCGACGTTGCATACGGTACAATTATTCTGGATGAACTGGTACTCTTTGCTGGAGACTATTCTAGTGTTGAGAGAATTCCCCTTCAAAATCCCAAGAGATTTCAGCTGTCGCAGAACTATCCCAATCCGTTTAATGCCAGAACCGCGATTGACTACTCACTCGCAAACACACAGGATGTGCTGCTGAAGCTTTTCGATGTTTCTGGTCGCGAAGTTCAAACCCTGGTGAACGGGCGCATGTCCGCTGGAAAACACACAGCGTATCTCGATGCCTTTGACTTTTCATCAGGTGTTTACGTTTATAAACTACTGATTGGTGACGACAGTCAGGTTCAACGGATGATTTTGATGAAATAGCTGCTTGCTTTACTCTTGTATTGGGTTACAATGAAAGAGCCCTCTTCCTAATCTGACATTGGGAAAGGGGGCTTTTTCATATGTACTATCGCTGCAAAAACTTCATGTTGAAAAAACCCCATAATTGTTGTACAATAATACGAAGAGAATGTAAGGTGACTCTGACCGAATTCTTATGATTCACTGTTGTTAAAGTCCATCGATGGAGGCTGTATGTTCGACATAAAGCGACTGTCCCCGATTATTATTGCGCTTGTTATCCAAATGATAGGATTCAATGCGCCTGAACCGGTACACGCGAATGATTTTGATTTTTATATGGATTACGCCCGGTTTAACGGTTCGCAAGGATTCGGCTATCTGGAAGTCTATTTCGGGATCCCCCGAGATCGACTACACTTCGAAGCCGTGGATAGCGCTTTTCAGGCTCAGTTCCAGATCCAAATCGATGTCTATCAGACGGACTCGTTAATTTCATCCCAAACATGGCAGAATCAGGATCAAGTCAATTCTCTCGATGCGATTCAATCTGGTCAAACGTTACAGGATGTGAAGGGTCTTTATCTCAAGCCGGGTAACTATGCAATCCATGCCCTTGTCCACGATTTGAGTAATAGGAATCAAAAAGAGAAGATTGTGGATGTTGAGATTGCGATAGACGATGAGACAAAATTATCTATGAGCGATATTCAGCTGGCGCTTTATATCAAAAAAGATACTGATGAGAGCAAGTTTGTCAAGAATGGATATCGGATTCTCCCCAATCCTGGTCGGGTATACACATCGGCCGGGCCAATCCTATATTATTATCTTGAGATATACGGGTTATCCCCACTAAACGACGGGATTGATTCAAGTTATACGGTTTCCATAGAACTGCAAAATGATCAAGGCCAACGTGTCAGAAAGATGGCTGACAAGAAGAAGATAAGAAACGCATCCTCTTTGGTTGAGATGGGTAATATGCATGTGGGGGCATTGAAGACTGCGGCCTATTCACTTAATGTGGGTGTGGTTGATCATGCGTCAAACGACTCTGTTTCTTCTCGGATATTATTTTATGTGTATCGACAACAAGATCTGGTTCAGATGCAAGATAGTGAGATAAACAAAGATTATGGAAAAGATATTGAATTTTTAAGTATGGATGAAGCCTCTTTAAATCAGCATTTTGAGTATGTGAAATACATTGCGACCCGGAATGAAACGAAGGCATATAAAAAACTTGACGTTCAAGGCAAACGTATGTTTATGCAGGAATTCTGGAGAAAACGGGATACAAATGAAATGACAATACAAAATGAATTCAAGGATGAATATTATACAAAAATTAATATAACCAAGCAGCAATTCTCTACACCAAATAGAGAGGGATGGAAAACAGATCGAGGGCGTGTTCTTATCATATACGGTGAACCGGATGATATCAAACGATATACTTTCGGAAGTTGGGGCAGACCGTATGAAGTATGGCAATATTTTAAAGTTGAGGGGGGTGTGGAATTTATTTTTGCTGATGAATCAGGGTATGGACAATATATACTCATCCATTCTACAGCAACGAATGAAATTCATGATTTTGAGTGGCTGAGTCGCTTGAATTGAGATCCAAGATCAGCTTTCATTGCATAATAGTGCGAAGTGATATGAAGTGATGCCAGTTATTGTTTTATTTGTTTATGGGATAATCGATTTGTTCTATTTATGAACTATCAATATGTCATTCTTTTCATTTTGAATTTCAAGGTCAATTTTATATATTCTTTTACCAATTAGTATTAAGCTGTTCATTGATCCGGTTTGCGCCACAACATCCAGTTTTGACACAAGGATCATTTTAAATGAATATTAAGGGTAAAATACTTGTCATCGATGATGAAGACAGTATTCTGAGAATATTAGACCGATTTCTTACTGATATGGGATTTCAGGTTTTTACCGCCAATTCCTGGGATAAAGCACTCCAGACTTTCTTTCAAGACAAGTTCGAGCTAATCATCCTAGATATTTTTATGCCAGGTCGAGACGGATTTGAACTGGCACAGGAGATGCGTCTTACGCGTCCCAACCAAAAGATACTCATTATTACTGGTCTCGATGCGGCCGATGTTTATAAACATTTAACCACGAATGAAGCCGAGTTTAGCGATATTTTGTATAAGCCGTTTTCTTTCGCAAAAATTAAAACTGTGATTTCCTCAGTTCTTAGTTCCAATTAATCCAAATTCACGCTTTAATTATCTTGACAAGCCTCTCTTTTTATTGTATATTAAGCTCTGATTTTTAAATATATGCGCCCATAGCTCAATTGGCAGAGCAATCCGCCTTAGGCGGATAGATTAAAGGATATTCAATAAGAAAGCGCCCATAGCTCAATTGGCAGAGCAATCCGCCTTAGGCGGATAGATTAAAGGATATTCAAAAAGAAAGCGCCCATAGCTCAATTGGCAGAGCAATTGACTCTTAAT
>JABMRT010000075.1 GCA_013202295.1 Candidatus Zhuqueibacterota bacterium
GATTTTCAGTCCGTTGCTCTACCAACTGAGCTAAAGCGCCATCCTTGAAAATTGCGAGCTAAAATATAACAAAGATATAACCCTGAGTCAAGCGAAATGTAGGCGATTTCATATGATTTATCTGTTGTATTTAATTTCTCGATGCATTACAATAAATTAGTATATTCACCATGATCCACCTTATCCAAGTGGAGGTCTGCAATGAAATCATTACCTTTCTTTTTCCTTATATATATAGGACTGATCGGACCGCTCTTCCCTGCGACATATTACGTATCTACAAGCGGGGATGACACCCATGTCGGCTCATTTTCACAGCCCTGGGCCTCACCCGGATACGGCTCGAAACAAATGTCCGGAGGCGACACTCTGATTATCCTGGGTGGAACATACACCCTATCGGTATTCTGGGATGACATGATCACACCTCCATCCGGCACCACGGATCAATGGACTGTGATTCAAGGCGAAACAGGAAACCGCCCCGTACTTGCGGGACGGGACAATCTCTTCTCAGCCATCGAATTATCAGACAAAAGCAATCTCATAATCGCAAATTTGGAGATCACCTCGGATAACGGCGCATATTTTCGCGAGGGAATTTCCGCATCAGGATACTGTGAGGGGATCGTCCTGCAGAATCTTTATATACATCACATGGATGAATTCGGAATCGATTTTCAGGATGTTCAGGATTTGATTGTGGAAGACTGCAATATCCAGTATTGCGGGTTCGGCGCCATCGGCGGCCCGGAAGGCACTGCTGGTGGATGGAGAGATGCGACCATCTCCGGATGCAATCTTTCTTATAGTGGACATTATTATCAAGGTGTAATCGCACCCGGTGTCGGTCCTTATGATCGGCCGGATGGGCTGGGCCTCGAACCTTCGGACGGCCCGCTTGACATTTTGAGCTGCCGCGCGGAGCACAACCGGGGCGATGGGCTGGATTCGAAAATAAAAAATACGACCATTCGGAATTGCATTGTGGCGAACAATCACTGCGACGGCGTCAAGCTCTGGGGCGATGGATCTTCCGTATCCAACTCACTGATCTATGGAACCGGAGACGGTGATCCAACCGATTCACCCTGGGCCGCGCTCGTCATTGACAATGTGGATGATCCAGGCGCGACATTCAACATCGTAAACACCACGATTCATCAGGATCCACGCAAACATGGGTACATTCTCTACAGCCAGTACGACTCCTCTGCACCCATTACCATCCACATGCAAAACACAATCATCGCGGGCGGCAGCGGCTCGGCGTATTTCGGACCGTCTGTAACTTTAAATTTGGATCATTGTCTGATTCACCGGGAGAATGAAACCGTGCAGGTGGAAGCCAACGGACAGCAGTATACCGCGCAGGATCTGGAAAACGGGCTGCTCGGCCCGGGCAATTTATCAGCGGACCCCTTGTTCCAAATCCCCGCATGGGGCACGGAAGGCAATTACCGGCTTCAATCCGGCAGTCCGGCCATTGACGCCGGCACATCAGAGCATGCTTTAATCGATACGGATCTGGACAGCAATCCCCGCCTGTCAGGTCCGGAAGTGGACATCGGCTGCTATGAATTTCAAGCTCCGACAGGTGTAGAGAAAAAATCCACTGCCATCCAAGCTTTTCCCCTCATTTTCCACACAGACCGAAACCTCCTTGAAATCAAATCGGATTATCCCGGGAGACTGTCTGTTTATAATGTGCTTGGACAATCTGTCCTGAACCGTCAAGTCGAGGGAAATACAGCCGTTTCGATCTGTCTTCCGTCTGGGATCTACATCGCTGTGCTGGATGCACCGGAACAGAGGACGATCCAGCGATTCACAGTGATCCGTTAACCGTTTATGCGCTGTAGCTGTTCTTTTGCGGAGGCGGATTCCCCGTTTATTCGCCGTAGCTGTTCTTTAGCGGAGGTGAATCTTCATTTATTTAGGGATTCCCCGTTTATCCGCCGAAGCTGTTGTTTAGCGTAGGAGGATTCCCCCTTTACTTTATTCCGATAAATTTCTATATTAAAATTCAATTTTAATGGAATACAGACTGTATGGAAAATCCGCATCCTGATTCATTATATCATTCTCGGTTACAGCCCCGTAAACCTGATCTGCGTGGCGATTATTTCCGCGACCAGACCGCCATTGTGCATGCCACGCCATTTCGGCGATTAAAACACAAAACGCAGGTTTTCTTCGCGCCGCAAAATGATCACATCTGCACACGTATCGAGCATGTACTTCACGTGTCCACGATTGCAACCACAATTTGCAAAGGGCTGGGATTGGATGTGGAGCTCGCGCAGGCCATCTCGCTCGGGCATGATCTGGGTCACGCACCATTTGGCCACGTCGGTGAAAAGATACTGAATGCACTTTCACAATCGATTGGCGGATTCATACACGAGGTGCATGGATTGCGTGTGGTGGACAAACTTGCACGGGACGGCAAAGGACTCAACCTGACCTACGCAGTACGGGATGGCATTGTGTCGCATTGCGGCGAGAACTTTGAACAATTCATCAAACCGGAAGAGATCGAAAAAGATCTGACCTTAATTGATCAGCGGCAAAACGCACCATTGACCTATGAAGGATGTGTGGTTCGTGTATCGGATAAAATCGCCTATCTTGGCCGCGACATTGAAGACGCGATTGCGGCCGGCCTGATCACATCATCCGACATCCCGGATAGATTACGAAAAAGTCTTGGTAAAACGAATGGTGAAATCATCGACACACTGGTGATGGATGTGGTGCAGAAATCCGTAAATCAGGATGTCATTGCCATGTCTGACGAAAAATTTGAATTAATTTGCGAACTGAAGGATTTCAATTATTCCCACATATACCACAATGACCGCCTGATGAAAAATGATGATTCCATTACCAATCTTCTTACCAGGCTCTATAATCACCTGATCGACCGGTTTCTTGCCAATGGATTTGATATCAAAGCCTATACATCCGCAGAACCTATTGTGGATCGGCATTTTGGATTGTCCTTGAAAAAGCGTGTACATCTGTATGAGAACGATCCCAAACCTGAACGCTGTGTGGTCGATTTTATCGCGGGCATGACCGATTCATATGCCCTTGAGGCAGTTGACGATCTGGTTTTTCCAAAGCCAATCGGCCTATTATAAATCCATAAACGGGGAAGATTTCACATCACAAGATTTAAATTAAAACAGGATAAGAAATATACGATCCGTTTTTAGATTGACATGAACAAATAAAGGAGCGCACATGGGTGTATCGGCCCCCTGTCCAAAATGCAGCGGATTTTCACTCCATAAATCTCGATCAAAAAATGCGATTGAAAAGTGGATTAAAAAACTAATCGCGATCCGGATTTATCGATGCGGCGAATGCAAGTGGCGCGGCTGGATGAGTATACGCAGGGCCCAGGGAGAAACGCCCATACGCAAAGTCATCCTTTTTTATATGGGACTGATCATACTGGCTTTCATTGTTGGAATCGGTCTGACCACCATGCTGGATTAAACTGTATCATATTAATGTATTATTTTAAGGAAATACAATGAGGGAAAAACGCGACATTATGGCTGTCATCTTGGCGGCAGGCAAGGGAACGCGGATGAAATCCGATTTGCCGAAAGTGCTGCATCCACTCATGGGGCAGCCCATGGTATCGTATGTGTTAGACGCATGCAGGAAGGCTGGCGTCTCCAGAACAATTTTGGTGATCGGACATCAGGCAAATCAGGTAAGAGAGACACTCGGTTCGGAGTTTGAGTATGTAGAGCAAAAGGAACAGCTCGGTACCGGTCATGCACTGATGATGGCAGCCCCTCTCTTGAAAAACGTGAAAGCGGACATTCTGGTTCTGGCAGGCGACACACCCTTTCTGACTGCGGATATTCTGAAGAAACTCATCCGGAAACAGCAGAAAACCGGCGCAGAAGCCACGATGCTTACCGCCAATATGGACCCGGCCGGCGCGTATGGCCGAATCATTCGCGATACACGAGGAAAGATTACGAGCATCGTTGAAGCAAGGGATGCCACACCCGAGCAATTAAAAATCATCGAAGTGAACACATCGCATTATTGTTTCCGGGCTGAATCGGTGATACCTCTGTTGAAAAAACTGGAAACCAACAATGATCAGGGCGAATATTATCTGACAGATATCATTCACATGCTGGCATCTAAAAACAAGAGGATCGAATCGATCACATCCAATGATCCCAATGTGCTGATGGGAATTAACAACCGCGCACATCTCAGTGAAGCGCATACCATCCTGCGTGATCAGCTGATTGAGGGATGGAGTGAGAAAGGGGTCACTTTCATTGATCCGCAGCAGGTCACCATTGAACCGGATGTCCGTATTGGAAACGACACCCTCATCTATCCGGGTACCCTGCTTACAGGTAATACGGTAATAGGAAAGGGCTGCAAGATCGGCCCTCAGGTTCGCATTACCGATTCAAAAATCGGGGATGGATGCCACATCGAATTCTCTGTACTTGAAAACCGGAAGATTGAGAAAGACGCGACGGTTGGACCATTTGCTTATTTATCCACGCGACTGACAGATGAATAATGTTTTAACCTCCGGAAGGTTTTAAACGTCTCGGAGGCTTATGATCGGATATAAAAAAGGGACGGTGCAAACCACCGCCCCTTTTTATTTACATTAATGGAAATGTTTTTTGATATATCGGACTATTTCTCAGCCCGCCGAATAATCTCAAGTGCATCCTGCGCTGAAGTCGCAGACTTTATGGATTCACAAAATTCCGAATTCCCGGTTAACCGCGCGATCTGGGCAAGCGTCTGAATGTTCGGTGCTGCCGCAGCCACGGGGGCCAGCAGCAGGAAGAACAAATGGGACAGATTGCCATCCGCGGATTGAAAGTCAATACCCTCTCTGGAAATCGCAAGAGCCAACACCAGTCCGGAGACCGCACTCGTCTTCGCATGCGGCACAGCGACGCCATGTTCCAATCCGGTGCTCATCAATTTTTCACGATCAAGAATCGCCTGAAGTACAGCATCTCTATCTGTAAGTTTTCCCGAAGTCACAGCCAGATCAACCAATTTCTCAATCACTCCCTGTTTGTCTGCCTTATCCAGAGAGACTGATATTAATTGTTCATTTAATAAATCAAAAATACGCATTCTTAAACCTCCAGCTTGCAATCTAAATTCAACCTATTCAAGCGATTCAAACATACGTTCAACCGCATCGGCATGTTTCACAAAAAGCACAGAACATTTGGCTTTTCTGAAAATCAATTCTGCCTCATCGTGATAAGTATCTGTCCGCGAGTGGATCTGTTCGAGTTCACCCATCACGAGCAGATCAATATGCCATTCTTCAATCTTTTTAACAACCTCTTTATTTACAACTCCCTTGACCAGCTCCGTCTCAATAGACACACCCTTGGATCCGGCCATTTCTGAAATATAATGCAAATAACGCTTGCCGTCCTGTTCGAGATCCTGCTGATAATCCATCTCTTCGATTTTAATAAAAATACGCGCCTTGACCAGCTCCTCCAGCAAGCTGATGTTTACCACATATACGGCTTTAAGTTCCGCGCCTGTTTCTTTGGCAAGCGCAACACCATATTGAGCGGCAGTGATACATTCCTCCGAACCATCGACATAGAGGAGAATCTTTTGTATGGGGCCCTCTGGATTCATAAAATCACCTCGTTGTTTTCTGCAATCGCTCTTTAATCACTTTCTGCATCGCGAACATTTCACGCTCACTCTCTTCAAGCGTGTCCTCAATATATTTAACTGATTCCTTAAAATCCGGGATTGCGATCTTATCCAGGGCATTCACACGACGCATGGTTTTCTGCACCTCCTGAGCCAGTCGCATGAGTGAGATACGCATTTCAGCGAGTCTTCCAATCTCGTTTAACAAGGTCTTAAAATGAACGATCGTCTCATCAATCCAGAATGATGTGTTACTCAAACTGAAATATGGCGCGTAATCGCGTACTTCCACCTCAACCTTTGGGATATTCACTCCCATAATCCGACGAAAATTAATGGTAATATCCGAATCTATATGAATGCCCTTTGCCAGATCCGTCACCGATGTTCTGCCCATGCTGAGAACTGCCTGCTGTAAAGCGTGGAAGGCTTCGGCCAGACTCTTCTCCGATTTTTCCTGCGCGTCTGCCGTACGATCAATTAATCCCATTAGCTCAACTATCAAAATCTGCCGCTTTTGTTCCAGCAGATCATATCCCTCTTGAGCGAAGTTCATATCCCGTTTGAGACGGGCCAGATTGGTTTTTGTCGGAACCACTTTATAACGAGCCATTGGATTGAATCTCGCCTACATGAAATTCATTAAAATAATCAGGATCAGAAATCCTGGCACCGCGAAACGCACAAACATGGATACGAAAAATATCCTCCGGTCCTTGGCGCACTCAACACCGATCAAACCATTTGCATGGACGATCTTTTCAATCAATTTCTGCTCGTCCTCTTCATTTTCGGATTGAATGCGCCGGGGCAACGACACGATCATTTCGCGAATGGTTTGTTTCAGTTTGGTTCCTTCAAAACGGCGAAGGCAGGAAAGATTGCGTCCGATGCCTTCCAGTAAAACAATCGTATCCGGATTGATTTGCTGCGCTTTGGCCTCACGGATAAGAGAGCGTAATCTGTTTTTAAGCCTGAGCATTACCTTATAGTAAAAGGATTTCCGAATCGTCCACATGAACACCGAGATATTAAGAACGAGGATTCCCAGCGCAAACCATCCGAGAAAACCGTTCACAGCAGCAAGGTTCCAGGTGCCATGAATAAGAACTGCTGTGATGAATCCCGGAATCAGCAGCCAGGAGCGGTGGCGCTGTCTGGCAAATCCCAGAAATACCCCGGTTGTAACATTTATAAAAATATGACCGGAGAACATGCGCAGCATGACAATCCGCTGAAGCGCATCCTGATAAGGCATCATTTCACCGGTTTCAAGACCATAAAGATAGGGATCAATCACAAACCGGAAAGAGTAGCCCACATTCTCAAGTACCGTAAATCCTGCCGCAACCACCAGATAATAGACCACGCCGTCAATCTCTTCATTAAAGGATTTCAGCCGCCATACAAAAAGTATCACCACAATAAATTTGAGCAGTTCCTCGGCAAACCCGGCAATGAGATAATGGTTGATCAGTTCGGGAAATTCCCATCCATAGTGGCTGAACAGAATGGATTTTAATTTGCCGAACAGAAACGTGAATAATATTGAAAGCACATAAATCTTTACAAGCGTCCAGGGGGGTTCTTTCTCATTCAGATCTAACAGATAGACCAGCAGTACGAGTAAACCGCTTGCGATGATATTGGTGATAATGACATCGCTAATCATTTGTGCATCCTTATAATGTAATTATTAAGCGTGACCAGAATATATCCTGTGTCTCGTTCAATGAATAAATATTATTTTTCCGGATTTCATCTGATCCGCGATTTCTAGTTTGTAAATGTACACGCCATCAGCCACGGTACCATTCGGCCCGCGTCCATCCCAGATAGCGGAGCTGAAACCGGCCACTTCCCAGCGATCCACAAGACGGGTCACCTGGCGTCCGATTATGTCGTAAATCGTCAGACGCACTTGACCACAGATGGGGATGTCATACTGAATCGTAGTATGATCAGTGAATGGATTCGGAAAGTTATGATGTAATACAAAATTCCTTGTGAAATCATATTCCGGTTCATCCGGGAACAGAGATTGCCAGATGTCAATCGCGGTTTCCGCACTGGATCGCAATGCACTCAAACCGGTCGCGCCATGCAGCGCGATACCTAGTCGTACTGTATCGCCGGGGAATATTATAAACGGCCCGCTACCGATCACATCGGAATAATCAGAAGGAATCGATCCGGTTGTTGTGCTGACACCTTCTGAAAGATGCAACCATTTCTCCTCATCCGAGTAACCTTCATAGATCACATCCTCATTGCGTATCAGTTGATGCGCGCGGGCACCACCCTGACTGACCACCTGCATTCCAGCATAAATGGAGCTGTCCGGATCAAATACATATCCCAGGCTGAGATCAGAAACATAGCCCCCTTCATTATCAGCCGGATCATCCCCGACGTCCCAATCCGCAAACAAGCCGGCATATACATCACAAATTGGAGCATCGCCAGTTGTGGATAAGGCATAAACAGCCATCAACAGATTCTCGGCACCCTCGGTTTCGAAAGACATCACCCGCTGCTCAACCTGGAGGCCAATTTTGGAGGATGCAGCCTCATCTGAGAAAACGGCCACAGCTTCTTCATCGCCATAGCGCCCTGGCATGTAAAGCGTCACATCGCCTCCTGGCACAGACGCAAAATCGTTATTTTGCTCGACCTCACCCTCATTCCGCGCCACATCTGATACAGATTCAGGCCCGGTTGCGGCCATGAATGCGCCTTCAAATAACAGGTTACCCCAATCTTTCAGAACAAACCCGTCCCCAAGCTGATTATAGGGATAATCGACAAATCCGAAACGTCCGGACCCGGAAGTTGTCATTTCTACATTCGTGCTTTTCACATTGATAAACGGGGGTGCTATCTGGAAGCTAAAATGATCCCGGTCCGTATAACCGTTATCCCCGATAATCTGAACCGTCACATTGATCACGGTTCCCCGCTCGATGGAGGGAGAAATTACCAATTGTGCAGGCTGCGCTGTGTTACGCCAAATCTCCATTGTACCCAGATAATCGATTTGAATGAAAGTGTCATCAAATTGCCCGGCGGAATCGGTAGTGGTCAGTTGTATTTCAATATTGGAAACCGGTTCCAAATAATTCGTCACATCAAAGGTCACGCGCATCTGCTCATCTGGTTCGGGAATACCATTGATATTGCCAGTTTCTTCTTCGAATTGTATATTGGAAATTCGGATCGCAGGACCGCGCTCAGTATAGGCGCGATACGCGTTCAAGCGCCCGCTGCCCAATTGATCAGCGAATTCAGGATTCTCATCGTCTATCGGATCAGCGGTCACACGAATTTGTTCGCGCACCTGCAAGCCGGTCCAATCCGGATTGTTATTCATCAAAAACGCGCCCACTCCCGCTACAAGAGGTGTAGATAGTGATGTCCCTTGAAGACTCTCATATGCTGTATTTAGCCATGTGGTTAATATACTGACACCGGGTGCGCACATATCCACGGTGGGACCGTAATCGGAGAAACTGGCACGAAGATCCTGACTGTCGGTGGCACCTATGGAGAGCACTCCGTTGTATCCACTGGGGTAATGAACATCCTCTGTGTCTTCATTGCCCGCAGCAGCCACCAGAAACACTCCTTTTTCAAGCGCGTATGCTACCACTTCGCGCTCGGCATTGCTCGCCACATAACTCCCAAAACTCATATTAACGATATCCGCGCCCATATCTACCGCATACACAATTCCCGGATAGCCCAGCAAGCCCTGATCATAATCGGAATCTTCACTCACTTTCACTGGGAGAATTTTAACATTGAGCGACGGCGACGCAATACCCTCCTGATTGTCAGTGACCGCGGCTGCCACGCCTGCCATGCCCGTACCATGCCAGCGGTCAGGTGACGACCCACCCGGAGTGGGATCATTGTCGTTATCCCCGAAATCCCAACCATTCACATCATCCACATAACCATTGCCGTCATCATCCAGTCCATTGTTTGGGATTTCACCCGGATTGGTCCAGATGTTATCCTCAAGATCGGGATGATAGATATTCACGCCCGTGTCCACAATACCGATCAGCACTGCCGAATCCGGATCGGTTGTTTCATAAGCGGCCGCTTCCCAGGCCAGATCCATTTGGATTTTGGACAAGTACCACTGCTCAGAGTAATGGGGATCATTGGGATCTTGGGCAATTTTATGGAGATAGATCGGCTCGGCCCATATGACATCCGGGTGCTGCATCACTGCCTGAGCTATGGATGCCGGATTCTGATCGGCTGAAATAGTAATCTCGTAAATATTCGATAAGGGGGATTGCAGCCGTTGATGCCACGGAAATGCGGGGCGTTTTCCTGTCACTCCCAAAACATCCATAAAGGAGTTCAGATCGACTGCGCCCTTTGTACGTAAGGAGGATTCTCGCCGCTTGATGATAATACGACCCGGCACACTTGGCGCTTCTGTGTTAATGGGATAAATGGTTGTACGCGTATCGGGATTCTGCGACTGACGCGTTGACAAATTTCGACAGGATGCTTTTTGGGGGACAACGACGATCCATAGAGCCATCGAAATCATCAGGAGAAAGAGGATGTGATTATATTTATTGGCCATAAAATTTTCCGATCTCTTCATCAGTAACTCGTGCAAGTTCTTCCTTTGGCAGCAGAGAAATGACCTTCCAACCCAGATCGAGTGTCTGTTCTATAGAGCGGTCTTCTGTTTCGTTTTGAGAGAGAAAATCCTTTTCAAAGGCCTCTCCGAATTTCAGATATGTATGATCGAGCGGGGTCAATTCTTCCTCACCGATCACGGAAGCGAGGGCGCGTACATCTTTCACTTTGGCATAGGCTGCAAAAAGCTGACTGGCAATGTGTGCGTGATCTTCACGTGTCATGCCCGGCCCGATACCGTCTTTCATCAGACGAGAAAGCGAAGGTAATCCTGCGATGGGAGGATACACACCGCGTTGCGAAAGTTCACGCTCCAGCACAATTTGTCCTTCCGTGATATATCCGGTCAGATCAGGGACAGGATGAGAGATGTCATCATTCGGCATTGTCAGAATCGGCACTTGTGTGATTGATCCGGTGGAGCCTTCAACCATACCCGCACGTTCATAGAGGGATGCAAGATCTGAATAGAGATATCCCGGATATCCTTTTCTCGAAGGAATCTCACCCCGGATCGTGGAAATTTCTCTAAGCGCTTCACAATAATTCGTCATATCTGTGAGGATGACCAGAACGTGCATGTTCTCTTCAAAGGCAAGATATTCGGCCATGGTCAACGCGGTTCTGGGAGTAATGAGACGCTCCACGGAGGGCGCGTCTGCTAAAGAGAGGAACATCACTACATTTTCAAGCACACCGGTCTCTTCGAAGTTACGGACAAAATATCGGGCCACATCATGCTTGACCCCCATGGCCGCAAATACGATGGCGAATGAAACATCCTCATCCACGATCTTGGCCTGACGCACGATCTGCGCCGCCACTTTATTATGGGGCAATCCGGACCCGGAAAATACGGGGAGTTTTTGGCCGCGCACCAGTGTGTTCATTCCGTCGATCGCGGAAATCCCGGTTTGAATGAATTTGGTGGGATAAAGCCGCGCTGTGGGATTCACTGGCTGCCCGTTCACATCCCGGCGTTTATCAGAGATCGGATTCGGTCCACCATCGGTTGGACGGCCAAGACCGTCAAACACGCGGCCCAGCATATCCCGGGTAACAGGCAACTTGAGAGGTTCACCGCGAAAACGCACGGATGTTTCAGAAAGTGAGAGATTGGTTGTCCCTTCGAAGACCTGAATCACCGCCGCGCCTTCTTTGGATTCAAGCACGACGCCGAGGCGCTCTTCCCCATCCGGGCAGCGAATTTCGACCAGCTCATTGTATCCGACATTGTGAATTTTATCCACAAAGATCAGCGGACCCACGACCTGCTGGATGCCCTGATATTCACGGACGGTTAAGGCATCATGCGAAACTGGCATAAATGTCTCCCAATCTCTTCATCTCACGCTCAAGTCGATCCTGAAGCGCATCGAGTTTATCACTTTCATCATTGGCAATGCTGAACTTCATCCGGATAATATCATGCACCACTTTCAAACGACGTACTTTGATCAGGGTGGCCCCCTGCTGAATCGCAGCCAATCCCATCTGATAAAAAGTCACAATTATTTTCAACATCTTCACCTGTTTTTCCACGGTGGAATAGGTGTCAATTTTATCAAATGCGGATTGTTGCAGGAATGTATTCTTGAACATCGTACAGACTTCAAGGATCAACCGCTGCGTATCAGGCAGAACATCCGCGCCGACCAGTTTAACCACTTGCTGTAAACGCTCCTCTTTCTGTAAAAGGTCCATCATCACACTTCGCAGCTCGGCCCAGTTATGATCACCCTGCTCCTGCCACCATCCTGACACATCATCGATATATTCGGAATAGGAGTCAAGCCATGAGATGGCCGGATAATGACGCGCGTTTGCCAAATCACGATCAAGTGCCCAGAACGCACGAATGAAACGCTTGGTGTGCTGGGTCACGGGTTCGGAGAAATCACCGCCTGGCGGGGAGACTGCTCCGATAATAGTGATGGATCCCTGCTCACCGTTCAGAGTATTCACCATGCCCGCGCGCTCATAGAACTCTGCCAATAGGGTTGGGAGATAAGCTGGAAATCCTTCTTCAGCGGGCATCTCCTCCATGCGGCCGGATAGCTCCCGAAGCGCCTCGGCCCAACGGGATGTGGAATCTGCCATGATGGCCACATGATAGCCCTGATCGCGGTAATATTCAGCAATTGTGATTCCAGTGTATATGGAAGCCTCACGCGCGGCCACTGGCATATTCGATGTATTGGCGATCATCACGGTGCGCTCCATGAGCGGCCGCCCGGTTCGGGGATCAACCAGCTTGGGAAATTCATTCAGCACGTTGGTCATCTCATTGCCACGCTCACCACAACCGATATATACCACCACATCCGCGTCGGACCATTTGGCAATCTGATGCTGCACCATGGTTTTACCTGTGCCAAATCCACCGGGCACAGCCACTGTACCGCCCTTGGCCACGGGAAACAGGGTATCAATCACCCGCTGTCCGGTGATCAAAGGAATGTTGGAGGCCAGCCGCTCCTGAATCGGCCGCGGTCGCCGGACTGGCCAGCGCTGAAGCAGCGTCAGAGGGATCTCATCATTCTCGGATTCCAGAATGCAGATCGTATCCTGGATTGTATATTCGCTCTCGGATTGAATACTTTTAATTTTTCCGGAGACCATGGGGGGAACAAGCACTTTATGCAGGATGCGTTCCGTTTCCTGTACCGTGCCTAAAACCTGTCCAGGTTGAACCTTATCCCCTTTTTGAACGGATGGTGTGAATAGCCATTTGCGTTCACGATTCAACGGGGCCGCCCGCATACCACGCGGGATAAACACACCGGCCTGCGCTTTGATCGCTTCAAGCGGACGCTGTACGCCGTCATAAATCGAGCCGATCAATCCGGGTCCCAATTCTACGGAAAGGGGCATGCCCGAACCGTAAACTGCGGAGCCAGGCGCCAGTCCGGTTGTATCTTCATAAACTTGGATGGTCACCGCATCTCCATCCAGCCGGACAATCTCACCGATAAGGCGGTCTTCACCCACCTCAACCAGTTCAAGCATCTTGGCCCTCTTCACACCGCTGGCATGCACGACCGGACCCAATACCCGGCTCACATGTCCGATTACATCATACAAGTAAATCTCCTTGGTTCATCATATAGCAAATAGTTGGATCTGTTCAAACATAATCACGAGCTGACCCCAAAAACAGTCTGCATGGCCTCAAGACGAATCGCCTGATCCATCCTTCGCAGCCGGGCGGAAAATCGATTATCGAAGCGAATACGCCGGTCCGCAGAAAGGATGAGCACACCGCCATCCTGCTCATTGGCTTTTTCAATTTGTGCATGGATCGTTCGGCCGGTCTCTTTCTCCATTTGACTGAGAATTTCTTTTACCGTCATGTCATCCAGAAGCTCTGCCTCTTTGGATCCGCAAACGAGGATCACTTCATCGCTCTCAATCGCATTCATCCCTTCGAGGATAAATTGAACAAGAACCGATTTATACTCCGGTTTGGATCGGAATGCATCGAGTTTTTCGCGCACATGCAGTAGGATCTCGTCCAGCAGGGTTTCGCGATTTCGAAGCTGCATCTTTTTAATCTCAAGATGCACACCTGATAAAATCCGCTTTCGAATCTGCTCGGCCTGCTTTTCAGCTTTGGCCATAATTTCAGTTCGGATTTTAACCACTTCCGCTTCTGCTTGCTTGATCAGTGTCTGCGCTTCTTTTTCAGTCTGTTTCAAAATCTCTGCGGCTTCACTTTGTGATTGTTTCTCAACCTCTTGACGCAGCACTTCAGATGATTGTACAGCTTCCATATCAATCCTTTTAAAAACGAACGCCTACAGCTGCCCGGATCTGATCTCGAACAGTTCCGCGTCCTTCCATCGGTCCATCACGGTCAGGAATCTCGATAATCAGTGGAAAGGAGGTGTTATATAGATACTGATTGACATGCTCCCGAATATCATGAGCGACGCGTTCAGAAATAATGATAATCCCCAAACCCTCTGTTTTGAAAGCGGCATCCAATGCCTCGACCGCCTCCTCGGGAGTACTCACAACCTGTCCCGGCACACCGGCCAGACTGAATCCAAGCACTGTCTCCCTGTCACCGATGGTGTAAAACTTCAATCCCAAAGGTTAAACCTTCCCGAGAATCATGATGGCGATGATCAATCCGTAAATAGCGATACCTTCAGCCAATCCCACAAAAAGCAATGCCCGAATGGCCAGCTCTGGTTTTTCACCGATCGCGCCCATTGCCGCTGCGCCCACATAACCCACAGCCGCACCGCCACCGATCGCACCGACACCCACTGCAATCGCTGCAGCCAGAAACGCAAATTTCACAATATCGGGATCCGTATGTTTTCCTGCATTTGCATGCGCAGTTTGTTCGGTATCAGGCAGGGCATCCTGAGCAAAAATCTTGACTGCTCCAAAACCAAAAACCACAAACATCAGAAAGAGCGACAACGCCCATGCACCGATGAGTTTTCGTTTAAAACTTCTCTGAGTGGGTGTCATTGATTTTTTTCCTCCTTAAACAATGGTTTGCCTTTATCAATATTGCAATCAGAAACCAGAATCAGATATTCTTCAGTTCTGTGTGTAGCGGTTTATACTTCACTTTACCTTCTCTGAAGAAGCGGCTGAAAAACTCGTAAAACTCGAGCCGCACAGACTGTATCGACACAACCAGCCCTTCAAGTAAAAGAATAAAAATATTTCCAAAAATGATGATCACGACGGATCCCACACCCCCCACAGAATCGGACAGGGAAAATATCGCCATGGCCAATCCGGCATGCACCAGTCCGAACGCGGCCACACGAATAAAGGATACGGTGTTGGCTAAGAATCCAAGTACAATCTCCATTAACTCAATAATCCCGCTGATCACACCAGTGAGCATGCCTTCCGGATAGAGTTTCTTCTTTCCCTGAAAAAGATGAATGATTGGTTCACGGAGAAAAAGTAGAACCAGAGCCGTAATCAGAAGTATTGGGACAATCACCGGTAATTGCGCCCTGGCACTCGGAGAACTGGATACAATCCGGCTGGCCAACAGAATGCCTGTCCAGTAAAGCAGCGCTGCCAGCAGTCCTGCTTTGTCAAAAATGACATCCCAGAACTGCTTCAGTCGGATGGCATTGATTACATTAATCAGGATGGAAATAAAAATCATCGATATGCCGAGATAGATACAGACCTTAAATAATTCCGGGATGGATTCCATGGGGCGAATCCAAAGCGGTGGAAGCCAGCTCAAATGTTCAAAACCGAACAGACTGCCAAACAAAAATCCGAAGACCATGCTCGAACCGCCCACATAGATCATCAGCAATCCCACATGTTGACTGAATTCCGCCTTCCCTTTAAGTAAAAAGAAAAGTCCAGTGAGCGCGAGAACCAATCCATGGCCCACATCGCCAAACATCATTCCGAAAATGACGAGAAAGCTGATCCCTAAAATGGGTGTGGGATCAATGGTGCGATAGGCCGGAACTCCGTAAGCCGATGTGAGTAATTCAAAGGGTTTGATCAGTTTAGGATTGTTCAATTGGACTGGGACATCTACTTTGCCGTTTTTAACGGATTCAACTTCACTGGCAGCCAGTGTTTCAATGACACATCGATTTTGGGTCGCGCGCTGGATTTCAGAAATGAACGTTTCCCGATGTGTGCTCGGCAGCCAGCCTGAAAGCAGAAAAGTATGTTCGGTTTTTCTGAAGTATTTTAAAATACGTTCTTTTAGAATCGCCCGTCGCACATCATACAGAGCCTGCCCCAGAAACGATCCATGTTTATCTGCCAATTTTACCAGCTGAACACGGATTTTCTCGAGACGTCCATCCAGCTGCTGGATCTGTTCATCCACATTTTGAATTACATCATGCGATACGGGCTGATCTTTCTGGCCGAAATCAAGGGGCTGAAATCCAGCTTCGGAAAGTGCGGATTGCAGATGGGATTTATCCCGTCTCAATGTCATGGCAAGGATGTTGGTCAACTGCCCGAAACTGCCCAATGGCACAAGAACGTGCAACATTCCAGTTAACTGCTTATTTAGGATTTCCATATTTTCAGAGGGAATCCGTCCCGTCTCAACAGTCAGATAAGAATAGGTGTCGCGATGCTCAAGGGATAGATCAAGTGTGGGCAGGCCGGAGATATGACGTTTCATCTCCCGCAGCCGTTCCGCTTCTTCCTCAATGTGATCGCGCTCTTTCATCTCATCATGGGTCTCATCGTGAATGGTTTGTAATTGTGCATCTATGGATTCTATTGATCTGGTTTCGGTTTGTTTTGGTTGTGATGGATCATTCAGGGAGAGCTGTTTCATGAGCGTTTCAACGGAATCGCGCCGAAGCCGAAGGGATTCAGATTCCTGCCCGGTTCCGCCTTTTTGAAGTGTCTCTGCCCACGATTCCATTTCCGCAGAATCCACGACCTGTAAAGATCCGAGCCGTACAGCTGTATCGACCACATTCTGTATATCGCGATCTGAGAACAGTACTTGAATGTGATCCATTTTTTCAGGTGTGAACATGATTTATCCTAATAAACCAGGCGGGATTCAACTTCATCCGCACTGAGTTTGTATTCCTTGGCCTGTATCAACATGCGAATATTCATCATCTCAATTCGGAGCAGCGTGCTATATCCCATGATTGCACCGATGGAAAAGGGAAATTCCATAAACGCCCGGCGGGCCCTGCGCAACAGAACATGGGTAAGAAACAACTCCACATTCTGAAGCATGAATTTGCTTTCTTGTGCACCCTGTATGGGGATGGGAATGTCCTTCTCCCATGATGTGAATATGGAACTGGGATTCCCGTCCGAGACGACCTGCCGAAGCTGACTGGGGCCCAATCGATGTCCACCCGGTAAAAGCCGTGTTAGAATTTCAGCGGCACTCAACTGATAATATTTCCTGAATCGCTCAATCCAGCTTAAGTTTCTGAGATCAATCTCGATCCCCAACAACTCATTACAGATCCGCTGGTCACGACGGTTCAACCGTTTTACACTCTCAATAAATCGTTTAATCTGCTCACGATCAATCGCCAGTTCAAACGGGAAAAGCGTCTGTTTGGCTTCGAACTCTGACCGGGCTTCAATCAATGCGTTATAAAAAGGATGTTTGTCGAGCAATTGAAACACATCATCCAGTATGGGGGCATTCATAATTTCATTAATAGGTATCGGGTATAAGATCGGAATTAAAGGGAATGAATTCGGCTCTCCCCGTTTTTGAAACCATAAACGCAGCATCCATTTTAACCGTTCGGCTTCATACCGTTCAAGAATTTTGTTTAGGATGTTCTGAACAGACCTGTTTGATTTTTTTTGAATCTGCTTCAAACGACGCAATTCCTCGGCCTGCAATGCAAGCTCCAATCGATCCGGATCATGATAACCGACGTCATCCACAAGAGCGGTGTATCCGTATTGGGAAAGCTGCTGAAGCAGGTCACGATAATCTTTTGCGTTGCTCAGCACTTTATACTGACTGGACAAAAGCAGGGTGGATCGCATAGCACGGATTTTTGCATTCAGAAATCCGTATGTTCGAACAAGGCTCAATTTACATCCGATCCTTACCAATCAATCGTTGAAATATTTGATTGGTCGCTTCCTCAATTGTCGTACGATTGGAGGCTTCTTTCTGCGTCGGATCTTCCGTTGCAGCCGCAAGACGACTTTCTCTTTCCTGAGTTGCCTGCTGTTCAGCTTTTATCAGCATTTGACGCGCCTGTTCAGTCGCCTCATCGCGAGCTTTTAGCCGACTCTCTTTGGCATTTTCTTCGGCTTTCAGACGATTCTCTTTTGCTTTCTCTCTGGCCGATTCCACACGATGACGTGCTTCTTTCTCAGCTTGAAGAATTTCTTCAACAATCTCTTTCAAATCAGACTCCAAAACCAGAAATAAGAATAGTAACAGTAATGAGGTTCTTATGGATTTGAAACGTTATTATCCAAATTCGCTTCATCTTCATCTTCATCTTCATCCTCATCCCGATTCTCAACTATGAAATCTTTTAACTTGTGATCTTTTCCGAATTCATGGATCATAAAAAATGTACCAATTACAATGGGCAGGTAGGTCAAAAGTAGTCGCCAGATAAGTACCGCCATACCTGTTAGTGAATGCGGTATAAAAAGGGAAAAGAAACCCAAGTAGGTGATTTCCCAAATCCCGGCACCACCGGGAGTGAGCGCGAAATATATGATCGGGCGCATTAAAAACTGTATCGCGATGGCTCTAACTACTGATGGGTGATAATCAAAACCCCATAAAATAGCAAGTGCGATTAAGTAATCGACCAGAAATGCCATTAAAATACAAAGGGTTGCCTGAAATAGAACCCACTTTTTTTCTCTAAGATACGTCCAGAATATTCGACTGAACTGATCAATCTCATGAAACAGCCTCTGTTCAAGGGCCATGATCCGTTCTTCACTGTGCTTGAATTTCATCCGGCCGAGCCAACGCACAATGGCTGTTGCGAGCCTTTTAATCTGATTGGGATAAAAGAGTGTGATTACAAAGAATACAAGGATGACTGCAATGGGTAGAGAAAGCACTTTGATTAATTGAGTAAAAAATCGTGAACTTTCAGCATCTTCTTTCAGGAAAATTAAAATGGGAATATTTAACAGAAATAGAAAAACCGGAATGATGGACCGCAATACAGTGATCGCCATGCTCTCACTGATTTTTAGTTTCTCTTTATGAAGAAGGTAGGCATGCATTGAAAAGGTGCCGACCAAGATTGGAAGCACTGCAGCGAGAACAGTACCTTCAAGACGAATAACCACAGCTCGGTTTATGGAAAGTGGTGACTTGTGACCATGCCTGGCCAAAGTTACAAAAAAGAGACCGTCAAAATACCAGCGCAGAATACTGAGCGCAAAAAGCAGTGGAATATAAATCAGTTGAAACTTTTTCAGTTGCTCCCAGGTATCAGTTTCCGTGGTCCAAAACATGATACCAATCATGACGCTCACAGAAAGCAACACAAAGAGAATCAATCCTTTGCGAAAATGAGATTCTTTGATGCCTAAGCCCATGTTAAAAATCCGATTTATTCTCTGTGGAATTCAGGCCCGTGTTTGACACATCCCTGGGAAACCAGATTTAAACCAAAAGGGATTAACGAGTGTCATGTATAAAGTGAAACAACATACTGATTTTCATTGAATTTTTCAAGTAATTTTTAGGTAAATATCCACATCGCAGAGCACTCAAATAAATCAGATCTACTTCTTAAAAATAATCAATAGGCTCTGTGATGATTTGAGTGAGATAGTAAAATTACAAATAATTTATATGTTAAAATTCCAAGCGCCATTTAAAGTTATTCGGGATTAAAATTCTATGTTTGATCATTGATTTTAAAATTTGCTTTTTTTGAAATTTGTTGTGTTGTATTTGTGATTTTATTTCATCCAATGAGTTAGGCAATAAAATCAATCATTACACTCCATTTCGATTCGGTACAGAATTTATTTTATTAATATAATGAAACCTTTTTTATTTATGGATCGTTATTAAATGTTCTAACAAGTTATAATCTTCTTTTCTCCCTCCAACCCTCGGTTCCAGAAGACGGAGCCGGGGGTTCTTCCTTTATAGAAAATACTTAAAATATCATTTCATACAAGAGTGTATGGGATTGAAAAGAAAAATGCAATGGATATTTAGATTATATCTGAATTTGCCATCCAAGCATCGTGATATACCCTGAATAGGTATAAAATGGATCGTTGGATTGATTCCGGTATCCCGTGTAGGAAAAGAGGACACGTGAAGATTGAAGCTTGAAAATCGCCGGGAATGCGCGTGAGAGTTGTATCCAGATGGATTGTTTCTGATCAGATCGATTTTCTTCATCAATGGAATTGCCTTCCATATCAAACGCAGGATAATAGTACCGTTTATCCTGTCCTTGCCATCCCGCCTTCAACTGTATAGAGAAGGGGAGAATCTGCGTCAGTTCAAGCGAAACGCCATCGGAATCATAATTATAGGGATCATCAAAAAGAAGATCATTCTCTTCATATCCTCCATCTTGATAACTAAGATAACGCCCCTGACCCGAGAGGGATCGGTTGCGGCTCGCTTCGACTGCCAATCCGGTTGTGGCTGTTACAGATTGCGCGATCCGTATGGAGGAAAGCATCCGTGTAACGGATTTACCCTGCATTGATACATAGACGGATTGAACTTCCGCCACTGGATCGGGAATTGTTGAGACTGTCTGCCCTTGTTCATTGCCTTTCCCATTACCGTTTTGCCCGTTTCCTCGACCGTTCCCGCCACGAGTATCTTCTGGGTCCGTAATCTCAACAATCCCATCGATTGTCGCGTCTGATTCAACGGTTTCCATAAACCGTTTCCTGCCTATGGTGATGGATCCGATCAATGTGGTGCGTGTCGGCAGATAAATATTTTGTCGGATAAATCCGGAGACCTCATTAAAATCAAATTGGGGAAGCAAGGCATATTTACGTAAGTTGGCGGACAGTCCGCCAAAGGTCGCGGCTGATTCCATCCAGTCGGCCCTCATATTCAGATAAGCGGATTTCTGATTGTATTCATAATAATCATAGGCCAATTCATTGGTACGGAAGTCAGCCTCGCCACCCCAGTAGAATGATAACAATTTCGCTTGGGAGGAGTAGCTGCCCTTCAATCCTGTGGTCTGAAAAAGAAAACGCCGTTGAGGATACATTTTAAATGCTGTACCGCTTCCCGTATAGTAGATCTGGAATGTAAAATCCTTGAAGGGTTGGTTATAATAGAAAGTAAGATTGGGTTGAACAACTTGATCTTGAATGGCTTCATAATTACGAAAAGCATTGCCATCAACCAGAGCCCAGATTGTAAAATTCATACCCAGTTTTGCATAGAGAGACATCTGACTTACAGCGACAAGAAGAAATGTCCATTTCAGGATGCGGTTTTTCATCGGCTCTTTCCCTTGCCCCTGTCCGGATTGGCGAATCGGCCAAGACCCCGGTCATCCGCCATGCCGTCTCCGTCGCGGTCTATAAATTGATCCATTTCTTGACCCGAGCTTCTGCCTTGCCCCTGTCCGGACCCTGCATTGTCATTCATTCCATCACCATCCAGATCCCGATAATTTGGATCCTCCATTCCGGATTCTTCCGCAATATTGCCATATTGATATCCACCCAGATCTGAGCCAGAATACTTTTGCTGTGTAATGTCATTTCTCCCATCACCATCTACATCCAGCACATGTGCTTTCAAAGCCCGGCCTCTGAGAGGGCGTGCTGGATCCTGCATACCATCACCATCCCGATCCACCCATTGAGTGTTCTTCTTCTGAATCTCACTTAGTCGGTCATTCACGCCGTCACCATCCGAATCTGCCCACAAATCATTAATACCGTCCTGATCTTGATCTTCGAACCGGAATGCATGCGGGTAGTGATGGCCATCCACATCATTCACACCGTCTCCGTTCGCATCCTGAAACCAATCATTCAGCCCGTCCCGATTCTGATCGACAAATCCAACATGAGATGCATTGCCTTGAGCGTTCAGATGAACCACAAAACCGAACATGATAAGGTGGATAAAAACGCCCGATGTACTGAAAAATCTCATTGTGACTGAATCCGTTTTGATCTTTAGGATGTTCCCGGGAGGTTTAACTCCCGGGAATTAAAATATAACTGAATATACTATGTGCCGACTGTAAAAGCAACCTGCGATTCTATTGAAGCAATAACATGCGCCTGGTTAATGTGTGTGCTTCTGTTTCTAGTCTGTACAAATAAACACCCGTGGCAACCCGATTGCCTGACAGATCCTGGCCGTCCCAGTGAACCAGGTAATGTCCGGGTTGGGATGATTTGTCAACCAGTGTTTGGACACGCTGCCCCAGCATGTTGTAGACGGTTAAGATAACATGCTGCTCACCCGAACCGGCCACATCAAATGCGATCCACGTATCAGGATTGAAGGGATTGGGATAATTCTCATACAGTTGGTAATGCGATGGGCTTTGGGACCCGTGTGAGTTCACATCGGTTGACAAACCCGATTGAGAAGCGAATATCACCTGAGAAAAATGGGCCACTTCAGCATAGACCTTGTTATTGGTTGTATCCACGAAGACATTGAATATGTCTGCATCATCAAACGTACCATCTTCATTATAAAAGAAGATCGCGAAGTCTTCAAGTGTCAGGCCAAGTGCTTCCATCATTTCCGGTTTGTATGGCAATACCACCTGAACAGGCGTATCAAAAACATAAGGACTGATAAGAATTCCGTTGACATAGACATCAAAAGAGAATCCTGCAATAACCGAATCAACGAACGTGACTGCCGTGTCTCCCTGAATTTCAGCCAGATCCGGAAGTGTAATCTCAATTGAGATTCCCTCAGCCAGACTACCGGGCGGCAGGACCAATTCTCCACCGTTAAGTATATTCAGAGGGAAGGGCAAGCCCGATATTTTCAGAATATCCGATTCTTCAATTCGCCTGATGTTGCCCACCTGAATACCATCACGGTCATGAAACCGAATCTGAACTGTATCACATTCCGCCAGATCCGATTCGGAAACTACAACAACGCGGGTGACAGCCTGATATTTTTCTACAGATGCCTGAATCATTCCCACTCCTCTGGATTCAGCCGTAAAAAAACCGGTTTGTGTCAGGGTGCCCACAGTACGGCCGCGCATTGCCCAGGTCATCGTGGTGTCATATCGATTTCCCAAGGTATCTTCGAGGAAGGCCTCAAATTGGAGCGTTTCTCCGATGAGGAGCGTTGTATCCACCGGATTGATGACTACATTGTATAATCTGTTATTCCCGCGCTGATCCGGGTCATCTGGACTTGTGCGTACGCGAATATGTGCTCTACCGCTCACATCACCGGCTGAGGCATAGACAAATCCATTGCCTTCACCAATCGCTTCGAGCAGCCCCGCAGCCGAAATAATTGCGAAGTCCCCATCAACGCTCCAGGTAAAAGTTGTATCAATGACGTAACCCTGGGTATCTGTACAAACAGCCGCAAATGTGAGTGTATCCCCAACCGCCAGAACAACAGAACTCGGCTCCACATTGATCTTCAAACCATCAGTCCGGTTTACCCAGTGGGTTGAATCCTCAATGACTATCGCATGTCCCCAGCCCTGCATGTCACTCACAGAAGCAATCACCTTGGTATGACCTTTCTGGTTCGCACTAAATAAACCATTCGCATCAACTATACCGACTGAATCGGTTGAGAGTGACCAGGTAAAAACCGTGTCAATTCGTGTATCGGAAGTATCAGTCAGATAGGCAGAAAATTGCGCACTATTACCTGAAAGAAGCAGTGTATCATGCGGCACAACGATCACCCGATATCCGTTTCTTGTGATGACAGAATCATCAACCACCTGAACCCACGCACTTCCGGAGAGTCGACCTGCTGATGCAATCACATGCACAACTCCCGGTTTCAGAGCGGTAAACAGGCCTGCATCGGTGATGATTCCATTCCGGCCTCCAGTAGTACTCCATTGAAATGTGGTGTCTTTTCGCGTTCCGGATGAATCTTCAAGATAGGCCTCAAATTGTTGTGTCTCACCGATTTGAAGTACTACAGAATCCGGCTCAATCACAACTGAATACTCAGCTCTGCGACCACCATTTTGAGAATCATCGATATTGGCCTCTATACTCCATGCTTGCACACTGAGGATGAAAATCCCAACAGCCAACAGGATAGAGAATCGTTTTTGCAACAAATCATTCAAACCTTGTGTCTTCATGGCATTCTCCTTCATCTTCTTAAAATGAAACGAAAGGGATCATCCATCAGGATAATCCCTCTTGTTTATGGAACAAGGATGTTATTTTCGTCCTCTGCCCAAACCTTTCGGACCGTCGCCGGTGCAGTCGCCCGAACCAGAACCTGAACCATTGCCTCCGCCATGACCCTTTTTAAATCCGGTACCATCTTGCGGACGGGCTCCCTGAGCCTGGCCGCCGCGCTGACCGCCGAGTCCACGGCCAAGTCCGGCATTGTCATTGATACCGTCACCGTCTTCATCCACAAAGCCAGCACCGTTCTGTTTGCCGGCACCTTCATAATCCGGATCCTGACCGTTGGGGATGCCGTCTCCATCATCATCCGGAGCGTTGTCATTGTATCCGTCACCATCTTCATCGATGAAGTTGGGGCCATGCTGAATCGGTGTTGTGACATCGTCCGTCTGTGCCAGGGCCACATTGTTCATACCGAATGCCATCATCAGAATGGCTGCTGCGAATAAAAGGCTGAATCGTTACATTTTGTTCTCCTTATGAGTTAAATTTTTATTGCCTTTCAATCACAGTTCAAGCAAGGGCTGTGCCAGAAATTATTATATGAACTTATCTAATTGTTTTTATTGATATTAATAGCGGTTTAATTTATTAAGGATTTTGTGTGTTTTCAGATTTCTTCGACGATATGGTCGAACCAGTTCGCCGGATTGGTCGAGATTTTCAAATAATCAGGAATTACATTATTGGATATACGGGATGGGATGGAATCAATTTTGTCATTCCGGATATTGCTGAAAATCGAATATCGAACGCCCCTCCGATTTACTTGATATTGTACTTCTTTAATTTATATCGCAAATGTCTTTCTGAAATTCCGAGCGACCGGGCTGCCTCGGATTGATTGTCATTGGAATTCTGAAGCGCCTCCTGAATCAATCGCAGTTCTAACTGCGCGACTTGTTTGGTTAATGATCCGGACAAAGATTCGGAAGTTTTTCGGGATCGCCCCTGAATCTGCTGAGGCAGGTCATCAGTGGACAGCAATTCATTTCGGGTCATCACCACACTACGCTGAATCGCGTTTTCGAGCTCCCGCACATTGCCCGGATAATTATACTTCATCAGAAGGTCCATGGATTCGCGGGACACACCGGATACCGGTTTATCCTCCTCCTCGCTGTAGCGTCGGATAAAATGATCGATGAGAATGGGGATGTCCTCCCGTCGATCTCGCAGGGGCGGAATGAAAATGCAAATCACATTCAACCTATAAAACAGATCCTCACGAAAAGTCTTGGTTTTGATCATCACCTCGAGATCCTGGTGGGTTGCCGCGATGACACGCACATCGGTGGAGAGGGTGTGCGTACCGCCTACCCGCTCATACTGACGTTCCTGTAAAATCCGCAGAAGTTTGACCTGCGTCGTGGCAGGGATCTCCGCCACTTCATCGATAAAAAGAGTACCTGTGTTCGCCAGTTCAAACCGCCCCTTCTTTTGCTGCTGTGCTCCGGTGAATGCCCCTTTCTCATGCCCGAACAGTTCACTCTCAACCAGATTATCCGACAGCGCGGCCATATTAACCGCAATAAAAGGGGATTCCCGTCTCGGGCTGGCCAGATGAATCGCACGGGCGAGCATTTCTTTACCTGTCCCACTCTCGCCCCTGATAAGAACCGAAGCGCGGCTCTGCGAGGCCCGCATGGCCATACTGAGCACCTCCTCCATGCCCGCGCTGGCTGTGATCAGCTGGCTGAATTGGGACTTTGCAGCGAGCGACTCTTTTAACTCCTTATTCTCGCTGATTAATCGGCGGCGTTCCAGTATCCGTTTAATGATCAAATCGAGTTCATCCAGATCCACGGGCTTTTGCAGATAATCTTCGGCACCTGCTTTCATGGACGCCACCGCATCCTCAATGCGGCTGAACGCGGTCATCACCACCACACTGATTTCAGGATTTAACTCCTTCACTCCGCTTAACAGTGCCATGCCGTCCACATCGGGCATACGCATATCACTGAGAATCAGATCGATAGGATTATTTTTCACCTGCTGGAGCGCTTCTTCACCATTCGCGGCTTGTATGATCTGGAATCCCTTTTTCTTCAGATATCCGGCCAGGATCTGATGTTGGGTTGCTTCGTCGTCAACCACAAGAATTGTGACATTGGGCATCATTCGCTCCTTCATTATGC
>JABMRT010000076.1 GCA_013202295.1 Candidatus Zhuqueibacterota bacterium
CAGTAGTACTGATGCTGATTTGTGTAAAATCTCATCTTGTCCTCCGTTCTTTAATGGATGTAGATTAAGTAAACGGTTTTATTTTCTTAGGACAAGAATAATATCAAGTGGCTTAAACTGACCCGAAGGGCTCTGTGCAAATTAATACGCTCAGAGCACCGCATCAGCTTTTTTAAAAATCCGAACGTTCGGTGCGCCACAACCTTCGGGCAGCTTAGCCACAGCGTTAAGCGCTACATACTCAGGACATAATCACTAATACTCCCCCACACCGGGGAGAAGGATAAAGGAAAATATTAAAAACATAACCACCCACAAATCCATTTATCCAAAAACCAAAGAAAAGGAATAACATCCCATACCCCTAAACCCCAAAGGTAAAAGGATAAAAAACAAAGAAACCCAAACCCAACTGAAACGCAGCACGCCGGCACTCACTGGAGCAAGGGCAGCGCTTAATGTCGCGCTCGCCCAACCAAGAGCCCACCCGGTTAAGCGTTGCCCTATTGGGTAGACTACCGGATGAAAACTGAAATTTACTGTGACCATGAAAAATAATTCTGAAAACTTGAACTATTGGCGCTTAACCAAGCCCTGCACCTGAACGACGGGGCATGAAGCCCCGTCGTCAGGTGAGCGCGACATTAGCCGTAAGTACGCGGCATCAAGTATTAACTATCTAACCGAAAGGAGCAAACATGTCACGGACAGCAATTCTTACAGCAATCCTGGCATTGGTAATTTTGGGTGGGTGTGATTCGAATGCTCCACGCCAAAACGCCGATCAGGAAATCATTGCTCTCGAACGCAGCGCGTTGGACAAGTGGGCACAAAGCAATACGGATGGGTACATCGACATCTCTGCAGACGAGATTACCTGGTTCGACTTCACACCTGGTGCGCAACTGAGGATAGACGGGCTCCAGGCAGTACGCGACTTTCTGAAACCTCTTACGGGGAATATTCCACCTCACACATATGATTTGGTGAATCCGAAAGTACAGATTTATGGCAATACCGCCATCCTCACTTTCCATTGGAAGGCCTCAATGACAGACGGTACGCCACTGGATGGATGGAAGACCACTTCGGTATATAACTGGAAAGACGGTAAATGGCGCCAAGTTCACGCTCACTGGTCGGTTGTCCAGAGTGAGTAGTCGTATGTTGTTGATGTGATAATGAAAACGATCGAGAATTATCATTAGAAACAAAAATCGGCTAACAAAAAAATGCAGCCGACCAAACCGCCGTGTCCAAATACAAGTATGGTGGTTACTTTTAGTTTAGTGCTTTCTTTCAGTCTGTGTGTAAGCGGTTTGGCGGCTGCATTTTTAGCGTTACAAACAAAATAAGAAACACCCTTCAATACATCATTTGAGCGACACTTCATAGCCAAAAGAAGGTTTTTGAGCGTGTAAAGCCTTTGTACAGTCAAATAATGGGCTTTGACGCTTGAATAATGCTCTTTGACACTCACTAAAAATGGTTTGACATCAGAATAAAACGTTTTGTCGGTCAAATAATGTGTGTTGACAGTCAATTAAAATGGTTTGACACTGGATAAAAACGTTTTGTAAATCGATAAAAATGGTTTGACGGATCAGTAAATACGAAAGAGAATGTGTTGCATCATGGGCGGGCACCGGAGAGATCAATCCAATTCCTCAAAAAGGAGAGAAACATGACCAAACGGGAAGAAAACCGGTATTCCATGTACCGCGCAGTGGAACAGGTACTGAGCGACAATCAGAGTGTGGTAGACAGTTTGCCCGCGCTTGCGGAAAGTGTGACAGAATTCAATACAGCCATGCAAGACATCAGTGATCAAGACAATGCGTACAAGACCATTACAGGCGGGGCCACAGATGCCAAGAACACGGCGGAAGAGGCGCTGATCGAGACCATGATCAGCCTGAGCGGCGCGACTTATGTGTATGGTAAAAAATCGGGGGACAACCATTCCCAATCTCTGAGCAAGTTTACGGAGAGTGATTTGAAACTGATGCGCGATTCAGATCTGGTACAGAAGGGCAAGAGCCTGCTTGAAATCTTTGATCACCCTGAGGTTCCACCCTCTGGGCGAACAAGAATGAAGGCTGTGCCTTTCTTTGAGAAAAGCGGCTTCTAATTTGACCAAGCAACCCTATAAAATTTTGAAAGAAGATTTTCATCCGGTTGCTAAAAAGTCTGATATAGGGTAGGAATCCCCCAGCAATCAAATTAGCTCATAAAATAAGGACTTTACTTTTATGGTCGACCGACGTATATTATCAGTACAATACGTCAGGAGAAAAAATGAACACAAAACTAACTTTAAGGCTAGACGAAGAAGTGATAGGCCGCATTAAAAAATATGCAGGCAAAGAACAACTTTCACTCTCAAAATTTACCGAAAAAATATTTCGCCAGATTTTAGATTCTTCTGAAGACAACACACAACATTTAACACCCATTGTAAAAAAATACAAAGGCATATTAAAAGACGATATAATTAATGATAGAGAAGAATTAACCGATTATTTAATGAAGAAACACACATGATATGGATAAACTTTTCATAGATTGTAACATCTTGCTTGATTGGTTAACAGATCGACCTCCTTTTTCTCAACATGCTGAAAAGTTACTCACATTGATTGAAAAGAATCAAGTTGAAGGATTTGTTTCACCACTGACTTTATCAAATACATACTATGTTCTCCGCAAACAAACTATAAAAAAAATCGCCAATGAATTTTTAAAAGATTCCAGGATACTTTTCAACATTATAGATATTACAAAAGATATTACAATTGAAGCGATTGAAAATAAATTCAAAGATTTCGAGGATGATCTGCACTATTATACTGCCCAACGGAATAATCTGAATTTTATAATAACAAGAAATAAATCAGATTTCATTAAAGATAAAATTAATATTTTGACAGCCGAAGAGTATCTGCGACTCGTGAGATAACCATATCAATGATCGTCCCGGGCGTTAAAAAGGAGGATTCAGCCCTCTTTTTTAAATTGCACACAAGGATTGTCCCAATTAGCTCTACCTCAACAGCATCATTTTTCTTGTTTGATGAATAGAGCCACTCTCCAGCACAATCAAATACAATCCAGATGCAACTGCCTGTTTGAGGCGATCCTTTCCGTCCCATTGGCAGGTGTGCAGCCCATACGACAGGATGCCATCCGTCAGTGTGACCACTTTCCGCCCTCTGAGATTCCACACAGATAAGGTCACAGGCATTGGGGTTGGCAGATCAAAGGTGATTCGTGTCTCTGCGTTAAAAGGATTAGGAAAATTATCATTCAGCCGAAAATCCAAATGATTCGCAGGTGAATGCACTCCGTTTGATCCAGTGTTCAGATAGAGCACGCATCCATCATGATCAGACGCCCGAAGCAGAGAAGTTTCATCCGACTCAAATGATTCGGGTGCATCAGCATTGCCCCTCGCGAATGAAAAATCCGAAACAAACGCATCAAGCGCTTCAGAGGTCAGGATATGATCCAGAGTCTGCGCCGAACCCTGATACACATACGAATAGCGTTCCGAATCCGGCAGAGTAAAAACTTGATTCATTAGTGGCGGGTCCACAATCGGCTCCACAGGAACCAGTGCACTCCCAGGATCGGGCTGACCTGTGATCTGACCGAGCACATCGATATACCCATCCGTAAACTGGTAGGCATTGAAGTCACCCAGCACAATAAGGCCCCATTCCGGATTCATTTCCTGAAAAGTGGTGATCCATTCCGAAACCCAAACAGCCTGCGCGTGCCGTTTCGCCCGGATCCGTGATGAGTTGCCTCCCTCAATCCCTGATAACGACCGAAGGTGCACATTCATAATGGAAAGGGGCAGGTTTTCCGCATGTCCATACAAAACCAGCGGTGGCCGGTCATGCAGCGTGTAGACCGTGCCTGCGTGTGAAAAGGTGGTCTCCTTTCCAATCTGAACCATCGAATCCACCTCCACATTATTCCGGACAAGAAAACCGACGTCAATGCCGCCGATGTCATTGCCCTCTGTTAAATGAGCTGAATACTCCACATCACTGTCCCTCGAATTGATGTGGTCAGCCAACTGTTCGAGGATGTCCAGATTTTCCACTTCCTGAACAGCCAGGATATCCGGACACTGCAGCACATCCACAATATATCCTGCCCGTTTGTTCAGCTTGATATCCACTGTTTCCGGTGTGAGAACCTCATCGAGTTTATCCGGATCATCCAGAGCATCCATCAGGTGATAGAGATTGAGTGTGCCGATTGTCATCTCATCCGGCTGTTTTGGACGCACAGGCCGGTAACAGAGTGAGTCGCTGATTGCCAGGCTGGATGAAAGAAGTTGATATGAACCGAACGCGTAAGTCAGAACACCTTCAGCGGAATCCACTTTCGTTCCGGCGCAAAGGTTCCAATCCCTGCCGCTAAATTCTTCGGGATCTAGCATGAAAACTTCCGGATTGCCATCCCAGACAGGCAGCGAGGGCAGGCCGGGATATCGAATGCCCGGCTCTCGGAATACGCGATGGGCCGAAGCCGTGATCCACGCCTCTCCGTAGCCGTTTGTCGGAGCAGTGATTATTCCACCCTGGATTGAAGTGCGCATACCTTCATAGCGTTCCAGCTCTGCCTCGGGCCAGGGCTGATTCGGGGACGGATTACTCGAATCAAACCTGACGCAGGATGGAAGCGGATTTGCGGAGGAGAGTATGACGGCATCCTCATTCGGCTGTAGTTCAGTCAATCCCTCATATTCCACAACCTGTCCTGAAACATCCACTTGGTCGCCGACCTGGACTAATGGCTCCCCAGCTGTGTAAACGAAGAGACCGTCCGAAGTCTGTGGATTACTGTCAGAACGTGCTTCGGGTGTCTGTAGAAAAAATCCAAACGCTGTTATGCCCGTAACTATGTTATCCGAAAGCAAAACGAATTGACCTTCCAAAGGAGAGGTCATGCCTGCGCCTTGAACCTCGAAAATTTCCACGGATACCGATGGCGGTGAATTGGTGGCGCTCGGTGTGGGCAGTGCTGGTTTGAATGTGTCTGTCCGGCGTGCGCCTCCGCTGCCATTGGGAATGCGCTGAATTGAATGATTGTCTTTGTCGCCCTCTCCGTCCTCATCCATCTGCACTTGTTCCGCCTCAAGTAAAATCAAGAGGCCCTCGGCAGTTGGATCATTGGTGCCGTAAACCACAGCATCGATTAAATTGTCTGTGGTTACTGATGTGCCATTGGGAAAATCTGCACTGTCCATGCGGTACAGGGCCACAGCATCGGGTCCATTCTGCAGTGATCCGGTAGGGAAGATTTGATCCACTTCTGGCAGATCGGGATTGCCGAGTATGAAGTACCCATCCACATCTGTGACAAAGCCATCAAGATCAATTGCCCGATAGGATGCGTCTCCATTCCCATTAAAAAAGACCATCACCAGACCGTCGAGAGGTGTGTTTCCAACTCCTCCGTCAAACAGTTCGATGAATTCCATGGTGTCCGATCCGGGGGTGTCCGAATCCAGTTCATTGATGAGAAGTTCCGCATGAAGAGATATCCAACCAATCAGCAGGCCAATCAAACTGTAGCAAAAAATTTGTCTAAAGGGATTCATCTGTGTGCCCTCCATCATTTATACTCGGACGTTTGGACAGCTGTTTTAACAGGCGGGATAGTGAGTGTCCGCACCTGTATGGATTACCCAAACGCGAATTGTTACGACATGCTGTAAAATCAGATGGTTGTGCAGTTGATAATGTGTGAATTCCAAAGATGCGGTTGTTTGAACTTGATGCGGATTCTGTGATGTGATTTAATTCTTGTTTATTGTCCTCGTAGTAGAGCGAGATACAATTGTCCGATTATTTTATAGTTAAGTGCCTCCATTCCCAAAGCAGTATTAGCCTCTCCAAGCTAATTAAGATAAGCTGAATACAATATATAAACACAGACTGAAAAATCAAGGATTTTTATGGGGTAGAGGAGGAGTCCTCATAGAATGCTCTGGGGTTATCGGTCAAATAAGATTTTAATTTCCTTGACTTCTTCCACCAATTGTGGCGGCAAATGCAATGGTTTTGTCGCCATTCTTTTATGGAGGATATCCGCATAAACGCGCTCGATCTGCTCCGCTGTCTTTCCTATCGCCTCAGCCACATTCGCAGCAGGTATGTTGTGATTTTTCCCATATAGGCACAGATCAAATTGATCGTAGGGCACGGAAAAATAAAACTCCTCCTGACTCTGGTCCATGGAATAGGTATCGGTTGTAGGCAGCCTCTGTTGGATCTCCTTCGGAATGTTTAAATAAGTAGCCAGTTCATACACCTGCGTTTTATAGAGATGTGCGATTGGCTTCACATCTGCAGCACCGTCGCCGATTTTCACAAAGAATCCTTGATCATACTCCTGGCGATTGGGCGTGCCGGTCACTGCATAATTCAGCCGGTCTGCATGATAGTATTCCAGCATCTTGCGGATGCGCTGTTTGAAATTGGTGGCTGCTACAATTTGAGAATAGGCAGACGGGGTCAGACGCGCCTTGGTTTCTTTGCCATCAGGCGATTGAACCACAACAGAAAAGATGCGATATTCATCTGATTGCATCAGATTGGGTAAAACGATTTTACTCGAATAGTCTGAATCGTATTCCGGGATGATTGACCGGATTGCCTCGTCCCGGTGCTGGTAACACCCGACCGCTTCAAGCATGGGTGTGATGTCTTCCTCAAGGGCTTCAATACAGAGATGATCCGCAATAAGTCGGCTTAATCGCAGAGTGTCAGGAGAGGAGTCTTTTTCAGGCAAGAGCAGTCCGAACACCCGTTCTTTTCCCAAGGCCTTGACACACAGCGCACCCACGACGCTGCTGTCGATACCTCCGGATAATGCCACAACCACGCCTCGTTTTTTAAATTGTTTTAAAACCGAATCACAAAGAAAGTCTGTTATTTTTTTAGTCTCTTTGATACAGTCTATTTTTAACACATCAGAATGAAATGGCATGGCAAGATCCTTTTCTAAGGATTTTTTAATTTCTCTTTTAAAATTTTGCCTGAATCATTTTTAGGCAAGTCATCCAATAGGACGATAGTTTTTGGCTGCATATAAGAAGGCAATTTCTTTTTTAGATATTTTTTATAATCCTCTTCAGTGAAAGTAGCATTCTTACGGGGCACTATAAATGCTTTTATTGCTTCTCCCACAATATCATCCGGAATGCCAATGACAGCGGTTTCATGAACCTGATTCATCTCCAGAATACACTCCTCAATTTCCTTTGCACTGACACGTTCTCCTGCAACCTTTATAATATCTTTTTTCCGGCCGACTACATAAAGAAATCCTTCTTCATCCGTTTTCCCCAGATCTCCGGTAAAATAACATCCATTTTTTAAAACCTTGTCTGTTTCTACTGGATCATTCCAATAGCCCGCCATTATATTGGATCCTCGCGCAACGATTTCACCAATTTCTTCAGGACCGGCTTTTTCTCCTCGTTCATTTGCAACAAATAAATCCACATTGGGAATCGCCTTCCCGATGGATCCCCATTTTTTATGAAGCATTTCAGGATCAAGGTATGAAAGTCTTGCCGAAGCTTCTGTCGCACCATACATCACAACCAATTTGGCAGGAGAAAGGACTTTATCCACTTCCTTTTGAACCGAAACGGCCATTGATCCTCCTGCCTGTGTGATATACCGAAGATGATTAAACTGATATTCCCTTATGGTTGTTTTATTCAGCAGAATTATAAAAGTGGATGGCACTCCCGCAAATCCAGTTGCTTGTGTGTTTTTCAAAGTATCCAGTACAACTTGAGGATATGCAAATCGATTTTCAATGACTACCGAACCACCGGTATAAAAATGAGTATTTAACAGGGATTTACCATAGATATAATAAAAAGGCAATACAACCATGATTCGATCTTTTGAGGTTAATTTTAGATAGTCCACAATAGAACGCGTATTTGATAATATATTCAAATGCGTTAGTGTCACACCTTTTGGTTTTCCGGTGCTACCAGAAGTATAGACAATTGAAGCCACATCCATATCGATAGATCGAACATTTGGATGAGAATGATTTCCATTCCTATAGATATCTTTTAAACAGATGGAATGACAATGCCCGATTTCTTGATACTCTGACAAATCTTCCTGATTGATGATACACAAGTTTAAATGGGGAGATTGACTCAATGCCGGAAGTAGTATTTTGGAAAATCTTTGATTGGAGATAATCCCCTTTGCCCCGGAATCATTGATATAATAGATCAACTTTTCCTTATTAGATGCTGTATTTAAAGCAACTGTAATGGCCCCGGCTTTCAGGATTGCATAATAGCCTATCACATAATCAAATGAATTTTCATACAACAGTGCGACTCGATCTCCTCTTTTAATTCCGCCTTCAATTAAAGTATTGCAAACCTTGTTCGAAAGAGAATCGATTTCTCGGTATGTCATCCATTTTTCATCATTGTAAACAGCTTTGGAATCAGGATACTTCTGAGCAGACATCTCTAATATCTGATTGACCTGCATTTCACTATCTCCCGATTTGATGATTGCTTTTATCCATTTTGTATTGAATCAAAACAAGCATTGTATCATTTACTTCGAACCCTTTGATCCACAATGACATCGGGTTCCATGTCCGCGCATATGAGACCGTCCGTATTTTCAACGAACTGACGATGAAGCAATTGAGAAGATAAAATGCCAACCAGAGCCATGTTGTCGATCTCGGTGGGACGATCCGTCTTCTCCAGTTTCGCAATCAGCTTCGCAACCTTTCCGGGATCGAACAAACTTGCCTTTTTCAATGTGCTTTCTGATAACATGTCTTTGACATAGCCTGATGACTTTTCATGCAGCAGACTCTGTTTGACCGGTGCGCGGTACGGATGTTTCTCGCGATGGACGATGTCTCCCGGCAGCTCATTCTCGTATGTCTTCCGCAGAATATATTTTTCGGTGAGTCCACGTATTTTCCATTTCGGCGGTACTTTGCCCATGAATTCCAGGATACGATGATCGAGAAATGGAAGTCTGATTTCGAGGGAGTGGGCCATGGCCACCCGGTCTCCCTGCTGGGCAAGAAGGTAGTTGCTCATAAAAAGTTTCATTTCGAGATACTGCGCTTTGGACAATCCATTCCACTTCTCATAATCGGCTGGAAGCGATTCCCGCAGCAGAACTGTTCCATCGTACCGGCCGATGGTGTGTTTCAGATCGTCCGAAAAGAACGTCTTGATTTTCTCTGCATTATTCCATCGAATCCGATGAGAATAGAACGGATCGTTTGTATCCTCCAGGCCCTGAGCGAAAAAGGATTGCATCATGAGCCTCTGTCTCGGATCGTTGAAAATGTACGGATAGAGCCTGCTGATTAAAAGAGGCCGCATTTGAGAATTCGGCTGTCTGGCCCAGAATCTTCGGACCTTTGCTTCCCGGAAAATATTGTACCCCCCGAAGACCTCATCCGCACCCTCGCCTGTGAGCACGACTTTTAATCCTACTTTATTCACTTTTTCTGAAAGAAGATAGAGGGGTACGGGAGCGGTGCGAAGAAGAGGTTTTTCGCAATGGAGAATAACACCGGGTAAAGCTTCTGCGATTTTTGCGTTCGATGTAATGACTTCATGATGATGTACATTTAAAAAGGCGACCATCTTCTTTTGATATTCGCCCTCATCATACTCCGGCTCATCGAATCGAATCCCGAATGTCTGCACATTCGGATTAAAATGTTTTTTCACCAACATAGTCACGATAGATGAATCCAGCCCGCCGCTCAAATAGGTGCCGACCGGCACATCCGACCTGAGCCGCAGCCGGATCGAATCATACAGCAATTCCTCGATTTCCCTGCTGATATTTTTAGCCGGCCAGTTTATCAGCTTCGACTCGGGATAAAAAGGAATTTCCCAGTATTTTCGCTCGATGACCTTTCCATCGGCAGCAGTCAGACAATGACCAGGTGGAAGTTCGCGGATGTCTTTAAATGCGGTAGATCCGTCCAGCGTGGTCCAAAATGTAAAAATCTGCTCCAACGCAATTGGATCAATCTCTCGCTTGACCTGATCGCACATTAAAATGGCCTTGATCTCAGATCCGAAAAGCAACATGCCGTTCAGAATTGTGTAATACAACGGCCGGATTCCAACGCGATCCCTTGCCAGGAACAGGTTCTGTTTCTTTGTATCCCATATGGCAAAGACAAATTGCCCATTGAGCTCGTTCAGACAATCGGCTCCTTTTTCCTCATAGAGATGGAGAATAACTTCTGTGTCCGTTTGCGTGTAAAATCGATGTCCCCGCTTTTTCAGATCCACTCTGAGTTCGGGATAATTAAAGACCTCTCCGTTGTAAACAATCCACAGGGTTTGATCCTCATTATGAATGGGCTGTGTGCCCGAGCTCAAATCGATGATGCTCAGCCGGTCATTGACCAGTCCAACCCGGTCATCAAGATAGATGCCCTTTTCATCCGGCCCGCGATGATGCAGCGCATTCATCATACGCTTCAGCAATGTCAGGGAAATAGACTGGGAGGATTGAAAATTAAAAATGCCTGCAATACCGCACATGGCTTTTACTTTGGTTGGTTTTTATCGATTAAATGGATTGATTTTCTCTCTACAAAAGTTTCGATTTTACTTAAACTGTCCAGATTGTCCGGAACCAATTCGTGATCATTAATGTGAATGTGATACGTTGTTTCGAGAAATGCGATCAGTTCCATAATGCCGAGGGAATCAATCAGACCCGCTTTCAAAAAAGAGGTATCCTCTGAAAAACCGGCAGGGTCGCCGAATAAGAAATTGTCGATAATAAATTCTTTCATCGGTTCAATATTTGCCATAGTTACATGCTCTTGAGGTTATGAAGTTCTCGCTAAAAATGTGAATTACAAATTTCTGAACACAAATCCAAAGATTTGTATTTATCTGTTTCACATCACCAAATCAAGCTTTATAATGAACAACAGGATTACTTCATCGGTCGTAAACCACGTACAAACATATCATATTCATTTTCATGGGTTAAAGGAATGGTCGCTTTTGCCAGGGGCCCTGCTTTGGGTGCGCCCCAGAAGATACCGGGAGGTACATTACGCGTTACAACAGTGCCTGCCTGAATCACTGAGCCGCGTCCAATAGTCACATTGGGCAAAATAACACAATGAGGACCAATAAACACATCTTCTTCAATTATCACCGGCCCTGCATGTTCTTTGGATCGCTTGCCTCCCCAATAAAAATGGGTAAACACAGAGCTTCGCAATCCGATGGAACTGTTGTCTCCGATAGAAATCGCTTCGGGGTGTAATTCATCAAGATAAACAAATTTGGAGATAAAGACTTGCTTTCCTATTCGAACACCCCGTATTTTATGCAATAACGGACGAATTCTATATCCGCCTGGCATAAAGAAAGTTAATCGGTTCAAAAAACGATGGAATATTTCCTTTAATTTAAAAATTCCCAGTTTGCGGAAAATAAACCACGGACTAATTTGTATCGATTTTCGTCTCATTCCACTTCCTGCAAAAAACAAGGTGAATGAACATTACGCCGTAAATATAAAATTATATTTTTATTAATGCTATAGAATATTTGTAATTGAACATTTCTTTATGTTTTTCTAAAAGCACGAGCAGATACACATGTCCATGCGTTTGACTTGTTATTTCGATCTTGTCAGGGTGAAAATGAATCCGGAAAGAAAATTATTATGCCATATCCAAGGACAATTAACAGGAGGGTTGGGCTCTCCGTTTATTCGTTCAAAAGTAAAACCTTCCAACATTCCATTTAGCGAATCCCGCATTGCGTGTGATTTGGAAATAAAAAGGGCGATTAAAAATGACCGCCCTTTTATATGAATCATGCAGGAGAAAAATAATAATCCTGACTATTGCCACTTTAACTCATATTGAATGTTCCACAGCTCATCGTGCCTGCGTGTTTTCATGATCAAATCCATTTGCATATTGCAACCGCCTGCCATTTCAATCGCCTTCTTCGAATATCCAAAACAGGCCGGGGGAAGCCAATCCAGAAAGATATCAGGCAGGTGAAATTCAACAATCGCGAGGCCGCTCTCCGCAACCGGCACGAAGACATTCCCGCATGTGAAAAAACGGCCCCACAATTTCGGGTAATTGCCGATTACATATTCCGGTTTTGCTAACTTGAAGAACATTTTATATAATGAATTCAAGCTGCGGTCCGCTATGTACTCATACATGCGCTCGGTTTCTTTACTGCTGATAATTCCAAGTTCGTGAGAGATGGTATAAATCATTTTTTTGAACGCGATGAATGGATAGGTGCCCAGAGTTAAGAGTCGCCCTCTCCAGAGTCTTGGAAGCTCCTTCCGGCAAATGATCGATTACCCGGTTCCATACATCTTCACCGTGTGTATTCAAAATGAATTCCTTGGCGTACACAAAATTAGAGCCTTTTGCCATGGCCTCAGTCATGGCGGCCGGATCCATTATGGATCTGATTTGAATTTCTTCTACATCGTAAGAATGAGTCATTGTTCCTGCCTCTCCGTGGCTGGTCAAAGGTTGTATAACCGTGTGTGAGAGACAAGAACCGGGCCAATTTTATTATTGATTGTTTAGTCAATATATTGAATTTATATCGAGCATGTATTGATTTGGATTGATGCCGCAATGTGGTCATTTGATAACATCTTTTTATGGGTTATCAGTTAAACCGCTCTTTTTACAGAGCTTGTGATTTCAGGCAATATCTATAGGATCTGTATAGAAAAGGTGACGATCCAAACGCTGTCAATTGTATGCGTTGTAATAGAAAAGCTCTTGCATTTACACGATGCATTATTATATTAATTTCAGTTTCACTTTATTTTGCGTGACATCTTTTGCTTTCTTATTAATTAGTTTTAGCTTATTCCTAAACAGGAGTTTAGGAACGATGATGAAAGTGATCGGTTTGTTTAAATCCCCTTTAACCAACCGTTATACAAGAATGGAAACACATATGCACAGATTAATTGTTGCTGGCTTCGCGCTTTGGAGCCTCATTGCATCACCCACTTATGGCGAACAAGGAGAAACGACCGCGACTGTCTTTACTGAAGACGGCGCGTGGTGCTGGTTTCAGGATCCCCGTGCGGTGTATGTCCGTGGCAAACATGAACAGACCTACGCGCAATGGATGACCCGAAAAGGTGAATTGCAAATCGGGGCTTACGATCATGAGACAGGCGAGATTCTGATCCATACACTCAAAGAGAACTGGGATCAGGATGATCACAATACGGGCGCCTTTCTTGTCCTGCCGAATAAGAGATTGATGGTCTTTTACGCGCAGCATTGCAAGCAGGAACTTTTCTGTAGAACCACGTCCAATCCTGAGGATATTTCGCAATGGGAAGATGAGGTGACCATTAGCAATTCCGATAATATTACTTACGCGCATCCCGTATATTTGAGCGAAGAGAAGAAATACTATGTGTTCTGGCGAGGACCCAGTTGGAAGCCGACGTTCGCCACCTCGTCCGATGGCATATCGTGGAGCGATCCTCAAATTCTGATTCAGGAGTCTGGGCGAGAGAGCACGAGTATCCGCCCCTATCTGAAGGTGATTAGCAACGGCGAATCCTCCATCCACTTTATGTTTACGGACGGCCATCCGAGAGATGAGGTTGAGAACTCCGTCTATTACTTGAAGTATGAAAAGGATCAATTTATTAAGGCCAATGGAGATCGGGTGGGATCCATGCGAGACCTGCCCATTCCACACAAGAGCAGTGATCTGGTTTATGACGGCAGCAGTGAAACCGGCCGGGCGTGGATCTGGGACATCGCGATTGATGAGCAGGGATTCCCCGTGATCGCCTATACGCGTCTCCCCACCGAGACAAATCACCGATACTGCACTGCTCGCTGGACTGGCAAACAGTGGCTGGATGTGGAGATCACTCCGGGCGGCAAGTGGTTTCCCCAGACACCTGAAGGACACACTGAGCCGGAACCACATTATTCCGGCGGCATGGCGATTGACCACGCCGATCCATCCACATTGTATGTGTCAAGACCGATCAGCGGGATTTTTGAAATTGAGCAATGGAGCAGTCCGGATCAGGGAAAGACATGGACATCCATCGCAATGACTCAGAAGTCAACTCAAAACAATATACGACCTCTCGTGCCGCGTGGAACTCCAAAGGACAAACAGATTGTGCTTTGGATGTTCGGGGAGTATACACATTATACGAATTATGGAACGGGGATTCAATTGTTGGAGGTTGAGGATTAATGGATCGTTCCAGGCTTCCATCCCTGTATAGTTAATACACTCCAGGGCAGAACCCTGAGGTGATCAAAACATAAAATAGAAGGAGGGTATTCAACAGTGTCCAATAAATCTTTTTCTCAGAACAGAAACGCGGCCTCTTCAGTTTTGGCCGTTTTGCTCCTAGTCGTCATTTTTATCGCGTGCCGCGGTCCGCAGCCAGCGGGCGTTCCCGAAACTGGTACCGCATGGATTGGAACCTGGAGCACAGCACAACAGCTTGTCGAACCGCGCAATCTGCCCCCTGAGCCGGGCCTGAGTGACAACACACTCCGGCAGGTGGTTCATGTTTCACTCGGGGGAAACCGCTTACGTGCGAGTTTCTCCAACGCGTTCAGCACCAGTCCGGTAACCATGCATACCGTGCATGTTGCCGTCTCCGCAGGAGGCAGTGCCATTGATCCGGGGTCCGATTATGAACTGGAATTTGATGGAAATCCAAAAATCACCATCGCACCCGGCACTGCGGTAATGTCCGATCCATTCCCATTCGCATTAGAACCAGGGTCCAACGTAGCGATTACAATTTACTTTGGCGATACCTCACCGGATGTGACCGGCCATCCAGGTTCGCGAACCACCTCTTATCTGCAATCCGGGAATGCAGTTACTGCAGTCGATTTGCCCGATGCAGCCCGGACAGACCACTGGTACATCATTGATGGGATCGATGTGCTGGCTCCGGAATCCGCTGCTGCGGTTGTTGTGCTGGGCAATTCCATTACCGATGGACGTGGATCGGGCACAAATAAGCAAAACCGTTGGCCGGATGAGTTGGCGAGCCGTCTTCGGATGAATACAGACACCCGTGATGTGGCTGTGCTGAACGCGGGGATTGGCGGGAATTGTGTGCTCCGCGATTGTCTAGGCCCTGCGGCTATTGCCCGTTTCGAGCGCGACATATTTGGGCTGGCCGGTGTGCGCTGGGCAATCATTTTTGAGGGGGTCAACGACATCGGTCAGGCCGGAGGAGCAGAGGGCTCAGCCGCGGTTGCGCATGACTTGATTGCCGCATTTGATCTCATGATTGACCTTGCACATGCGCAGGACATCCGTGTGTACGGCGCGACACTGCTTCCTTTCGGCGACTCGTTTTATGATTCTGTAGATCATGAAGCGGCACGAACCACTTTGAACGAATGGATTCGAAGCAGCGGCCGTTTTGATGCGGTGATTGATCTTGACGCGGCTTTGCGCGATCCGGAGAATCCGTCGCGACTCTTGTCTGTAGTCGATACGGGTGATCATCTCCATCCCAATGAGACAGGCCACCGGATGATGGCGGAAGCTGTTGATCTGGCGCTTTTTTAAGGAGGCCATAATCCCTCATGTCCAGCATTATACCTTGTTAAAATGGATTGTACAATGAAACAGTGATGATAACTCCAGGGAGTACGAATGAAAAAAAACATTTTTTTAATTGTGTCCGTCGCTTTGTCTGTTTCTTTAATTGGGATGCCCACCGATGACTTTGAAAAAGATGTGACTGATCACCGGGGAAAGATGGCGCCCTGGGAAAAGGGCGCCTGGGAAACGGGCGAATACCGCAATGTGTTCCTGGAGGCCGGGTATAAACAGGAAGAAATTGATGCAAAGCTGGCCAAAGCCTATTCCGATCTTTTTGAAGGGCCGAACAGAGTCTATTTTGAAGTGGGTGATTCAATGGCCTATGTTTCTGATTTGAAGAATCATGACGCCAGGACAGACGGCCATCCGAGAGATGAGGCGCAGAACTCTGTTTATTACTTGCGTTATGAAAAGGGTAAATTTGTCAAAGCCAATGGAGACCGGGTGGGATCAATGAGTGAACTGCCCATTCAGCATAAGAGCAGCGATCTGGTTTATGACGGCAGCAGCGAAACAGGCCGGGCGTGGGTCTGGGACATTGCAATTGATAATCAGGGACATCCAGTGATCGCTTATACGCGTCTTCCCGCCGAGACAGATCACCGATACTGCTACGCGCGGTGGACCGGGGAGAGGTGGTTGGATGTTGAGATTACGCCAGGTGGCAAATGGTTTCCCCAGACTCCCGAAGGGCACACTGAGCCGAAGCCGCATTATTCCGGCGGCATGCGATTGACCACGCCGATCCATCCACATTGTATGTGTCAAGACCGATTAGCGGGATTTTTGAGATTGAGCAATGGAGCAGTCCTGACGAGGGCGCGACATGGTCTCCCAGCGCGATTACTCAGGAGTCCGATCACAACAATATAAGACCTCTTGTGCCGCGTGGAACTCCTAAAGACAAACAGGCTGTGCTTTGGATGTTCGGGGAGTACGAGCATTACACGAATTATAGAACAGGAATAAAATTATTGGATCGCATGGATTAGATTGAAGCTTGGCCTAGAGAAAAGAACAGTATTGGACAAAGATGATAAATGACTTATATTAGCCATACTGAAAATTGAATCAGTGGGTCTATAAACTTAGGTTATGTGCACTTGTGATGGAGAAAACTGACTGATGAGAAGGCTTAACATTATTGGGTGCGGAAATGTTGGCAAGACGCTTGGACGCCTTTGGGCGCAGGAGAGGGTTTTTTCCATTGGTGATATTCTGAACCGCTCAGAGGAAAGCAGCTCATCAGCAGCGCACTTTATCGGTGCCGGACAGGGGATCGCCGGAATAGCAGCGATGAGCCCTGCAGAGGTGTTCCTAATCAGCACTCCTGATGACCAGATAGTTGAGTCTTGCAGTGCACTTGCAGCTTCCGGCCTATTGCGAACAGGCGACATAGTGTTTCATTGTAGTGGTGCCCTTCCCTCAGCCGGTCTTATCCCAGCCAAGGAGGCTGGTGCTTGCATTGGGAGCATTCATCCAGTCAAAAGCATCGCAAATCCTGATGTGTCGGTAGAGACTTTTAGCGGTACTTTCTGTGGAGTAGAGGGCGACGACCAGTCACTGGAAATTCTCCGTCCGGCCTTTGAGGCGATCGGTGGAAAGACCTTTGTTATCGATCCTCAATTCAAGACCATCTATCATGCCGCGGCGGTGATAGTCTGCAATTACCTGACATCGTTGATCGAGATTGGTGCTCAAGCCTACGTCAAAGCTGGACTGGACCAAGAGACTTCCATGCATGTAATGGAACCGCTCGTGCGTGAAACTGTGGAGAATATTTTTGGTTCCGGTACGGTACGAGCGCTCACTGGGCCCATAGCCAGAGGAGACCATTCGATCGTTTCCAAACAACTCGCAGCTTTGGCTGACTGGAATCCGAGATTTGGCAACCTTTATCGTGATCTGGGAGCCGTCGCACTGGGGCTCTCCCATCTTCAGGGTACCGCATCACCAGACTCACTTGCAGCTTTGGCTGAGCTGCTAGAGCAAGAGTAGAACGTACATAACCCATCACTGGTGCGGACGCAAAAAGCTGCGCCGCACAGTTCGAGTGTTATAAGATTATTTGTTCGAGCCCTGTCCCCCAGATTAAATATTAAACCTCCGAGAGAACAGGTCCTCCCGGAGGTTGTATTTTATAACTGGATTGTTCCGCTTAATTTTATTCTTCAGGAATCAACGCTCCTAAAAGTTCTTCTCGCCATTCACCGGCATTCCGGTCGTAGATGCCGAACCCAGCACCGAATTCCCAATAAGCCCAGCTGAAATCAAACGACTCTGCAGTACGCGCCACGTGGTCGGTCCAGAGTACACGGGAGGCCATGTCGGCCTGCTCGTATGCGCCGAACTCACCCATATATACGGGCCGGTTTTCTGCTTCTGCCCAATCTGCGACAGATTCAAAATCACTTATGACCCGTGCATAATGGCTCTGCAGGTTGCCCCAGGTGGTGCCGAGCCAGTCTCCAGATCCTTCAACCCAACCGGTAGCGCCTTGATGAGTAAACTGAAACGGATTGTAATAGTGAAACGTGGCGATAAGGTGCTGATCGTTCTCAGGCAGATCGAGTGTGTTCATGGATGAAAAGCTGTTCCAGTTGATGGGGCCGATAACGACATTGCGTGTTGGATTTGTTTCACGAATCACATCCAATACAGCTTTATATACTTCGTCCCAATTATCGGCATTAAACTGGTCATGCGGTTCGTTTTTAATCTCAAAGATCACTGAATTCGGATAGTCTTTATATCGATCTGCGATTTGTCTCCAGATTTCCACGAACCACATTTTATTACCAAGTGGATCGGCATCCAGCACATCAATATGGTGACAGTTGATAACAGCGTTTAGTTCCGCTCGAATTGCATTTTCAATCACCCAGTCGATACGACTGAAAAATGTTAGATCTATAGTTGAAGGATATACGGGCAAAGCGTGGTATCCCCAGCTGATGGGAACGCGAAGGGATTGAAATCCGGCCTGTTTAATCAGTGTGAAATATTCCTCCTGAATGACCATGCCCATGTCTCCTTCATTCTCACCTTCGAGCGCGTTGCCGAAATTGACGCCCCGACCAAGCAAGACATTTTGCTCAAATGCGCCAATCTCTTCAAAGGGCGGAAGTCCTACCGGGTCTTCTGAAAGGACGTTGGTCTTCTTTTTACACCCTGTTAGGCTCAGCAGGAGAGTAAAAAGTAAAAGTGTAAAAATTGAGTTTTTCCAGTTCATGTTGCGTGCTCCTGATGTGGGTTAAAGGCAATAGGCGAAGGGCAATGGGCCTTCCGTCCTCTCTATTTAACCTTGATTTAACCGCCTGTTTGTTTGACTTTAATTCCTTTGTTTTCCAGAAAGGATTTGACCTGTTTGATCCGGTCACCTTGAATGAGGATGATGCGGTCCTTAATTGAACCACCGGTGCCGCAGGATTGTTTCAATTCCGATGCCAGTTGGCGCAATGCCTCATTGCCCATCTCCAACCCACTGATGGTGGTTACAGTCTTGCCTTTGCGGCCCTTGATCTCACGACGAATTTTCGCAATCCCGTCCCCTGTCGCTATCTGGTTTGCTTTCTCGCAAATACAATCCAAAACGGGCATAAAACAGTCCGGGCAGGATTGGTTTGAGCCTGTAGAGTAAACGGAGTGTGAGTTTTGATTGATCCTGAGGCTCCTTGACTTACTGAACTAAAATGGCTTTACGGGTCTGGGCTTCCGATCCGATTTTCGCCTGTATCAGGTACACACCCGAACTGACAGGCGTGCCGCTCGCGTCTTCCGCTTTCCAGATGCTCTGATGAAAACCGGCTTGCATTTCACCCTTCCAAAGCATTTGAATGTGCCGACCCTTTAAGTCATAGACATCCACTTGAATCGGCGAGGTCTCACGAAGTTGCCAGGAGACAGTCACCGAACCGTTGAAAGGGTTGGGATAGGCTGGATTCAAATGAAACATGCCGGGTATATTTTTCAAATCAGAATCGGTGTCAGAAGATGTGGCTTCCGTGACCTCAAGATTGACCGGAATTTTAATTTCGGACTGGCTTGCATCGTTTGAACTGATATAGAGGATTACAGAATAATTGCCAACGTCCAGGCTGTCTGTGTCAACCGTGATTTCTACGGCTGTGTTCATGCCGGACTCGATTATCCCTCCGCTGTTCTCGAGATTGAGCCAGTCCACAACTCCGTTTTCACCGCCGAATGAAGTTAAATCCAATCCCGCAGTGATGGTGCCATCCAAATAGGTCAGGGTTTGATCGCCATCCAAAATCAGAATCTCATCGAGAAACACGCCGTTTATCGACGAATTGTTCGGTGAGGAATAAGCCAGATCAGAGGCGAATTCGAAACGGATAATCACATTGTCCATTTTAAAATTCGAAAGATCGAAAATTGCCTGTGTCCATCCGCCCGATGAGCCAGCCCAGCCGGGAACGCCGGGCCCCATGTTCCATCCCTCATTGGCGCCACCGAAGCTCCACAGGCTCTGGCAAGTGTAGGGCGGTGTGAGTGGGATGAGGGGATTAAAATTGTCGCCCCCATCCACGGAACACCAAACATTGGTGCCATCCCAGCCATCATAAGGTGCGCTTGCCCCGACCGGAGGCTCAATGGCCCAGGAGATCATGAAGCGAAGCTCCGGATGTGTTGCAGTTGAAAGGTCGATCGGAGGCAGATCCATGACCTGGCGCCAGTAATCGTCATATCCCCCGATTTCCGGATCACCGTTCCAGAACGAAAAATCATCCCAGGCCCCGGATGTCTCTGTATGAAAGTTCGGGGGAAGCTGCTCAATATAATCCACTGTGGAGTATTCCAGCTTGCCAGATCCATCATTGGTCAGAATCAGATGGGTGGTTTGGCTTTCGCCTTGTTCTACGGTTAGATTGAGTTCGCTGTTCGAAACCGACAAGGCCGGACCTCCCATGACACTGTCCCACACAAAAGGTATATACTCACCGATTTCGCACTGGCCCCATTTGATTCGAAAATATCCACCCTGCCCCCAGTTCGCACCCCAGCTGTTCTTGCAGACCCAGCTTTGCTCTGTGTCATCCCAGCCCACAATCAAGATGGCATGGCCGCCTTCATACTCTCCCCAGATATGTTCATACACTCCGGATGAATAAAAGAAAAAATCGGCATACACTTCAAAGCTGGCAGTGACCGGGTGCCGGGCCACTGCGTTTTTAATGGTTTCTACATTGGCTTCGTCCAGTGAGACGTATCCCCATCCCGGAATGGTGACGGGTGTGGCCAGCAAGGCCGGGCATTCAGTTTCACAGAAGACGCCATCCCGTGCTTGATATGGCAGGCAAGCTTCTACTGGAATCCCATCCGTTCGGATATATTCAAGTGCTTCCTCAGACCGGCCACCGCTCGCACAGCTGCCGTTTGTGCATGAAATCAGAATCTGCTCGGATAGATCGACCTGTTCCTCTGAGTTGTTCAAATGAATCTTCATCCAGGATTCCACTTGGGCCACCGCACCGAACGCCCAGCAGCTGCCGCAGTCTGCCTGGTCCCTGACAGGCGTGAGCCAGTTGCCGTTGTGATTGCGCCAATCCAGCGCCTCAGGCAGGATGGTCATCTGATCAAGCTCAATCAGGGCGACTTTTGCGTGTTCGGGTCGGTCTAGCCGGGCGCCGCACAGTCTGCGTCTCTGCTCTTGAGTTCTCCGCGATACGGAATTCTCGCTGGCGATCCACGCTGCGTTCCTCAATTGAATCTCACGTTGGATTTCTTCAAGCGATTGTGTCTTTGCTACATTGGCCGCAATCAGGAGCCCCAAACAAAGCATTACTATTGAGCGCAATTTAATCATGTCCAATGAATTTCCAGTTTATTCCTGAAATAGATAGAATTTACACAGATTGAAAATAAGGAGATCAAAGGATTGTGACAAGGGAAAAAAATGTGAAAGCATGAGAGGTGTAAAGATCTCTTATCCAACCCTGGAGAAGAGAATTTCTATTTTCTATTTTTAGTGTACTTCAAGTAATCCTTACGGGTTGTGAATCCCACATAGCCGAGATAGATGCCACCAGCTCCGTGTACATCCAGAACCCGCACCGCGATGGTGTTCGGTTTTCCGAATCGAATCACATTTGGCGGGATAAAATAGGCGCGCTCTGCACTTCGGAATCCCCGTGTAATGCCGACCTCGTTTTCTCCCGGAAATATACCTGTTTTGCCAATTAATGTGCCATTTACATACACTTCATCGATGTTGTCAATTTGACCGAGCATGAGAATCAATTTCGAATCCGATAAGGATTTAGACAACGTGATTGTTTTTCGATACCAGGCGATGCCGTCATATTTATGGCCCTGTTTTTCCCAATAGGATGGTACTTTAATGGTTTCCCATTTCTGATCGATCCAGTCAGGCTGTGCCCAATTCATGGAGTCGCCCTTCCGGAATTTCCATTCGCCACTCAAATCCACTTTTAATTTTAACATGTCATGCTGTGAATAAATTCCCACTTCACCGATGACAATACCGCCACCCAGCTGAGAATCAAAAACACGGACTGCGATACAATTCTCTTTTCCGAATTGTAAAACATTCTCATTCAATTCGTAAATTCGCCGCATATTGTAGGCGGTTTCATTGCTGGGCGGGAACTCACCTTCACCTCCTACGTGTATTCCATTCATGAATGTTTCATCGATATCATCAATGAATCCCAATTGCAGACAGAGCGATTTGCTCTTCAGGCTGTTAGGCAGATAAAACCGGATACGATACCACGCGTATCCGTCATACCCGGGATAGCCCTCGTTTTCCCACATGTTGGGTACATGAATCAGCTCCCAGGATGAATCATCAAAATCAGGATCGGCATAGGCTTTGTTGTCTCCGATTTCAAAGCGCCATTTGCCGCAAAGGTCCACTTCTTGTTTGTAACTCGATGCCAACAGCAGATGAAAGTGCACGGCACTAAACAGTCCAGTGAAAATCATAATTTTTATATATCTATTCGACATAAAGACAACCGGTTTTATCCATTTGGTATAGATTAATACTTTAACTTGTTGAAAGTGTCATCCTGATGTGAAAGAATGTAAAACATTTTGAACCACAGGTTTTTGCAAGGTCATTCCAAATTATCGGATGAATTTATATCCAATACCATATACAGTAATGATGTGCCGAGGATGTACTGGATTTTCCTCTATGGCCTTGCGCAACTTGACAATATAGTTGTCTACTGTTCTCGATGTCGGATAATGTTCATATCCCCAGACCTTGTCCAGAAACTGATCCCGGCTGATGATTTCACCCTGATGCTCAACAAAGTATTTCAGAATTTCAAATTCCTTGTGCGAAAGCTCTACCTCGCCATTGACATCATGTGCAGTGAGCTGGTCAAAATCCAAAGTCAATTTCCCAATCTGGCAGATCGGACTTCTTCCATCTGAATCGGGTGTACGCCGAAGCACAGCCTTGACCCGAGAGAGCAGTTCCCGAACGCTGAAGGGCTTTGTGATATAATCATCAGCACCCAATTCAAGCCCCAGTATTTTGTCAATTTCCTCTCCCCTGGCGGTGAGCATGATGATTGGTGTGTTGTTGTTCTTCGAACGCATTTCCCGGCACACATCATATCCCGATTTATGAGGAAGCATGACATCCAAAACAATCAAATGAGGCGTAAAGGAGGCAACCTTTTCGAGCGCCTCGGTGCCATTCTTTGCAAGCTCAACCTCATATCCTTCGAATTCAAAGTTATCTTGAAGGCCCTTTGCCATTTCAAATTCATCTTCTACAACGAGAATACGTGTCATTTCAACGCCCTTTTTTTCGATTCAAAGGAAAGACAAGAGAGAATGTGCTGCCTTCTCCGGTTTTACTCTCGACGGTTACCTTGCCTTGATGGATTTTCATGATATGCTGAACCAGGCTCAACCCCAGACCACTGCCCTTGGTATTATGGACCAAAGTACCCCCCACGCGATAAAATTTGTCGAAAATTTTATTCTGTTCCGTCTCAGGGATACCGATGCCAAAATCCTTCACAGAAAGGATGATGGACTCGGCCGTCTGCTTCAAGCAGATGATCATTTCTTGTGAGTTGGGGCTGAATTTCATCGCATTGTCAAGCAAGTTCACGAATGCCAACTTGATGGATTCACTATCGATCCAGACTCTGGGCGGGGTTTCTTGCAGGTCGGCTTTAATTTCGAATCCCTTTTGCTCAAAGTGATATTTATATACATCCAGAGTGTCGCGCACCAGCAGATAGAGATCCTGATTGATCATGCTGTACTTTTTCTTTTGCGATTCGATTCGTGAGAAATCCAAAATATTGTTTATCAATTGGGTCAGGCGCGTGCTTTCATTCATGATGATGCGGTAATAATGATGTTTTTTCTCGTCTCCAGGCACGCGACCCATCTCCAGAGTTTCGGCGTGCATGCGAATCAAAGCCAGTGGCGTGCGAAGTTCATGCGACACATTGGCCACAAAGTCGGTCTTCATCTGGGCCAGCGCCATTTCAGATGAGATGTTTCGAAACAGATAAATGAGACCGAAAACCAGAATGGCGTTCACAAGAACGATAAAGAAGAGATTCTGGCGCGTACGCTTTGTGGATATCTGATCGACGGTCATGCCTTTTAGCTTGATCTTCAGTTCCAGATCTGGAATCACCCAGAGTTCTTCGCTGGTTTCAAATACTTCGCCCGGATTGGAGTCCGTCAAGTAGAGGTAGTTGTCAGAGTTTCGCTCCTGAACCGCAAAGATGAAATTTCCGTCATCCATCTCACTGAACTTACGGGCCACGATTTCATCGATAAAATTAAATTCATCGAGAAACACACCTACAAGTGCGTCGGTTTGATTCTGGCTCAGAGCAAAGATCAGCAATTGAATTCGCTGATCGTTATCGCGGGTGGGCCAGCGCACGATGAAGGGCTGTAGATAGTCTTCTCTGGCGCGACGGCTCATTTTTTCGATACCGGGCTTGTTATCTGCAATCAGCTTGTTAAGCACGTCCTGATCGAGGATGGACATTGACTCATTTTCTGAATTCCGCCGGGGGCGATGCCAGAACTGAATTTCTGATTTTATGGATGGGCGGTAAAAAGCTCCGACTACTGGGATGCCGGCCTCAAAGAGTTGTGCTGGTGGATCAGAGCCACCACTTTGAAGGTTCAGGTTGTGACGGGTATGAATGAATGTTCTCAACTCGGAGGCCCATGATTTGAAGTTGTCCCAGCAATGTGTGTTCACTGAAAAGAGGATGGTCTCGATCTGGCGGTCATAGATTGACCGAATCATGCCCTCGTCATTGTCCCTTTGAGCAAACTGGAATATGGTGTAAATGAATACAGGGAAGAGGAGGAAGAGTATGATGAGAAAGAATATTTTATTGGTCCATCTGATTTTCATAGAATGCCCTGTTCGACTGTGCTGGTTCCTCAAATCTTTTTGTAAAGTAATATAAACTGTTTTCAAATGAAAGATGATTTTGAGCAATCGGATTTTATCTCCATCTGTTTAATCTGTTGTATTTTTCAGATTGCTGTTGTAAATTAAGGCGATTTATTTGCCACATCAGTTTGATCCTACATCATGATTGACATCCAAAACTTCGAACCTTGACCAAACAAGGGTTGTGTTATGAAACATATCCGATATAGTGTATGGATTGTTTTTCCTGTATTTTTACAGGCTCAGGTTTTTCTGAATGAGGTGATGTTCAATCCCTCTGGTCCGGAATCGAGTGATGAATTCGTGGAGATCCTGAATGCTTCCACGGGCACGGTCGATCTAACTGGCTGGCAGATTGGAGACGGTTCGGATTCGGATTTTCTATCCACCGCAGGAGAAGGTCTGTTCCTTGCTCCAGGCCAGTATGCATTGATCCTGGATCCCGATTATTTTGACAATTCCACGACCTATGAAGACTTGATCCCTCCTGAATGCCTGATCTGCACCCTTGACGGTTCGACTTTCGGTAGTGGAGGTTTTTCAAACAGTCAAGCGGAAAAGGTTACTCTCCTTGATGATTCCGGTTCCGAAGTTGATCAGCATGCCTACTCTATTCAAACCCCGGCCGGATACTCTGAGGAGCGGGTAGAAGACGCCTCCTCCCCCGAATATAATTTATGGAAAGGGAGTTCTTCTGAAAACGGCACACCGGGCGGCGCGAATAGTGTGAGCATCATTCCGGTTTCATTTGAAAAGTACACACTGATTATCAATGAGATTATGAGCGATCCCATTGTGGGTGAGCCGGAATGGTTCGAGATTTATAATCGAAGTTCAGAGACAATCAATCTCAATGGATGGATGTTCTCTGATTCTGACACGATTGAAATTATCCCATTCTGCTCTGAGGAGCGATCTATCAATGCAGGTGCGTATGCTGTGATCAGTGAGGATTCATCCCTCCTCAATTCCATGCTTGCCGGATCGGATCTGCTTTTCGTGCCTTCAATCTGGCCCTCTCTGAACAATGGCGAGGATGTGATCCATCTGGGCGATCCTTCCGGTCAATGGATTGATCAGGTTGCGTATGAAGCATCCTGGCAGGCCATTCCAAACACCTCACTTGAGCGAATCTCACCCGAAGGTGGATCAAGCGATAGCACAAACTGGTATTCATGCACTACCCCTTCTGGTATGACACCGGGTGAAGCAAATAGTGTGTATGCGTCATTCATTCCAACAAATTCGCAAATCACAGTGACTCCTGATCCGTTCTCACCGGATGGAGACGGGTTTGAAGACGTGGCCGTAATCACCTTTCATATCGCGACTGAGACGGCATCTGTCCGTCTTCAGATTTATGATATAAGCGGACGTCTTATTCGTACACTGATCGGGGGTGGGTCTTCCGGCTCCCAAGGTCAGATTCTCTGGGACGGTAAAGATGAAAATGGAAAGATCGCCAGTATAGGTGTATATATTGTTTATTTGTCCAGCTTGAATGCGCGACAGGCTGTCCAGTCAGAAGCCAGAACCACACTTGTTCTGGCTGGTCGATTGTGATTTACCATACAAAGCACATCATCTTTGATAGGAAACCAAGGCGATTCAATCCATTTAAACAAGTTATCCACATATTATTCACAGCTATGCAGTGCAGGTAGAAACAAGCAACTTTCCTGCTTAAAAATCCCATTTAATTGGATCCTGTATTCCGATATATATTAACACATAACAAATGCGCGCCAACATTTTGATATTCAATTAATTACAGCATCCTTTCAATCGATTGTATGCATTGCCAAATATCGATTTACCAATGAGATAACGACGAATCCAATATTTCAAGAGTATTCATTCTTAAAGGCAGGGTGATGTTTTAAGTTATCCACATTTTCCGAACATTGAGCGATTATTGAAATAAGACACAGAAAAAGACCTTGTTTATTGACCTTAATTTCTATATATTTATCCGAAAATCTAAACAAATAATGGAAGGGGGGATTTTAATATATGCCCTCAGTAAAACTTCGTGATGGAGAAACATTTGAGCGTGCATTCAAGCGGTTTACGAAGCAATGTGAAAAAGCTGGACTCATGTCAGACATCAAAAAACATCAACATTTTGAGAAACCCAGTGAAAGAAAGAAAAGAAAGTTAAACGCAGCAAAGCGTAAGATGCGTAAACTGCAAGCCATGTTGGTGCATTAACAGAACAGGTGGCGCTGATATACGGTTAAAAAGGAATGCTTTAATGGGCCTGGAAGAAAAGCTAAGCACAGATTTGAAAGCAGCCATGAAGTCGAGTAACAAGGCTGTTGTGGATACACTTCGAATCATTCGTGCGGCGATTCAAAATGTCCGTCTTGACAAGAAAGAGGATCTCTCGGAAGAGGAAGTTCTTTCTGTAATCAGCAAGGAAGCCAAGAAGCGTAAAGAATCCATTGAACTGTATGAAAAAGGTGGCCGAACTGATCTGGTCGAGCAGGAATCCAAAGAACTGGAAATCATATCGGCCTATTTGCCTGAAGCAATGTCTGACGAGATATTGATCCCGATCATTGATGAAGCCCTTCAAGAATCTGGCGTGGAAAGTATAAATGAAATGGGCAAAGTCATGGCACTGATCATGCCCAAGGTCAAGGGCAAAGCTGACGGCAAACACGTTCAGGATCTGGTTAAAGAAAAACTGAGTTAACCGGATTTTCTTGAGATTTTTTATGAAGCCCTGCGCTTTTCGAGCCCAGGGCTTCTTTTTTCAAAAGCAGAATGTATCAATCCAATAATGATGTCAAGTATTCTCTCCGATATAATCAGAGACTTATATGAATCCTTTTGATGCAATAATTCTTCTTATACTCGGATTACTCGCAGTTCGCGGATTGATCAAGGGCATTGTCCTTGAAGTGCTCACATTGCTGGGATTGATTCTGGCCTATTTTATCGCGATCCGGGAGATGAGCACGCTTGCAACCATAATTGGCAAGGGCATTGAACTGCCTCCTGCCGCCCTTACCACAATCAGTTTTATCATAATTTTTGTTATTATTTTTATCATCGTGAGGCTCATTGCCGGTGCAATTAGCAAGCTCATCAAAAAATCCCCAGTCGGATGGCTTGATCGGGGAGGCGGCTTCTGTCTCGGCCTGACGAAAGGCGCGATTATCGCCAGTCTGGCTGCGATGCTTGTTTCACTCTTTCCCCTTTCCGGCATCTGGAAAGCCAAACAGGATCAGTCCCTTTTATTCAAGCCGATTCAGGTTGTGGCACCCGCACTTTTTAATACCGCTCAGAAGATTTTTCCAGAGGCCAAGAATTTCACAGAAGAAATGCGGGAAGTGATTGACAGCCAGACCGACAAAGCCAAAGAATATATCCTCAAAAAACAAATAGACTCAATCCAAGACACCCTCGATAAAGAAGCCAAAGTACTTCAAGATGCAGCCAAAAACCTTAACAAGTGATATACTGGCTCTCGAGTTCGACCGCATTTTAGATGCAGTTGCCGATCGGACTCTTTCCTCTGCCAGTAAACAACACATTCTCACTCTTCCTTTTTTAAACGATCAGGAACGCCTTGATAAAGAATTATCCCGTGTCACTGAATTTAAGGGATTGCTCGAGTTTGGCGATCCTTTTCCACTCGAGCGCTTTATCGATTTTCGTCCCATTATCAAACAGGTTGAGATAGAAGGATCCGTGCTCCAGTCAGAGCAGTTTCTCAAAGTTTGCCAATTCATTTCCATGATCGGCAGGCTCATCCGTTATTTTGAGGATCGGAAAGAAAAATATCCACTGCTTTTTAACATAATGTCTCGATGCGCACCCTTGCCCGAACTTGAGAAATCCATAGATCACATCATGGATCCCATAGGGGAAATCCGAGACAATGCTTCAGATGCATTGCGGAAGATTCGGCGAGACATCCATAATCACAGCGCGAAAATCCGTACCAGGCTGGATTCCTTGCTTCGGCAAATGGTGGACAAAGAGTATGCGCAGGACAATCAGCTCGTTTTGCGCGAAGGCAGGCTGGTGATTCCGATGAAGCAGAATCATTCCGCCCGTCTGAAAGGGCTGGTGCTGGATCAGTCCGCGAGTGGTGCCACGGTATTCATTGAGCCCTTTGCCGTGGCTGATCTGAATAATTCGCTTCGCCGTCTGAAACTCAATGAGAAAAAAGAAATTTACCGGCTTCTTATGGATCTCACGAATCAATTCCGCAGCCACCTGGATGTTTTCCAAACCAATCTGACACAATGTATTCAGATGGATTCTTTGCACGCACGGGCGCGATTCGCAGTGGAGACCCAAAGTCATCGGGCTCTGTCCGGCAAATCCCATGAGATTGAGCTGAAAAACGCGAGACATCCCATGCTGCTTCAAAAAATGGATCGGGAACAGGTGGTTCCCCTGACATTTATAATGGATGACTCCATTCACACGCTAGTCATGTCAGGCCCCAACGCGGGTGGCAAAACTGTGGCCGCAAAAACGATCGGGCTCATGGCCCTGATGCATCAGCATGGGCTGCTCATTCCTACAGACGAGGATTCCACGCTACCCCTTTTCTCCGCAATTTATGCAGATATCGGTGACAAGCAATCCATCGAACAGGATCTCTCCACCTTTTCTTCCCACATCGGCAATATTAAGCGCATTCTCGATTATGCAGATTCCAAATGTCTGGTGATCATGGATGAGATCGGTTCGTCCACCGATCCAGCGGAGGGTGTGGCGCTGGCCATTTCCGTGCTCCGCTATTTGTTAAAAAAGGGCGCAACCACAGTGGTCACCACCCATCTTGGAGAACTTAAAGTTTTCGCCCATGATGAACCGGGTGTAGAGAATGGATCCATGCTGTTCAATCAGGACACCCTTTCGCCCACCTATCGGTTTCAATTGGGTCTACCGGGATCCAGCTACGCGTTTGAAATCGCGGAACGTCTCGGTGTGGATCCGCAAATCATCCAAGAAGCCCGGTCTCATATTGGGGAGAACCGCAACCGGCTGGATCAACTTGTCCTTAACCTTGAAAAGGAGCTGGAGAAGACGCGATCACGGCTTCACGAAGTCGAAATCCAGGAAAGCCGACTCTCCGGTCTCGTGCAGCTTTATCAGGGTAAAATCGACCGGATCAAGTTGGAATCCGAAAAACGACAAAGCGAAATTCTGGCCGAGGCCGATCAAATCCTGAAAGATGCCAATGTGACGGCCGAGCGTGTGATCCGCGAAATCAAGGAGGAGAAAGCAAGCCACACCGTGATCCAGGCCGGTCAAAAAGAGATTCGATCCCAACGAGAACAAATTAAAAAGATCCAAAAAAATGAATCCGGCCCGCCGCCCCAAATCAAACCGGGCGAACGAGTTCGCTGGACGGTCACAGGGGCAACAGGGGAGGTGACGGGCAATCCCGACAAATCGGGACGGATCCAAATCCAGAGCAAAGGCGTGAAATTAAAAGTGCCCGCTACTGAATTGGAAATCGTGGAGGGCGGAGCGTCCCTCCCAAAGAAAAAGGGGAAGGTCCATTACCAGACGCCTTCCGCTATATCAAACGAGATCGATCTTCGAGGCTTGACCGCCGAAGAGGCGATTCAGCGTACAGATCAATTCATCGGAGAGGCCGCTGTCTCCGGATTGACCTCTCTCTGCATTATTCACGGAAAGGGAACAGGTGTGCTCAGAAAAGAGGTCGGCGAATTTCTGAAGCGGCATCCCCTCGTGAAAACCCAACGGCCCGGGCGTTACAATGAAGGCGATGCGGGCGTGACTGTGATCGAGATCAAATGAAAGTACCTGACGATATCATTCAGCAGATTCGCGAATCCACAGATATTGTAGAAGTGGTTGGGGAGCATGTTTCCTTGAAGAAGCGGGGCAAATCCTATTTTGGACTTTGCCCTTTCCACCAGGAGAAGTCCCCCTCTTTTCATGTGGATCCTGTTCGTCAGTTCTTTCACTGTTTCGGATGCGGTGCGGGCGGCAATGTCTTTTCGTTTCTCATGCAGACCGAAGGCATGTCTTTTCCTGAATCCATGCGAATTCTGGCAGAGCGGGCCGGGATTCCGCTCCCTGAATCCGACCAAATGGAAGAGGCCCATAAAGAAACCGAAGCGCTGTACCGGATCAATCAGATGGCGGCTGATTTTTATCGTGACTGTCTGTATAAAACTGAAGCCGGCAAGAAAGTGCTTGGTTACCTTGAAGGCCGGGCATTCGACTCTGCCACAATCGATCTTTTTCAAGTGGGTTATGCGCCCAATCTTTGGGACGGCCTGATTCAAAAGGCCACGCGGGAAGGAAGCAAACTCGACCTGCTCGAAAAAGCGGGCCTTATTGTTCCCAAAAAAGACGGCAGGGGACATTATGATCGGTTCCGCGGTCGCTTGATGTTTCCGATTATCAATCCGTCAGGGCGCATCGCTGGATTTGGCGGGCGCATTCTCACAGACGACAAAAATTCACCCAAATACATCAATTCCCCTGAGACTATTGTGTATCAGAAAAGCCGGATTCTTTACGGACTGCATCAGAGTAAAACCGGCATCCGGCGAGAAGATCTGGTGATTCTGGTTGAAGGATATACGGATCTGATGCGCTTGTTCCAGACCGGATTAGATAATGCGATTGCGACATCCGGCACAGCCCTGGCCGAGCAACACGCCGTACTATTGTCCCGCTACACCAAAAATATCATCCTGGTATTTGACGGAGATGATGCGGGATTTCAGGCCACACGACGGGCGATCCAAATATTATTCGCTCAAGGTTTCAAAATCCGGATACTGGTGTTGCCTGAAGGCCAGGATCCCGATACGTGGCTACAGAAGCATCCCACCATCACCGGTGATGAAATCACTGCGCAATCTCTCGATGTCGTGGATTTCGTGATGTCCCGTGAATCCGCGAAAGAGAACACAGTGGAGGATCGGTCCCGATCCGCGCATGAAATTCTGGATTTGTTGGGAACCATTCAGGATCCCGTAGAACGGAATCTGCTCGTGAAGAAAACCGGAGAGATCCTCGATCTGGATGAGCGCGTGCTGTATGAGCAAATGAAGCGCTCTTTCACATCCGGTGAGAGTGTGCAACTCCTCATCCAAACCGATCGCAAGAATGTGCTTGATCAAGCCGAAGAGACCCTGGTCAAGCTGATGATTGAAGATGCAGGGAAATGGGGCAAAATCATCCCGGGCTATATTGAAGCCAAACATATTCAAAGACCTCAGACCCGGAGGATCTTTGAAACGATAATCCAGAAGCCTGCCAAAAAAGGGGGATGGACCATGGAAGTTATCCTCTCTCATTTTAATGAATCGCCTCAAATCCAGCGCAAACTGACAGAGCTTCTTGAAAATCCTTTTGAAAAAGAATTGAATTTAAATAAGTTGGCCTGGGATTGTATACTCAGATTACGAGAAGTGGAAGTTCAGCAACAAATCAATGAGATTCGACAAAAATTAAAAACTGTACAACAGCAGGGTAAAGAAACAGATGTCCAACGAATTGAATATGAGGCTCTCAAGAAAATCCTAAAAAATATGAGGCTTGAATTGGCCGCGAAATGGAAAAAAGATATTGAAATTCACGAATAAATTGATTATTGTTTAATTCACCGACAGGGGGCCCATAGCTCAGTTGGTTAGAGCGACGGACTCATAATCCGTTGGTCGGAGGTTCGAGTCCTCCTGGGCCCACGTTGTTCTTTATCAAGACATTTTAAGGAGATCTATTTCTTGGGCGGAATCTATCGAGCCACATTCGGATTATCCTTTTTTAAATTTAAATTCACATTTAAAAGTGCACCTCTGCAAGGCGCACTTTTTTATATTGTAAGGGTTTCTGCTTTGACTCTTCGAGAGGAGGTATGATTGAGGCCACTATTAGACCAGCTGATTTCTTTACAGGACATTGATTCGGAGCTGATTAAATTGAGAAGTATACGAGGCGACCTTCCCCAGCAAGTGAAGCGGCTGCAAGATGAATTGTCTGAAATTGAAGAAAAATTGAATACACAGGAACAAAAACTGTTGCTTTTTAAAAAAGAACAGGATATCACAAAGCTGGAAATAAAGGCCCTTGAAGGCAAGCAGCAGAAATATCAAAGCCAGCTTTTTGAAGTTAAAAACAATCGAGAATATGATGCCGTGACCATGGAAATTGAAAATGTGAAGGAAAATGTCGATCAGAAAGAGGAACGGCTGCTCGAATTGATGGATCTGGATCAAGAGCTACAAAAATCAATTGAAGAAATCAAAACCGAATTGACCGAAAAAAAGGGCCAGGCCAAGACCAAAGATGGACAACTGAATTCGCTTCTCAAAAAAACCGAAGCGGAAGAAAAAACACTTGAAGAGAAGCGCAATAAACTGGTGGCATTGTTCCAACCCCGGATGATCTCGACGTATAATCGCATCCTGAAGGCGAAGAATGGTATGGCTGTGGTGCCGATTGTGCGCAACTGTTGTTGCGGAGGATGCTATAAATCTCTTCCTCCCCAGCGGGTAATGGAGATTCGGGATATGGAACAGTTAATTCTGTGTGAGAATTGCGGCCGTATTATTGTCTGGGATGAAGAGAAGGCCAGTAAAATGGATGATGCAGATTAATATAAAGTCCTACGCATTATGGTGCTGAATTTTTGATAGAAGACACGTTCTTTTTAAATGTCGAATGATTCCCCGAAGTAAAACGGGTGATCGCTTTCAGTTGGCTTGTCCAGTCTGGGAGAGGAAAGTCCGAACTCCGCAGGGTATGATGCTCCGGAAACCGGAGGCATTCCGATAATCGGAATGACGGAAAGTGCCACAGAAAATAAACCACTCCACGCATGTGGAGAAAGGGTGAAAAGGTGGGGTAAGAGCCCACCGCCCTGACGGTGACGTCAGGGGCATTGTAAACCCCATCAGGAGCAAGGCCAAATAGGCGAGGACTTCTGTTCCGCATCGTGGAACAGAGACAGAACGGCCCGTTCTGTTTGACTCACGGGTAGGCTGCACGATTCAGGCGGCAACGTCTGAACCAGATAAATGATCATCGATTCCGCCGTGTGCGGGATAACAGGATTCGGCTTATAGTTTTACTTTCGGGGATATTTATTTTATTGGGAGTCCACATTTTTGCAGTGGTGTGTGACAGAAGCTGAAGATCAGAAAGCGGTTCAATCTCTTGCAGAGGCCTTGTCCGTAACGCCCTTGATATCCAAGATATTGTGTATGCGGGGCATTTGCGATTTTGAAACGGCGCGTTCATTTTTCCGCCCCTTGCTTTCCGATCTAAACGATCCATTTCTCATGGCGGATATGGAAAAGGCGGTTATCCGCATTGAGAAGGCGCTTGAGCTAAATGAGCGTATTTTCATCTATGGCGATTATGATGTGGATGGAATAACAGCCGCTTCCATACTGATCCTTTTTCTGCGACGGCTTGGCGCGGATGTGATCTTTTATATCCCTGATCGGTTGAAAGAAGGATACGGCCTTACAGAATTCGGTATTGAGCAGGCCATTCAGCAAGAAGCCAAACTGATGATCACTGTGGATTGCGGCATTACCGCTGTGGAAGAAGTGGAACATGCGCGGAAGCAGGGTCTGGATATTATTATCAGTGATCATCACGAGCCAGCTGAAACCCTGCCGAAAGCGGTAGCTATTCTAGATCCAAAACGTGCCGGTTGTTCCTATCCGTTCAAGGAACTGGCCGGAGTGGGTGTGGCTTTCAAACTGATCCAGGCCGTGACGCAGCATATGGAGATGGATCCCGATCTGCCTGCCGAATATCTTGATCTGGTCGCGCTGGGCAGTGCGGCAGACATTGTGCCGCTTATCGATGAGAACCGCATTCTCGCGCATCAGGGGCTCGAGAAGATGAATCTTCTGGATCGGATCGGGATTCGCGCGCTCACAGAAATCTGCGGACTGAAAGGTCGGCGCATCGGCACCGGTCAGCTTGTCTTTATCATGGCGCCGCGGATCAACGCTGTTGGACGGCTTGGGAACGCAGAGCAGGCAGTGCATTTGATGGTTACGGATTCGAAGGAGGAAGCCTCTCACATCGCGCAGATACTTGACAAGGAGAATCAGACCCGGAAGTATATTGACGAAGAGACATTCAATCAGGCCCAGGAAATGATGGGGAACATGGAGGGTGAGGTTGGAAGCTCTGTGGTGCTGGCACGTGAGGGGTGGCATTCCGGAGTTATAGGGATTGTGGCCTCACGTATTGTTGAAAAAGTGTACCGTCCCACGGTGATGATTGCGATTGAAGATGGTGTGGGCAAGGGATCTGCACGGAGCATTCCGAATTTTAATGTGTATTCCGCTATAAAAAAGTGTGAAAAACATCTCATTGCATTTGGCGGGCATAAATACGCGGCCGGACTAACCATTGATCCTAAAAACATCAAGAAATTCACCAAGGCGTTTCACAAAGCCGTGGATTCGCTCATGGAAGAGGACGATCTGGTTCAGCGTATCTATGTGGATGCCGAAATTGCCTTGTCTGACATCAGCGAAAAATTTGTCCGAATTCTAAACCGGTTCGCGCCGTTCGGTCCGAAGAACATGCGGCCGGTTTTTCAGAGCAACAATCTGCAGGTCGTAGGAACACCACGTGTGATCGGCCGCAATCATCTCAAGTTTCGCGTTCAGCAGAAGAGCCATGTATTTGACGCCATCGGATTCGGATTGGGACATTTATACGATAGGCTTTCAGAGGGCGAAGCCAATCTGGATATGGTTTATGTGATTGAAGAGAATGTATGGAACGGTCAGGCGCGTACGCAATTGCGGGTAAAGGATCTGAGATGATCCATCACCAATGAAAATTTAATCTCAAATAATTAGCGGGATTATTGGCAGGAGGCATTATGTCATTCGACGAACAAGCAAAAGTCTGGAAAAACGGCAAGTGGATCGCATGGAAGGATGCCACCACGCATCTGGCGTCTCATGTGATCCATTACGGCAGCAGCCTGTTCGAAGGGATTCGTTGCTACAAGACAAAAAAAGGATCGGCCATTTTTCGTCTGAAAGAGCACACGGAACGGCTGTTCGATTCAGCGAAGATCTATCGTATGGAAATTCCTTACACGCAGGATGAAATCAACGCGGCCTGTCTGGATATCATCCGTCAAAACAATTATACTGAAGCATATATCCGCCCGGTTGTGTACAGAGGGTATGGACCGCTCGGTGTAAATCCCTCCGGTTGCCCGGTTGAAGTCGTCATTATGACCTGGAAATGGGGTGCGTATCTCGGCAAGGAAGCCCTTGAAAAGGGTGTGGATGTCCGTGTTTCTTCATGGAACCGATTCGCGCCAAATACCGTGCCCACGCTGGCCAAGGCCGGATCCAATTACATGAGTTCTCAGCTGATCAAGATGGAAGCGGTTCGGGACGGGTATGTGGAAGGCATCGCGCTGACGACCGACGGCACACTGTCCGAGGGCAGCGGTGAGAATCTGTTTGTGATCCGAAAGGGAAAGATTCACACACCGCCAATGTCGTCCGCCATCCTGCCGGGGATTACGCGCGATTCGGTGATGACGATTGCCAAAGAGCTGGGATACGAAGTCATAGAAGAGGTTCTGCCGAGGGAAATCCTCTATATTGCAGATGAGGTTTTCTTTACGGGCACCGCGGCCGAGGTTTCACCAATCCGGTCGGTTGATAAAATTCAGATCGGCGCCGGATCTCGCGGCCCGATCACGAAAGTAATCCAGGACAGGCTGTTCCAGATCCTGACTGCAGAAGGCGAAGATACGTACGGATGGTTATCCCATATTTAGTTCTTTGACAGAGAGTTCCAGGAGATTTATAGTTAATGGGTAAACGCAGAAAGGCACCAGCCTTCGCTAAAGCTACGGCCTGGCAAGTACGGGACAAAGGGTAATTAGATTTCACTCTATTTAGATTTAAAGGATGGTTGATTAGTGGGTAAGCGTAGGAAGGCACGCGAACTGGTTTTACAGGGATTGTACGCGCTTGAGGTGTCGGACAATCCGATCAAAACTGTGATCGAAGAAATTGAAGAACAGGATCCGGACCCGACCGTGCAGGAGTTCGCGTGTGATCTGCTGAGAAAGACGGTGCACAATCACACTGAGTTGGATGAGGTTGTCAGTAAATCCGTGAAGAACTGGAATTTCGACCGTATTGCGATTATCGACCGGTTGATTCTCAGACAGTCACTTTGCGAGTTGATGCATTTTGAAGAGATCCCGCCAAAGGTGACGATCAATGAGGCGATTGATCTGGCGAAGAAATTCAGTACGGCAGAGAGCGGCCGTTTTGTGAATGGGATTCTGGATGCGGTGTTGAAGCAGCTGAAAACTGAAGACAAGATCAGCAAGTCGGGGCGGGGGTTGATGGATGGCGCGGTGAAGTAATACATGATAGACATTTCTTTTTTCAAGTGAACACCCCGAAGACTTTAAGTCTTCGGGGTGTTTTTTTGGTGAAAATGATTTGCATTTTCAAAAGGGATTTGTAAATTAGATTTAGCTTCAAATCAATTTATAAATATTAGAGTTTATAATGATTCCAGAAGTTTTCATAACGCATGCCACTGATATATTGGGTGATACTAGCGATGGTTTAACGGGTTCAAAGATTGCTGAGCTGTGTACAGCATACGCAATTGAATATGATGTTGATATACCGTACACAACATACCCGTTTCCACCTGAATTACAAAATAAAAGGACTGCCTTAAGAGAGAATTTAAAAGCGTTTACCTCTGAACAACAGTATCGAATAATAAAAACGCTGTGTGAATTACCACAATTTTCAGGTAGTAGCACTATAAAAGACTTGAGAATTAAGCTAATTACAAGATATAGTGAATTTGGTAACACAGATTCTGAAGTAAGTGAAGCTTTAATTGAAGAGACGAGGCATTGGCTTGCAGATTACCCAGATTCACTGAAAGTTTACGAAGACGCACTGGCGAAATTTGCAGGCAACATTTTTCAAAGAAACACTTTGGATGACTTAAGACTTTCATTAGAAATATTACTTAAAAAATTACTTGGAAATGAAAAGTCTTTAGAAAACCAGCTCGCTGATGTCGGTTCATTCGTCCAAGGTAAAGGTGGATCAAAAGAATTGGTAAATATGTTTGTTAAACTAATAGATTATTATGCCAAGTATCAGAATACTTATATTAAACATAATGATTCTGTTGTTGAAGCAGAAATTGAAATAATATTAGAGATGACAAGTTCATTGATGAAATTTTTATTAAGAATCAAATAAATACATTAGGATCTTCTTTTAAAATTTATCTAGAAAAATTTCAGGAGAACACCTGTGCAAATATCACTCATTCAAACATTACTAATCATCTTCATTCTGATTGCCACAGTCTGGGTTTTCATTAATACAATCATTACCAAAAAATGGCGAAACAAGGCGCCGGGTGAGGCGGAGAGTTGGAAAGCAGGCATCTTTTATTATAACCCAGATGACAAACGGCTCATGCTGCCGAAACGAACCGGGTTGGGTTTTACGTTGAACTTTGCACAGCCGACGGCGATTATTTTATTTTTACTTTTAGTATTTATCATTATTATAGTGGCATGTTTGAACCGAGGATGTAATATATAACAACTCAGAAACTGGAGGATTAAATGCAAAACATAAAAACCGCGATCATTGGTGCGGGATTCATGGGCCCGGCGCATACCGAAGCCTTGAGAAGATTAGGTGTGCAGGTTGTCGGCATTCTCGGTGTGGATCAGGCGGAATCCGATAAGGCGGCTGAAAGTTTGGGCATTCCCAAGGCTTATGCCAGTTTCGAGGATGTGCTCAAGGATAAAGAAGTTCAGGTTGTGCATCTTACCACACCGAACAAGCTCCATTTTCCCATGGCCAAAGCGGTCCTTAAAGCAGGAAAACATGTGCTGTGTGAGAAGCCATTGGCAATGACCTCCGCTGAAACCAAGGAGCTGGTTGCCTTGGCAAAAGAGACTGGTCTTGCTGCGGGTGTGAATTACAACATGCGCTTTTATCCGCTTTGTTTGCAGGCCAAAGACATGGTTCAAACCGGCGAGGCGGGCGAGATTCACTCGATTGTCGGCAGTTATGTGCAGGACTGGCTGCTTAAAGACACGGATTATAACTGGCGCGTACTGGCTGAAGAGGGAGGCGCTGTCCGAGCCATCGGCGATATTGGTACACACTGGATGGACATGGTCCAAAACATTACAGGATTAAAAATTGTTGAAGTTCTGGCGGATCTCAAAATTTTGCATCCGGTGCGCAAGCGGCCCAAGGGCGAGGTTGAGACTTTTTCCGGCAAAGTGCAGGACATCCAGGCTACGGAAAATGTGGATATTATAACTGAGGATTGCGGCTCAGTTTTACTCCGATTCAACAATGGCGCGAGTGGCAATCTGTGGGTGTCCCAGGCCACAGCAGGACGCAAGAATTGTCTGCGGTATGAAATTTCCGGATCCAAAACAGCTTTGTATTGGGACAGTGAATCGCCCAATGAAATATGGGTGGGTCAGCGCGACAAAGCCAACGAAAGAATGCTCAAAGATCCTGGCCTGGCAAGTGATGCTGTACGTCCATATATCGGGTATCCGGGCGGGCACAATGAAGGTTATCCAGATTCATTCAAGCAATCCTTCCGCGCTTTTTATCATTTCATTGCCGCAGGAGATCCATCAGCAACGCCACAGTTTGCCACGTTTGAAGAAGGACATCATGAGGTTGTTTTATGTGAGGCGATTCTTAAGAGTCATAAAGAAAAGAAGTGGATAACTGTTTAAACAAACGGCGCATGAGTAACGGTTAACGGGGAAAGAAGAGCGGGGATCATTCCACTTTTTCCGTTCCCCATTCCCCGATAATTGGATGGTTTTAAGTGTCCTAAAGTATTTCAGTATATTTAAAGATATAAATAATCTTTTGGGGAGGACTTTATGAAACTCGGATTTGTAACTGCCATATTGCCCGATCTTGGGCTGGATAAGGTGCTGCAGGTTGCAGTGGAGAATGGCTATGATTGCATTGAGGTGATGTGTTGGCCTCCGGGCAAGGCCGAGCGGCGTTACGCGGGTGTGACACACATTGATGTGACCAGTTTAAATAAGACCAATGTGGCGAGCATTCAAGACAAACTTGCTGAGACAGGTATTTCCATCAGCGGGCTGGGGTATTATCCCAACGCATTGGCCGCGGACAAGGCTGAAGCCAAGGTTTACATCGACCACATCAAAAAGGTGATCAAGGCTGCGGCGCTGTTGGGCATCCCTGTGATGAACACATTCATTGGCCGGGACTGGACCAAATCTGTGGATGCCAACTGGCCCCGTTTTCTGCAGGTATGGAAACCGATTATCAAACTGGCCGAAGATCAGGGCGTGAAGGTGGCTATTGAAAACTGTCCCATGTATTTCTCTCAGGATGAGTGGCCGAGCGGTAAGAACCTGGCGCACAGCCCGGAAATCTGGCGGCGCATGTTTAACGACATCCCAAGTAAGAATTTTGGATTGAACTTTGATCCCTCTCATCTGGTTTGGCAGCGCATTGATTATTGCCGGGCGGTCCGCGAATTTAAGAATAAGATTTTCCACGCCCATGCAAAAGATGCGCGCATTGACACACACAATCTGGATGAAGTGGGCATTCTCGCCACTCCTTTAAAATACCATACACCCAAGCTTCCGGGACTCGGTGATGTGAATTGGGGCAAGTATATCTCCGAACTCACAGAAGTTGGGTATAAAGGTCCATTGTGTGTTGAGGTCGAAGATCGTGCTTATGAAGGATCGTTCAAGAATCGCACGGCAGCGCTTAAGCAGAGCGCAAGATATTTGAGGCAGTTCGTATAGCGCATTCTTTTTGGCATTGATTTTTATCATTATTGTGTTGGCAAGATTGACCGGGTAGAAGTGCGGGATTGGTCCCATTAAAAAAACATATCATTTTATTGGCGTCAATAAAATGATAGCCATGACTAAAGGTGCAAATTAAGAGATCCCCGATTTTATGCTCACCCGTCCTACGTGATATTATAGTATTGCATTAGAAAAGAAAAATCCGCATCTTCGAACACACGTCCATTCAAAAGGCACAGGTATCCTGTAAAACTTACGACATTTCGCCGTCTTAAAACTGAAATTTAATTATCCTTTTACAATACTGTTATTTTCTATGTTTGAAAAATGGACATGTTTTATGTATATTGATTGCGAAAGAGGGTGCCGGTGAAACTTTCTGGCGACTTGGACATTGAATCAATACTTGTGTGTTCATACCCAAAGACTCAAATGAGACGAGGAGCCACATGCTCGATAAAATAATGAAACTCTTTTTCGGTAATAAACACGACAAGGAGATCAAGCGGCTTCAACCTGTTGTAGACGAGATTATTCAGATTTATGAGACCTTGTCCGATTTGTCCGACGAAGCACTTCAAAATAAAACCAATATTTTCAAACAGCGCATCCTGGATGAAGTGGGTGAGGTGCGCGACAATCTGGATGAACTTCACGAAAAATTGAAATCCTCTGCGGATGATGACACCCTTGATTTAGAGGATATTCGCCAGCAGATTGAATCTCTTGAAAAAGAAGAAATAGATAAAACCGAAGCTGTGTTGTGGGAAATCCTGCCTGAAGCGTATGCAGTGGTCAAGGAAACCTGCCGACGTTTTGTGGGGAAATCCTGGAAAGTTGTCGGGGCCGATATCGTCTGGGATATGGTGCCCTTTGATGTGCAGCTGATCGGTGGGATTGTGCTCCACGAAGGCAAGATCACGGAAATGGCCACGGGTGAAGGCAAGACCCTGGTAGCGACGTTGCCGATGTATCTCAATGCGTTGGTGGGTAAGGGTATTCATCTGATCACGGTCAATGATTATCTGGCCCGGCGCGACTGTGAGTGGATGGGTGAGATCTTCAAGTTTCACAGCTTGACCGTGGCCTATATCACCAATGATATGGATCCCGCAGCACGAAAAAAAGCGTATCAGGCTGACATCACGTACGGCACGAACAATGAATATGGATTTGATTATCTACGCGACAACATGACCATTTCCCCCGAGGGACTGGTTCAGCGGGGGCATCATTTCGCGATTATTGATGAAGTGGATTCCGTTCTCGTAGACGAAGCGCGCACACCATTGATTATTTCCGGACCGGTGGGCGAGTCGAGAAATAAATTTGCAGAAATGAAACTCCCTGTGGAGCAGCTCCTCAAGAGCCAGAATATACTGGTCAATCGATTGGTGGCCGAGGGCGAGCAGTTATTGAAGGACGAGGATGAATATGAAGCGGGCATCAAACTGCTTCAGGCCCATCGAGGTGGACCCAAGAACAAGCGGCTGGTTAAAGTGCTTCGTGAATCCGGGATTCAGAAACTGATCCGGCGGGTGGAATCTGATTTCATGCGCGACAAGCGTCTTCAAGAGCTGGATGAGGATCTCCTCTACGCCATTGATGAGAAAGCCCACACCATTGATCTGACCGAGAAAGGGCGACAGACTATCGCGCCCAACAATCCCGAAATGTTTATTATGCCCGATCTGGCGACGGAATTATCCGAGCTTGAAGGCGATGAATCCATGGATCCCATGGACAAGGAAAAGCGCAAGGAAGCGCTTCAGATGGATTATGCCGAGAAGAGCGAACGGCTGCACAATATCAGCCAGCTGCTCCGCGCTTATTCCCTGTTTGAAAAGGATGTGGAATATGTGGTTTCTGATGACGGCAAGGTGATGATCGTGGATGAATTCACCGGCCGACTTATGCCAGGCCGCCGCTTCTCCGACGGTTTGCATCAGGCTTTGGAAGCCAAGGAAAATGTCAAGATTGAACGCGAGACACAAACACTTGCCACAATTACACTTCAAAATTTCTTCCGTCTCTATACAAAATTGGCGGGCATGACCGGTACGGCCGAAACAGAGGCCGGTGAGTTCTGGACTATTTACAAGCTGGATGTGGTGGTCATTCCGACCAATGAACCCATCCGGCGTGACGATCAGGATGATGTGGTATTCCGTACCAAACGCGAGAAGTACAACGCAATCATTGACCGGATCGCAGAGACGCATGAAGCAGGCTATCCCGTACTCGTCGGAACAGTCACAGTCGATGTCTCCGAAACCCTTTCCCGAATGCTCAAGCGGCGCGGCGTCCGCCATTCCGTTTTAAACGCCAAATATCATCAGCATGAAGCTGAAATCGTGGCCCGAGCCGGAGAGCCGGGCATGGTCACAATTGCCACCAACATGGCCGGGCGCGGTACAGATATCAAGCTGGGTGAGGGCGTGATCCGAATGCTGGATGAGGAGCTCGAAGAATTGGCCAAGGACGCTGTGAGCTCCATGCAAAAGGGCCGGACTGTATTTATCCACAAAGCACCGGATCTGGAACTCAAGCGTGTGATGGAAGCGATCACACGTCATCAAGGGGCATCCCGAATACTCAATACAGCGGGGGAGAAGGACCGACTCCTCCAGGGTGAAGACAAACTTCCTGAAGGCCATATTGCAATTATTCCGCGAACCATTAGCGGGCCCAATGATACGCGGATGGAGGGCGAAGGATTCCATCATATAAAAATCAGAGATTATGCGACAGGCGGTCTGCATATTATCGGCACGGAGCGCCATGAAGCCCGGCGCATTGACCGTCAGCTTCGTGGCCGTGCGGGCCGGCAGGGCGATCCGGGTCAGACGCTCTTTTATCTTTCACTCGAAGATGATCTGATGCGGCTGTTCGGTTCTGACCGAATCGCGGGCGTGATGGACCGGATGGGTCTTGAAGAAGGTGAAGTGATCACGCAC
>JABMRT010000077.1 GCA_013202295.1 Candidatus Zhuqueibacterota bacterium
ATCAATTGCTAACGGCTGTTGAACATTCAGTATTTTTTATCTTAAAACTATTTGATCTTCGTTATCGTTTTGTATAATCCCATTCTGCAACAGCCTGTTGAGGGGGGAACCTCAGCTTCGCCGAGGCTGGGGGATGTTAAACACTTCTTGTTCATAAAAGCAAACTTAAACCAAACCGAGATTTCCTATGACTAAAACATGTTTTTTAACAACATTTACACTGTTTCTTTCAATGACGATTTCAATAACTTCTCATGCAAATCCGCTCAAACCACGAATGATCGTACTGACAGACGTCTCCACTTGGGAAACTGATGATAGCGAATCCTTGGTTCGGCTAATGGTGCATGCAGATATGTTTGAAATCGAGGGGCTGGTTTTCACAACAGGCTGGAGCTTAGACTCAACTCGTGATGACTTTATTGATTTGATTTTCGATGTGATTAATGCATATGAGAAAGATTTACCAAACCTGCTAAAGCGTTCCGAGCAAAAAGGACATTTAAAAGATGAATCTCAACAGGAAATCAGATACTGGCCAAGTCCTGAATATTTGAGAAATCGCACAATGTTTGGCAGCAAAAACAGAGGCATCAGTTACATTGGTGAAAAGAATGTTTCACCCGGAAGCGACCTGATTATTAAACTGGCCGATGAAGAGGATGAGCGTCCATTATGGATAACTGTTTGGGGAGGGGGCAACACACTTGCTCAGGCAATCTGGCAGGTGCAAAAAGAGCGAAGTGAAGAAGATCTGAAAGCCTTTCTGCATAAAATCCCCACCTATACAATAACGGATCAGGACAGATCATACAAGGAAGGCACTCCCTTCAATATTAGCTCTCATCAATGGATGCGTAGAGAGTTTGAAAAAGACCTTATGTTTTTCTGGGATGAATGTGCCTGGAAATATCAGAATGGTACCGGGAGAGATAATTGGGATAAATATGCAATCCATATCCAGAACCATGGCCATTTGGGCAGTGTTTATCCTAAATACAAATATGGGGTTGAAGGTGACACTCCCGCATTTCTTCATATAATGCCCAATGGACTCAATAACCCGGAAGTTCCAAACCAGATTGGCTGGGGTGGATATTTTGAATGGGGCAAAGGGCCGGACAAGGAAACCTATGCATATACAAATCATCGAGGCTTGGCAAACAGTATTTCCAACAAGTATCAAGAACATTTTTACGTGGCAACCTTTAATAATTTTGCAGCCAGAATGGATTGGGCAAAAGATGGTGAGGGAAACCGAAATCCGGTTGTTGTTATTAATGATGACGAAGGCATTGATATATTGACGAATAAACCCATGAAAGGTACGAGTGTCACGCTCGACGCTTCGAAATCGTATGACCCGGATGGCGATTCTTTGACTTACAAATGGTGGATTCTACCCGAAGCAGGCACATTTACTAGTAAAGTTACTATCTCAAACAGCAACACGAGTATTGTCATGGTAGATGTACCTTCCGGTTCAACAGGAGAGACCTTTCATGTGATATGTGAGGTTACAGATAACGGTACACATAACCTTACCAGTTATCGAAGGATAATCTTTGAATCAAAGGACTAAATGCAGAACAAAGGGATGCAAGAGACCGTGTGCTTCTAACGCGTCTCATAAGCCCTGCCATTGGGCCCAATCTGTTAACAAAGGATTTTAAAATGAATAAATCAACAAACGTATTTCTAGTGTTATTGGTGTTTGTCCTATTGTTCACTATTTCCTGCGATAAAGAGGTCAATTCCCCGCAAAAGAAAATCCGAGTGGCCATGTTGGTCGAAGGGATTACATTCGATGATATGGCATTCCTCCAGAGCTGCAAAACCGGACTGGAACAGGCTAAAATGGATTTCGACCTTGAATGCGAATATGACATCGATACAAGCACCAACCGCTACCAGGAGAGGCTTGAATGTTTTGGCGATCTAAATTTCGATTTGATTGTCGCTGTCGGCTATATGTGGAATGATGCTGTTGTGGAAGTGGCCAAAAACTATCCGGGAACCGGGTTTATAATGGTGGATGCTGAATTATCGGAGCCTCAGCCCAACACAGTGAGTATTTTATTCGATGTGGATGAGGCCGCTTATCCATTGGGATTTTTATCCGCATGGTGGGCCTTTAGCCAGGATGCTGAAAATCCGGCCGTAGGATTCGTCGGAGCACTGGAGATCCCGCAGATCAGGCAGTTTGTAGAACCTTACCTGAATGGCGTGAAGCGTTACAACCAGAACTATGGAATTAGTGTCGATTCTTACGGAGGCTATGCCGCCACTTTTATCGATTCCGATTTGGGCGGGCAGATTGCCGACAGCCTAATCTCACTCGGCGCCGAAGTGATCTATGGCGTGGGTGGTTTGACCGGTAACGGCGCATTGCTCAAAGCCAAAGAACGCGGGAAGCAGGGCATTGGTGTGGATGTGGATCAATACATCTCATTTCCGGAGGTCTCAGACATATTGCTCTCTTCTGCCATGAAAGGCCTGGATCATGCCATTTATGCCGTGGTAGAATCTTACGTTAAAAACAACTTCAATGGCGGTGGCGTTTACACCGGCAGCCTCGCCAACCAGGGGATTGACCTGGCACCCTATCACGATTATGAATCGCAAATACCCGACAGTGTCAAACTCGAAATTGAAAATATCAAAGCGGGGATTGTAGACGGGAGCATTTCAACAGGCTGGTAGAATTATTAAGCCCAGTTATGGCAGCCATTATTTCAAACAACAAGAATCAGGACAACCCCATGACCACTGACACCATGCGCGAACAATGCGCACAAATGACAGACATCGAACTCATTCACGCGTTGACTGTGGATAGAGAATCATTTTCAGATCAATTCCATGATGTCGCGGATCACGAACTCGCTCGCCGTGGTCTCTCAGTCTCGGATTACATCAATCAGGTGCGCATACGCCACAACAACGAGCCGGAACAGGAATCAACTCTTTGGGAAGCTGTGGAGCAGATTCCACCCATTCTCGCGCTTTGGGAAACCTGGTTCTTTACCAACTCTCTCGGCCAGACCCTCTACTTCCAAAAAGAATCCATGTGGACCAGTGTACATCTCGTGCAATCTGAAGGGCCGCCCCGATCCAGTTTCATTGAGTCGGAATCAGGCCTAAAAGACGTGGTCTCCAAATTCCTGAATCTGGAACCAGTGCATGACATTCTGGAAAATGAAATTCGGCTGGACAGTTGGCGCATCGTAGCCGAATCCAATTCACGTGAACTGATCCAAATCCTATCGGGCATGCTGGCGGATAAAGACATCCCCTCCACGGTCAAATCACAAGGATTCAGGAACTGTGCCTGTAGCGGCGGCGATTTAAAAATCATGGTGCCAGAGGAATATGAGAAAGACGCGAAATCACTTGTGAAAGAACTGGACAAGGAACGCGATCGGCTCTATGAGAAAGCATCCGAACTGCCGGAGGATGCCCCTCCTTCAGAAGCGTTGGAACTCTATCAGCGCCTTGTTGTGCTCGCCCCGGACGACGCGCTCGTGTTCTTCAATTATGGAACGATCCTGTTTGAATCGGAGCAATGGGAGCAAGCGGCAGAAGCCTTCATCCATGCAGCTTATGCCGATCCTGGAAGTGAAGAAAATGTAGGAAACAATCTGGCCTATCTGGAGGCCATCTCGGAAAAGATGATCGGAGGCACGGAAATCCTGCACACACGCGCCGCTTTATCCACCCATCTGGGAGAGGACCCGGACACCATCGGCACACTGTACAAGCAGGTTCTGGAAATTGATCCGCTGGATGCGATTGCGCATTTGAATTTGGGATACCTGCTCTATCAGCATGAAGGCAATGACTGGGAGGCTGCGTCGCATTTTCAACGCTATCTGGAGATCAATCCGGAGGCGGAGGACCGCACTCACATCGAAGAAATACTCAATCAGCTTCAATAAATTGGAACAGGCACCACATCTCAGTATTGGAAACCCCTTCCAATCAGATTAATTCATCATGAGTAAACAGAATGTAAAAACTTGGTTCAATTGAAATTGGTACGTTTTCATTTGTAAAAATTATTTGATATTCTTCTATAATTATTATAAACTATATGTTTAAGATTTTAGCAGGATCATTATAATAGCAATGCAAATCTCACAATTGGATAAAATGTTATGATAAATAGAAAAATTACATATTTAATACTCTTGATATTCTGCTTGAATCCTGCCCTCGGTGATTCAGGAGCTGAAGGAGAAAATCAGCATTCAACTCTTTTACATCGCGCTGGCGATCCGGTCGTTCTGAACGGTGTTTCTGTGCCATCAGACTTTCCATTCGTAAATGTTACAGTGAACAACAGCCCGGACACCGGATATGTTTTTATCAATACAAGCTGGGGAAGCAATCCGCATTACAGCATGATTTTAGACAATACCGGAGCACCAGTCTGGTATGTGCGCTCAGATGACAACAGGCAGGATTTGAAAGTACAGCTGGACGGTCGAATCACACACATGATTGACCCGGGATGGACCGATCGTTATTTCGTGGCTCTGGATACAACTTATACCGTGGTCGACACTTTTATCGTACCTGAAGGATATTTTGCCGATGAGCACGATTTACAGGTGCTGCCCAATGGCCATTACCTGATCATTGCCAAAAGGGATTCATTAATCGACATGAGTCAGATCGTGCCGGGGGGAAATCCGACCGCCTGGGTGCTTGGCAACACCCTTGTTGAAATGGATGAAAACGACAATCCGGTTTTCATGTGGCACAGCTGGGATCACTTCAACATCGAGGATGCAATCCATGAAGATCTAACAGGTGGATCGATCGACTATGTGCATATGAATGCGATGGATGTGGATCTCGATGGACACTATTTGATTTCCAGCCGGCATCTGAGTGAAATCACCAAAATCAACCGGCATACGGGTGAAATCATCTGGCGGCTCGGTGGGCAAAATGACGATTTCACCTGGACGAATGATGCACACAGAATTTCGTATCAACATGACATTCGCGTACTGCCCAATGGCAATTACACGGTGATGGACAATGGCAACAACCGCCATCCGCATTTTTCACGGGCACTGGAATTCTCAGTAGACACCATCAACTGGACCGTAACCAAGGTCTGGGAATATCCGGAAGCCCATAACATTGCCACTGGTTGGATGGGCAACGTGCAGAGGCTGCCCAACGGCAACACCCTGATCAATTGGGCCGACAATTCACTTCCTAAATTAACCGAAGTCCGGTCGGATGGCGTCAAAGTATTCGAATTAGATTTTGTACAATCCCATTCCAGCTACCGCACGTTTCGTTTTCCATGGAAAGGAAATGCCGCCATTCCCTATCTGATTATTGAGCCACACCCTGAGGGTGCTACATTGCTCATGAACAAATTCGGCGATCCGGATGTGACAGAGTACCGTATTTATGGGGGAACTGCACCGCATCCTGATGAGATCATTGCCTCGACTTCACAGCCATTTATCCATTTATCCTCAGAACTTCACAATAAGGCCCACAATCACCTCAGGGTGACTGCAGTGGACTCGCATGGAAACGAAAGTGGATTCTCCAATGAAGATGAAATATTCATCAATCAGATTGTACCTGGAGACAACATGGTTGCAAATGGTGATTTTTCTGATGGATTTAATTTATGGGAGTGGGAAGTTGCAGAGGGACAGGCTTCATGGGAAATCAATAATCAGGAAGAATTGCATGTTCAAATCGAGGTTGGCGGCTCAGAAACCTGGCACATTCAGGCGAGGCAGCCCAACATTCAACTGATTCAAGGTAAAACCTACAAATTTGAATTTGACGCATTTGCAGCAGCGGGCAGAAGCGTCGAATTTGAAGTCCGAAAAGATGGCGATCCGTGGACCAATTACAGCCAAAGAGGATTTACATGGCTGACTCAAGTCCCCCAGCATTACACACATGAATTTGTGATGGAATATGCCTCTGAATCTCAGGCGCGTATTGTATTGAATACAGGCAGTTCGAACCATGATGTGTACATTGACAACATTTCTCTAAAGGAAGTGGTTGCTGGCATCCCCGAGGAGAAATCGGGTATCCTGGCAGAATTCAAGTTGCACCCCAATTATCCCAATCCCTTTAATCCGGAAACCGTCATTCGCTATACACTTGGAGAGAAAAGCAAAGTGCAGATCAGTGTATATAATATGCTTGGGCGCGAGGTCAAATCCTGGAATGAAATAAATAGCGCAGGTGGGCAGGAGATTCGCTTCAATGCAAATGATCTTCCATCCGGGATCTATTTCTATCGATTGGAAGCGCACGCGACAAATTCAGATCGATCCTATCAACAAACGCGGAAAATGCTGTTGCTGAAATAGACTGGAAAACGATTTATCGTTTTATATGCGGAAATGAATTTGATTGTGTTAAAATCATATCGTACAATAATAATTGTGTCTTTGCTTTGCTGGCAAGCGGGAATGGCAGGTGTACAACCTGTGATACAATATCTATTTCCGAAACCTGGCACGGACAATCATCCGAAGGAAACAGTGATTATCGTCCGTTTCAACGGTCTGAATCCGGATCGAATCACAAACCTGAATTCCTTCATTGATGTCAGTGGAAATGAAAGCGGAACGAGTTCCGGTCAGGCCGTAATTTCATCAGACGAGAAGACGATCATTTTCAAGCCCGATAATCCTTTCCATGCCGGAGAGAGGGTTTCCGTACGGATTGCTCCTGTAGAAATCGGACAAAACCAATCCTGCCTGGATTCGGTTTTTCACTTTTCGGTGGGACATGAAATGGAGCCATCTATGATTCTGGACGATCAAATGGAGATCAAGCCTACTCAAGTAATAGCCAGTCAGATGAAAGATCCGGTGGTCATCAATGGCGTTTCGATCCCATCCGATTTTCCGTGGGTGGACATCACTGTGAACGACAATCCCGATTCAGGCTATATCTTTATCAGCCATCTGGGCGATGAATTCTATAATATGATTCTGGACAACAACGGCGCGCCCATCTGGTATCACAAAACACAATCTTTTGGCAGCGACTTCAAAGTACAGAAGAACGGCCTGATCACAGCACGGACGTTGTATGGTTATGGAAACGCCCGCTTTATCGCCATGGATTCGACCTATGCGATAGTAGATACTTTCTACGCACCGCCCGGATACCTCATGAACGATCATGACATTCTGCTGCTGGACAACGGACATTATCTATGTATCGCGGATGACTACCGGCGAATGGATTTGAGTGGAATTGTAGAAGATGGACATCCCAATGCGTTTGTCACGGGCAATACTGTTGTGGAAATGGATGGAGATGACAATCCTGTCTTTATCTGGAGATGCTGGGATTATTTTACGGATATTACGGATGCGGAACATGTCAACCTGTCGTACCAGACTGTAGATTATGTACACATGAATGCAGTGGATTTGGACCTCGATGGGCACATTTTAATTTCAAGCCGACATTTGAGTGAGGTGACGAAAATCAATCGGGAGACCGGTGAAATCATCTGGCGTCTGGGCGGCGTGAACCATCAGTTTGAATGGACCAATGATGAAGACGGCATCTCGTATCAGCACGATATCCGCGTTCTTCCAAATGGGAATTATACAGTTTTTGACAACGGTGTTCACCATGATCCGCCTCATTCGCGCGCGCTGGAATTTTCTGTGGACACAAGCGCGGGAACCGCAACCAGGATTTGGGAATACCGGGAGTCTCCTGATCGATACGCGACTTTCGCTGGTAACGTCCAAAGGTTGCCCAGTGGCAACACGCTGATCAACTGGGCCATGCCTCGATATCCCAAGCCGACCGAAGTGCGGCCCGATGGATCCAAAGCCTTTGAAATGGATTTTACAGATAAAACGGATTGCTATCGCATTTTCCGCTTTCCATGGCAGGGGAATGCCTCAAAACCCTATTTGATGATTGAACCCGGTACCAGCTGGATTACGCTGCTCTTTAACAAATTCGGCGATCCAGATGTGGCTCACTACAACATCTATGGCGGAACACAGAATCATCCCAATGAGATTATTGCGACAAGCACAGAATCTTTCATTCATTTGACGGATCTGACGAATAATGAACGGTATTATTTTAGGATTAAAGCGGAAAACACTCAGGGAGTGGAAAGTGCATTCTCAAATGAAGAGACCATTCAGATTCAGTTCACCGAACCGGAAGAAAATCTGGTCCGAAACGGTGATTTCTCTCAGGGGCTCCTTTTTTGGGATTGGAACGTGACAGACGGTTTGGCGAATCATGAAATTAACGCCCTGGGAGAATTACATTTTCAAATCCAGACTGGGGGAGCCGGAACAAGGGACATTCAGGCGAAACAACAAAACATACAATTGATACAAGATAGAACCTATCAGCTTAAATTTGATGCATATGCAGACGCGGGTCGAACCGTGGAGTTCGAGATTATAAAAGAGGGCGAACTCCCGATCAATTACAGTCAGATGGGGCTCACTTTTCTGAATCAAATTCCGCAACACTTTTCACATGATTTCGTGATGGATCATCCTTCAGAAATTGCGGCTCAAATCGTTTTAAACGTGGGCGGATCGGATCTTGATGTGTACATCGACAACATTTCGTTGAAAGAAGTCACATCCGATGTATCGGATCGAGTCGATTCCATACCGGAGAAATTTCATCTCTCTCAGAACTATCCCAATCCATTTAATCCGGAGACCCGGATTCGGTATACAATCCCCCGACAATCACATGTCACGCTTTCAATATATAATATCACTGGACAATTAATAGATATATTGATTGATTCCCACCAGAATTCTGGTGAATATAGTCAAACTTGGAACGCTTCTGATTACAGATCAGGTGTATATTATTATCGATTAAAGGTTTCAACGATAAAGGGCCATAGAATTTTTGAAAATGTAAAAAAAATGATTTTCATCAAGTAATAAATAGTCAAATCCGGGACATATATGAACATGCACAAAACTAAGATAAATTTGACTTATATGACAAAAATATGCATCATGTTTGGCTTATCAATTCTGCTCTACTTAACAGCATATACAAGACAAAAATCATTGAATCATGAGGACTTTAAAACAAACGTTCAAGTAATCAATGGAGTGTCTATTCCAAGTGATTTCCCCCTGCCTGAGATTTTTATTTCAGAAAATCCGCATAATGATAAAATTTTTCTGAATACTTGGCATAGTGCACCTTACATCATGATAATGAATAATCAGGGGATACCTCTATTTTATAAAAAAATGACTGGGCGAGCCTATGATTTTAAGGTTCAACCAACAGGAATCCTTACTCACTTTATCAGAGATCCATTATGGGCATTTATAGCTATGGATACCAATTATACTGTTATTGATACCATTCAGTGTGGAAATGAACTTAGGACCGATGAACATGAATTACAGATTCTTGAAAATGGACATGCTCTTATATTCGCCAATGATCCCAGAGAAATTGATATGAGTCAAATCGTTGAAAATGGCCATCCCTCTGCTTTGGTGAGTGGAGATCGAGTTCAAGAATTAGATATCAATAAAAATGTTATTTTTGAGTGGTCTTGCTGGGATCATTTTGAAGTTACTGACGCAGAATATGAGGACCTGACAGCAGCTTCAATCGATTTCACACACATGAATGCTCTCGATGTCGACTTAGACGGCCAAATCGTAATATCGAGCCGTAACCTGAGTGAAATCACTAAAATAAATAAAACTACTGGTGCAATAATATGGCGATTTGGTGGCAAGAACAACGAATTCACACTAATGAATGATCCACATGGATTCTCATACCAGCATAGCATTCGAGTTCTTCCAAACGGTAATTATATTCTTTTCGATAATGGCAATCAAAAATCTCCACATTATTCACGGGCTGTCGAATACCAGTTAGATACCGATGAAATGATCGCTACAAAAGTATGGGAATATAGACATACCCCAGATTGTGTTGCTGGATATTTGGGTAACGTACAGCGCCTTTCAAACGGTAACACTCTTATTAATTGGGCATATCCTAATACACCCAAACTTACAGAAGTCACACCTAATGGTAATATTGCATTCGAATTTGATTTTCACGTGCCAACATATACATATCGTACATTTCGGTGTGATTGGTCTGGAAAGGCTGCCGTTCCCTATCTTCTGATTGAGGCAAATTCAAACCATATTACTCTACTTTTTAACAAATTTGGTGATCAGGATATCTCGGAATATCAAATATATGGCGCAATCAGTCCTCATCCAGTTGAACTGATCGCAACTTCCACACAATCCTATATCCAACTGTCCTCCGAGTTGCAAAATGAACAAATCTATTATTTTAGAGTGAGAACTCTTAATTCGCAAGGAGAGTTGAGTGGATATTCCAATGAGGAAGAAATATTTGTCAATCTAACCACACCTGGTATGAACATGATACGCAATGGCGATTTCACAGATGGATTTGATTCTTGGGAGTGGAGAACCAGTGGCAGTGCGAATGCAAACTGGAGTATTACTGAAGACAAACAACTCTTTTTTAATATCGATGAAGGAGGTGCATTCACACAGAACATTCAGGCGAGACAATCCAACATCCAATTGGTTCAGAACAGATCTTATCTGCTCGAATTTTATGCATATGCCAATGCCAGTAAAACTATTGAGGTCGAGATTAAAAAGGAAGTCGAGCCTTATACAAATTACAGTCAGATGGGGCTCACTTTTCTGAATCAAATTCCGCAGCACTTTTCACATAATTTTGTGATGGATCATCCTTCGGAGATTGCAGCTCAAATCGTTTTAAACGTCGGCGGATCAGACGAAGATGTGTACATCGATAATATTTCGTTAAAGGACGTCACATCAGCTGTGTCGGAAGAAATGGAATCCAGACCACAAAAATTCGCTCTCTCTCAGAACTATCCCAATCCGTTTAATCCAAGGACAAGGATTCAGTATGCAATCCCCCGACAATCACATGTCACGCTTTCAATATATAACATCCGGGGAAAGCACATACAGAAACTTGTAGACCAATTCCAGGATACAGGGACGTTTGATGCGTGGATGACCGCTTCAAACCTGGGGTCGGGAATTTACTTTTACACACTGTCTGCCAGATCACCGCAAGGTGGGCAGTTATTTCATCAAACAAAAAAAATGATGATATTAAAATAATCCACATGAATAGGTAACTGATATATGCGATATGACCGGTTAATAACTCATATTCTCTTAGGATGGTTTCTCATCCTCTCCACCCCTCTTGCTGCGTCGGATACTGTCATACAATATCTCTTTCCCGTCCCCGGTTCCGGGAATCTGCCATGTAGCACGCCCCTTATCATGCGATTCTGGGATGTAAAGCCTGAACAGATTGATAATCTGGATTCTTTCTGTACAGTCACTGGAAATCAATCCGGCTCTGTCTCCGGGCACATCGTTCAATCATCGGATGGTGTAACCTTGCTCTTTAAACCAGATGTTCCTTTCAATGGCGGAGAGACCGTTACCGTGCATCTCGCGCCCAAGAAAATGAGAATGTATCAACCATTCGTGGATACAACCTATCATTTTCAAATTCAATCTCAGGCAATTGAGCCGCCCGCCGATCCGGCATGGATGGAACTGCTATCCCAATCCTCTTCTTCGGATACAGGGCCTTCCAGTCAAGCTGATACAGGAGATCCCCTTGTGATTGGCGGAGTCTCGGTCCCATCCACATTTCCAAAAATCCAAATATTGGCAAACAACAATCCAGACACCAATTATCTTTTTATTAGTTATTCAGGGGAACATCCCTATCATCTGATATTGGACAATTCAGGAACTCCGGTATATTATCAGCGCCTCGAAGCAGCATCTGTGGATTTCAAGCGCCAACAGGATGGACGTCTCTCATATAAGGCTCCGATAGGAGTGCAAAATGCTGGACATCTGGCCTTGGATTCATCATATGCGATTGTGGACACATTTTACGTCCCAGCGGGATACCACTTCCAAGTGAATATGCATGAACTTCAAGTCTTGCCCAATGACCATTATCTATTAATCGGTGACAATTTCAGCATTGAGAATATGAGCGGCGTTGTTCTCGGTGGCCATCCGGCTGCCCAGGTGATATGCAACCATATTATTGAAATGGATGCGGACGACAATCCGATTTTCATCTGGAACGCACGGGAGCACTTTAATATATTGGATGCCCCACATGTGAATCTTGTGGGCAACGTCATCGATTTTATCCATGTAAACGCCATCGAAATCGATCTGGATGGGCATATCCTGATCTCATGTAGGCATTTGGAAACTGTGATAAAGATCAATCGCCAAACCGGCGCGATTATCTGGCAACTCGGCGGAGCGAACGATGATTTCACTTGGACCAATGATACGAACCGCATCTCATATCAGCATGATATTCGGGTTTTACCGAACGGCAACTACACCTTGTTTGACAATGGCAATTATCACTCACCTCCCTTTTCAAGAGCTTTAGAGCTTTCAGTCAATACGCAAAACTGGACGGTGACAAAAGTATGGGCCTATCGAAATCCTTCCGGGATGCTTTCACAGATTATGGGCAATGTCCAGCGTCTCAACAACGGCAACACTCTGATTAACTGGGGCCCCACACAAACCGAAGTCACACCGAATGGTAGCGTGGCCTATTTATTTCAATTCATCAATGCTGCGATCAGCTACCGGGTACTCCGTTTTCCATGGGATGTCATCGCGCCTGCGCCCCATTTGATCATTGAGCCACAGGGCAACCAAATTACACTGCTGTTCAATAAATTTGGCGATCTGAATGTGAATCACTACAATATTTATGCAGGGCAGTCTCCCAATCCTGGTCAAATCATCGCCTCCTCCACTGATCCATTTATTCATTTGAGTTCTGAACTGGAAAATAATACACGATATTTTTTCAGAGTGACGGGTGTAAACTCATCCGGCATCGAAAGTGGCTATTCAAATGAAGAATCTCTCCAGGTACAAATTATGGAACCTGGTCAGAATATGATTCAAAACGGCGACTTCTCGCAGGGCATGAATTACTGGCGTTTTTATACAAATCCGGGTACGCAAGCCACAAGTCAGATCAACGAAGATGGAGAGGCACATATACACATCCTCAGTGGCGGATCTCAGAGAGATGACATCTCATTGCGGCAAAACAACCTCCTGCTTCTGTCAGGAAAAACGTATCGGCTAGAACTTGATATTTATGCCTCTTCGGGCAGGCTATTCGAAATACTGTTCCGCGAGAACAACCTCTCTGAGAGCAATCTTACGCAAACTGTTCCCTATTGGATCACACAAAGCCCGAATCATCTATCGCTTGATTTCAGTATCAATAAATCCGTGGCCACATCAGCCCAACTCGTCTTCAATGCGGGTGGTTCAAGCCAGGATGTTTATATCGACAACATCGTGTTAATACTACTTGAAGCGCCTGTGGCCGATTATTCTGCAGATTTGACAGAAGGAATCATTCCGCTGTCAGTACAATTTGCAGATCAATCTATTGGAACAGTCAGCACGTGGTACTGGGAATTTGGGGATGGGGAATCCAGTAAGGAACAGAATCCCGTGCATACCTATCAATCTGTGGACACCTTCTCTGTAAGTTTAACAGTTTCCGGTCCGGGAGGAGAAGACACGAAGACTCGAACTGAGTATATTGAGGCTTTCGATCCTTCAGATGTTGAAGGAAAAACGGATAACATCCCGGATCATTTCGAACTCTCCCAGAATTATCCAAATCCATTCAACGCATCCACCACCATCCATTACGCGGTGCCGGAACAGGCCCATATCCGACTTGCGGTTTACAATGTGCGAGGTGAATGCGTTTACGATCTCGTAAATGGACAATCCAGTCCGGGAAACTATCAGATCCACTTCGATGCCTCTCTTCTCGGATCAGGACTCTATTTCTACCGGTTGGAAAGTATCTCCAACCCGGTAAAAAAAAATGTGTTGATCATCAGGAAAATGATCTTACTCAGATAATAAGGATTGAATATTGATAATTGGACATAACATTCTGAAAACATGTTTTCTTCTTTTCCTTGGTATTTTCACATTTTATTTCTCACATGTTTATGGATCTGAGATTCAGTACCTATTCCCCATTCCGGATACGGAGCATCATCAACCTGAGACTGTAATTATCTTGCGATTTTGGAATATCAATCCGGACCAGATCGCCAATCTGAACTCCTTTATAACCTTGACGGGAGATATCAGCGGAAATTTAACAGGTCAAACCGTGGTTTCTACAGACGGTCGCACCATCAATTTCAAACCGGATGTAAATTACAGTTTGGGTGAGAAAGTGAATGTACGAGTGACCCCTCGCCGAATTGGACAGAGCAATGCGTTTTTGGATACAACTTTTCACTTTACTATTCTGGAAGAACTTCCTCCATCCTTTCCAGAACCAGATCCACTATTCTCATCTCAAGGGAATGAATCGCAATCAATTAGAAAAACCACTGTTACGAATGGACCCGACCCGGTAATACTCAACGGAGTTTCCATTCCTCCTGATTTTCCAATCATTAATGTGTTGACCAGTGACAATCCGGATACGGGATATGTTTTTGTAAGCAAGCTTGAGGATAACACCTTTCACATTATCAGTGACAATGAAGGAAATCCCGTCTGGTATCGTCGTGTTACTGCTGGAAATTCCTTCGACTTAAAGGTACAGCATGACGGACAATTGTCCATGACTTCACCTTACGAAATCACACGCTATTTGCATATTGCGATGGATTCAACCTATACAGTAACCGATACATTTCGTACAGCATTGGGCTACTGGATCGACATACACGAACTCCAGGTTATGCCCAATGGAGATTATTATTTAATCAATGGTGAACATCGGAATGTGGATATGAGCAAAGTTGTCGAAGGCGGAGATCCGAACGCATATGTAGTTGATAACTTCATTGTGGGGATGGATTCCGAGGATCATCTGATTTTTCTTTGGCGAAGTATGGATCATTACGAGGTCACAAATGCGATTCATAAGGATTTGACTCAAAATAGAATCGACTATGCACACTTGAATGCGATTGAAATAGATCATGATGGCCATATCCTGACGTCATGTCGCCACCAGGATGAGATCACAAAGATCGACCGGAATACCGGACAGATCATCTGGAGGCTAGGTGGCCGCTACGATGAATTCCAATGGATCAACGATGTTGCAAGAATTTCATACCAGCATGACATCCGCGTTCTACCTAATGGACATTATACAATTTTTGATAATGGCAATTTTCATAACCCCCCTTTTTCTAGAGCGTTAGAGCTTGAAGTAGATACAAATAACTGGACAGTGACAAAAGTATGGGAATATAATTCGGGAGATATTCAATCAGAGGGCATGGGAAATGCACAACGATTACCTGGAGGAAATACATTGATCAATTGGGGATATATACCCTATCCCTTTTTAACAGAAGTCCGGCCGGATGGCAGCAAAGCTCTGGAAATGACTTTTAGAGATGGCGGTCGCTCCTATCGCACGTTCAAGTTTCCATGGGAAGGGAAAGCCGCGATCCCCTACATGATTTTGGTGCATAATACCGACCGCATCACCTTGCTTTTTAACAAATTTGGCGATCCCGACGTGTCATACTATAATATTTATGCTGGCACATCTCCCCATCCCACTCAGATCGTGGCAACCACCACACAGCCTTTCAAACATCTCATAACCGAGTTGGAAAACAATCAACACTATTATTTTCGGGTTACAGCTGTGAACACCATAGGTGAAGAAAGCGACTATTCTAATGAACAAAACATGCTGGTCAACCTGACCGTACCCGGTGAAAACCTTATACAGAATGGTGATTTCGAATCCGGATTTTCCTCCTGGAATCTCAATGTGTACAATGGCGCGGAGACATCCGTTGAGATTACCCCGGATGGTGAGATGCATTTTGTGATTCTCAACCCAGGCCTCAATTTGTCTGATATTGTGCTCAATCAAACAGATATTCCAGTGCTTCAAGGCCGGACATATCAGATTGGATTTGATGCATACGCAGAAGGAAGCCGGCTCTTTGAGGTCTCTTTGCAGAAAGATGACCCTCCCTGGAACAACATCAGTCTCAACGGACCATCTTGGATCACACCTCAAAAACAACATTTCACCTATGAATTCGTGCTGGATGATCCCAGTGCCACCGAAGCCCTAATCTCTTTAAAGGCGGGCGGATCACCTATTAATGTCTATGTGGACAATGTAAGCCTCAAACAGATACTTGATCTGTCTCCGCCAGAGGCCAATTTCAAGGCCGATACCACAATGGGGATGCATCCATTCGAAGTCCACTTTCAGGATCTCTCCTTCGGATCAATCACTTCCTGGTCCTGGGATTTTGGCGATGGAGGAACAAGCACGGATCAACACCCCTCTCATATTTATCAAAGTGCGGATACCTTTTCCATCAGTCTGACTGTAACCGGTCCCGAAGGATCAGATGTCATGATACGGGATAATTACATCACTGTGCTGGAATCGCCTCCAGTGGCAGACTTCTCTGCGGATACGACTTCAGGATTCTGGCCTTTCACTGTGCAGTTTTCGGATCTTTCAACCGGAGTAATTAGTACATGGAACTGGAGTTTTGGTGACGGTGAGATCAGCATAGAACAAAGTCCTTCCCATGCCTATCAAACAGCAGATACCTTTGATGTCACTCTCTCTGTCACTGGGCCGGGAGGAGCAGATACTCTGTTGCGGGAAAATCATATCCTGGTTTCCGA
>JABMRT010000009.1 GCA_013202295.1 Candidatus Zhuqueibacterota bacterium
ATTTGAAAACTGCATGACGAGCTCCTTTCGTTATGTGATAAATATGAACGGGATATTCATATTTTACTGATGGAAAGGCACATTTTAAAGTTAAATTACTGTTTTAATCAATATAGAAATCGTTAGCATTTTTGAATTGATCATTAAAAAAGTATTAATCGAAAGGGGAAAAATATGTTTACTCGAAAGTATTTTAGTCTTTTAATAATCTGTTCTATACTGCTATCCCAAATTCTTTTTTCTCAGATCGTATTTCAGGGTACGATAACCGATAATGGAGCAGAATATCTCGGAAGCAGTGCTGAACCGGTAGCCAATGCTCTGGTCACCTTAACAGATCAGGCAGATGCCCAACGCATATTCACAGGATATACCAATGATCAGGGTGAATATTCTATCCAGATATCATCAACCGGAGTGGATGATGATGATTCCAACAATCCCGGCCGTTTTAATTTATTACAGAATTATCCCAACCCTTTTAATCCATCAACTGTGATAGGCTATGTATTGAATAAACCTTCCAATATCACCATTGAAATTTACAATGTACTTGGACAAAAAATAAGAACCCTTTTTGACGGATATCAGACAGCCGGATCAGGCCGGATTATCTGGGATGCATCAAATGATTTGGGCAAAGGAGTATCTGCAGGTGTTTATATCTATTCATTGAGAGCAGATGGTATTAATATCAATAAAAAGATGCTGCTGATAGACGGTCAACAAGGTAGTACAAATTTATCAATGTCCCAGTCAACTGATGCAAACACTACCGACCTGAATGTATTAAATAAACTTATGTCAGACCAGTATACCCTAACAGTTACCGGAGATAGCATAGCTGCCTACGAACAGCAGAATCTTGAAATCACCGGTAACATGACATTGGATCTCACAGTTAATAGAACAGTTACAGATATTGACGGAAATGTCTACAGCACAGTGAAAATAGGTGATCAGTGGTGGCTTGGCGAGAATTTAAAGGTAACCCATTACCGTAATGGTGAAGATATCCCCCATGTTACGGATGGTACAGAGTGGAATAATCTTAGCACAGATGCATATTGTAATTTTAATAATGATTCCAGCAATGTAGTTACATACGGCCGCCTTTATAACTGGTTTGCAGTAAATGACAGCCTTTATATAGCTCCTGATGGCTGGCATGTACCAACTAACGATGAATGGTCAATCCTGATGACTTATCTAGAGGGTGAAAGTGTTAGCGGCGGTAAAATGAAAGAAACCGGTACCGCTCATTGGGATAGCCCCAACACCGGGGCAACTAATGAGAGTGGATTTACTGCCCTGGGCACGGGTTGCCGTTTCGACATAAATGGTTACTTCATCAAATTTGGTCAAATTACCTATTTTTGGTCGTCCACAGAGTACAATGATAGCGGAGCGTGGTACCATTATCTGAATTACGATGATTCATATTTATCACGTTACAATAAATTAAAGCAATACGGGTTTTCGGTACGGCTTATTCGTGATTAGATTATTTGAAATTTGGGGTGAAGTCCCAGTGAAAATTACTTTAAAAAATGGCAAAATATGATGAATTGCCTGTTAGTAGAATTGGTATACTTTTTTATTTGGAATTTTGTTGTTCAGAATCAAAGAAAACGCTAACCCGTTATTGCAATGGATTTTGCCTCGCATCGTTTCTGTAAAAAATATATTTTATCAGTTGAGGCAAAACCATTGATTAAAATGTTATATGCTATAGATATTTGTAATAAATAAGGTAAAATATGAATAAGACTATTTATAAAGAATTGACAAGTCAGTATGATGAAGAAGTTAAATCGTATGACAGTTACGGGCATGATATAATTTTCGGAATGAGTTTTCAGTTTGTCAATGCAAATGAAAAATTACTTGATATCGGCATAGGTACTGGCTTGGCATCTATACACTTTTCCAATATCGGGTTAAAAATTTATGGGCTAGATACCTCACAAGAAATGTTGGCTGTTTCCCAATCAAAATCCTTCACCGAAGAGTTGAAGCGCTGTGATATCACCCAAGAGCCAATCCCGTATGCTGATAGGTGTTTTAATCATGTTGTCTGTTGTGGAGTTTTACATTTTGTGAGTGATTTAAATATGTTGTTGTCTGAAGTTAAAAGAGTAATGAGAGGTGGAGGAATCTTTGCTTTTACATTTGCACCACAGGAAACCTCTGCCAATTATATTGATGAACCAACTGCATGGGGTGTATCAATATTCAAACATTCGCCACAATATATTATGGAGCTACTAGAAACAAACGACATGGAGTTGCTGAAAGAGCAGAGATTATTGATAAAGGGTGGGATAAAGTAAATTACGATATGTTATTTTCAGTCATGATCTGCAGATGTCTGTAAAAAATATATAATATGAACAAGGCATATAACACGCATTTGCAGTGGATTTTTAACGCGTTCCATTAATTTTCAATTTGGAGTGGTTGGTCTAAAATCGTTATGTCGGACAGGAGCTCTTGGCGCAAAACCACTGAAACCATCGTTATACTTATAGAATGAAGGTTCAAGTGAAACAAATTTACAGTTTGCTAATTCCTATAATCCTTATTATTTGTAGTCTTTGTGGCTGTGGTAGTAACCTTAAAATGATGAAGAATTATGGTGGTATAGCATCTTTAAATGGCAAAAATATAAAGACAGGTTTTCAGGTATCGTACTTGAAATATAATATGAAACCAGGAAGACACCTGATACATGGTTTTGGTTATTGCCTTTCATATTACAAAGTTAGAAATGTTGAAGGGGCATTGGGAGGATTAGACCTAAAATACTCACCATGTCTCTATTTAAGTAATAAACAAAGAGGAATATATTTAAGCGGTGGTTTAATATTATCATTTGGTCCTGAAACTATCAAGCATAATGATTTATATGATTCACACTTCTTTATTGGGCCTACTATTGAAGAAAATATAGGGATTTCCATATCTGATGTAATATTATTGGAAGCTGGATTATTTCAGCAAAAACATTTTGGCTCGAAGATTCTACTATCAGATACAGGTTATCAGATGTCCGTCAAAATTAGAATTAAATAAAGTATAACCCATGTTTGCAGCGGATTGAAAACAGCTGCGGCTTTTCGAGAATTTGGGTTTGATGGAATCACTCGTTTCATTTGAATATTTCCGTGTTTTCAACCCGCTGAAACAGACTACTTGCTTCAACGCAAGTAAAAAATAAATAAGAATTAATAATTTTGTTCTTTGACAGAACCGTGGTTAAGGCTGGCAGAGTCTGTTCTCTCCCCGCACTCAAGACGCACCTTTCCTGCAAGCATCTTTAAAGACAAATGGATGGATCGTCCCGCCTGATATTGCCCCCTGACAAAAACTTACTTCCGCGTCCCGAGTGGATCGGGATCACAAATTTTCTGATTC
>JABMRT010000078.1 GCA_013202295.1 Candidatus Zhuqueibacterota bacterium
ATACTAACAGGCAGCCAATTGAATAATACATCGCAGCATTCCGCAACAATATATCTTCGGTTAGAAAGCTACCTTACCGTGCAAAGAAGATGAGATAAGCTTAACGGCTGCCTGTTTTTCTTTTTAGCCATATTAAAGAGATTTTCATGAAATTCAGGATAAACCTATTTACATTTTTAATCCTCTCCCTCTCATTCTTTTATTTACAATGTTCAAATGAGACTGGTAAAAAATGGAAGAAAAAAGTTATCGTCTATGCGCCAGGTTATAAAAACCTGGAGCAATGGATTTATAAACTGCCCTATGACAAAATCACGCATATCAATTATGCATTTGTGAATCCTGATACGACCATGAAATTGCATCCTGTAAATGATTTATCGCTCCATAAAATGATTGATTTGGCACACAAACAAGATGTTCAAGTCTTTGCATCTTTAGGAGGAGGAACTCCAGAAAGTTATGCAAAGACATATAAAGTCTTTCTCAAGCCTGATCAAATGGATACTTTTATCTCAAAACTCATCGATTATGCTCAGAGTTATAAATTTGACGGCATTGATGTAGATATTGAGGGCCATGCCATTGGAGATCGATATGAACCATTTATTGTTGCCCTGTCAAAGGCCTGCAAAAAAGAAAATTTAGGTCTCAGTGCCGCCCTGGCCACATGGAATGGGGATATCATTCCTGATGCTGCTTTGGATGCCTATGATTTTATTAATGTCATGGCCTATGATTTAACAGGTCCCTGGAATGATAAAAAAGGCCCTCATTCTCCCTACTCTTTTGCCAAGGAGAGTTTGGAGTATTGGGCATCTAGAGGTCTTCCTGCAGACAAGATCATATTGGGTGTTCCATTTTATGGATACGACGACAGCAGTAATGATGCTTCCGTTGCTCATAAATCTTTTCAGGAAATCATGGATATGGATTCTACTGCTTATATGAAGGATCAGATGAACCGGCTTTTTTATGATGGACATGAAACACTAAAAAAGAAAGTTGAATTGGGAAATCAATTTGGTGGCATTATGGTATGGGAAATTACTCAAGATGCTCAAGGAAAGCATGGTTTAATTCATGTAATCTATGAGAATATTGACAAGTAATAACTATTCGAGGAACCATTAAAGATAACTGGGATGTCACCCACTTTATTATAAATTAATGCCAATGAAAGGGTGTATTTGATCCAATCATAAAGAGTATCAAAGATAGTGAGTTATTAAAAAAATAGTTAGAAAAAATAAGGAGGCCGTTTTGGCACGGATACTCATCGCGGACGATGAAGAAGCTATTCGCCATTATCTTCAAAAAACGATTCAGATGCTGGGGCATGATACGCTAGTGGCACCGAATGGGAAAGAGGCTCTGGATATTTTTAAAAATGACACAATTGATCTTTCTATCGTCGATATCAAAATGCCTAAAATGGATGGATTGAGTTTTCTCCACAGCGCTAAAGAAATTGACCCGGATGCTGTGATTATCATTATGACCGGTTATCCGTCGGCTGAAAGTATTGTTGAAACCATTGAGGATGATGGATATACTTATTTAGCCAAACCCATTGATATGGTGCGATTGCAAGATTTAATCGGCAGAGGTCTGGCGATGCGGGATAAACGGCTTGGGAAAAAGTAATAGGGAATTAGGTTTTAAAATACATTTATCGTATCTCATTAGTGAAGCGTTAAATAATTGGCTCAAAAGATAACTGGGATGACACCCCCACTTTGTCATTCTCGCGCAAACAGGAATCCAGGAGGAAGGATGTGGGCTGGATCTCCGCCTAAAAGACGGCGGACAAGCCGGCTTATCCCGCCCGGGCGGGACCGGGATGACAGGGAATAGGTATCGTCTCTATGCGGTTCTGTGTTTCCGTCTCCAGATTTTAAAAATGGTGAACAGGGGAATAAATAATACAGCGCTGATCAGGATGAATCCCTTTGGGAAGAAGGTGAAATAGGAAATCAGGCAGCGCACGCCGTTTTCCCGGAGGATGATTTTAATCAGATTCTTTGTGATGACATCCGCGCCGTAATTGGGGAAGTCATTAATCATGACCACCAGACTGGTGTGATATTCCGGGATATGAACCATATAGGTTGTTGTGCCGATGTTGGCGCCGCCGTGTCCGACCGCTTCCTTCCCGCAGGTGAATTCCTTCGTGTATAGTTCCGCACCCAATCCGTAGGCCCGCATGTTCGAGAAGGGTTTGAAATATCTGAACCGGAGCATCTCGTCAAGAGAGGCCGGTTCGAGCACCTCGCCCTCAAACAGGGCATGGCTCCAGCGCGCCAGTTCTTCCGCAGTCATGAAGATCCCGCCCGAACCGAAGATGATGGATTCGTGCGAGGCACGCGGCACATCGGCCAGATCCCGGTCCGAACCGTCCATTTCAAAGTTATCCCCCCACACATGCGCCATATTGTCGGGATATGCCTCCTGAATTGAAAGAAAGGCGTTCTCCAGCCCCAAAGGTTCCCAGAACCGTTTTCTGAGCTCCTTGGCCAGGGTTGAGCCCGTGGCCTTTTCTATAATCATGCCTGTGAGCAAATAGTTGATGTTGGAATACCAGAATCCTTCGCCCGGTGAGAAATAGGGCTCCCTGATATACTCCAATATCTCATCCGGCGTCCACACTTTTTCCCGGTCCGCTTTCAGGGTGTCCCAGATCGCCCCATTGTCCCATAAATTGTACAGACCGCTGGTGTGCCCCAGCAGCTGGTGGATCGTAATGCTGCTGTCCACATGCGGATAGGGCGGAAGCCATGTATGCAGTGAATCCTCCAGGGACAGGACGCCCTTCTCCTGCAGCTGCAGGGTCAGGGCCGCGACCACGCTTTTGGTGACGCTGCCAATGCCGAATACCATGTCCGGCGTGATTCTGACTGTGTCATGCGAGACACCGCTTGTGCCTGTCCACACGCTTTTATCCGGGAATACAATGGCCGCGGATACGCCCTTTATCCCGTATTTGGCCAGAGGTCTGTCCAGCGCTGCCTGGAGTCTTTGTTCGAGCGGTTGTGAGTCTTCCTGTGCGCAGGATAGGAGTATAAGCAGGATCGCTGAAGTCAGGAGAAGGATTTTTATTTTCATGGTGCTGTCCCTTTTCTCATGGTTGTCATTCCTTTGTACGCAGGAAATTGGAAGAGGTTGGGTATAAGATTGGATCCCGGCTTATCCCGCTTAAGCGGGACCGGGATAACAGGAGAATTATTGTCCATTTACATGGGCTGGATTAATTGACTCAATAAGTCTTTAATGTAGTCCGTTCCAGCTTCATTTTATGATATTCAATGCAGCTGGGATTTGTATTTGTATCCAATCGGTTGACAAACAAGTCATTGACATTCACACATTCAATGGCATTGATGAAAAATTCCGGTAGATCTTTATCCCATTCGATGCTTAAGCCGTCAATCGATAATCCATTCACATACTGCGCATACAGCCCGGGTATATCATGTTCAAAGATCTGTTTTTCAATGTCCGCTGCCGGGCGTAAATCAAAGTTGCCGCCATACGTCAACGTCTCTTTGCCGTTCTTGATCTTCAGCCGGATATTACTTAACCGGATATTTTCCAGTTGGCTGTCTTGCAGGCCATAAAAGATCAATCCATGTTCACCGGTCGCACTAATATTGTTGAACTGCACATTTTTCACTTTTCCCGCAGAATGTCCTTCGAATCGGGAAACCGCGGAAATATGAATCGGCTCTCCATTGCCCCACCATTGCCCGTTATGCAGCCGTGTTTCAATCAGGATATCAGAAAAAATCAATTCTTCAATATCTGACGCATCATGGGCGAAGATGCCGATACCCCGGTTTGATCCGTAAATCTGGATATTCGAGAAGAGGCACCTCCGAATGGGATGCTGGCCGTATCCCACCCGGATACCCGAGGAGCGGGATTGCAGATGGCAGTTGGTGACGATGAAATTCTCAGCATACATGCTCTTGTTGCCGTATGTATGCGCATCCTGTTCCGCACTGTTAAAGCCCGGCGTCTCTTCATCAATGGGAAATCCTGTCACAATAATGGCGTCATCGCCTGCTCTGATGTCACAGTTCGATATGCGCACATTCCGTGAAACCGTGCAGTGAATGCCGTCACTGTTGGGAACCATCAAATTATTTAATATGGTTAATCCATCCACATAAACGTCTTCACAATACGCCAGGCGAAACGCCCAGGAGGGGGTGTCCTTCAGTGTAAAGTCTTTTAAAGACACATGAGTGCAATGATAGAAGGTAATCGTCATGCCGGGTTTGGGCCGTCTTTTTATGGGGCCGTCTGAATAAAACTCTCCCTCGGGCATGTACCCTTGTTTTTGGCGGGTGAGGTTTCTGTCGAATTCTTCATACGTGTGATTTTGTGTTGAATCATAAAATGCGGTGCCGCGGGCGTTGATGGTTCCCTCGCCTGTGATACTGACCTGTATCGCGTCTTCACAAAAGATCATACCGTGTTTGCGAAAACTCCGTGAATAATCTTCAAGATTCAGACTCCCGATGAGCTCAGCGCCCGGCTCCAAATGCAAGTTGACATAACTTTTTAATGTGATTGTGCCTGTAATAAATTTGCCGGTTGGAATCAGAACGGTTCCTCCGCCCCCGTTGTGACACTGATCGACTGCTTTTTGTATGGCCTTGGTGGAGTTCTCGTTTTCAACGGCGCCATAGTCCATGATATTATATTCCGCTGCAAACACAATTTGAGTCAGCATTATTATGGCAATGATCAGGATACCTGGTTTTTTAATCATGATATTATCC
>JABMRT010000079.1 GCA_013202295.1 Candidatus Zhuqueibacterota bacterium
ATTTCATGGCCTGACAACCTCCTGTTTTGTTATAGTTTATGGGCAATAAAATATAACAATTTTTGAGGTTAATCGGGCCTTTTTTATTTGTTTTTTAATGTTTTAACCGGACACTAATGAGGTGATATACTAAAAGTCAGAAAGGTGACAAAATGAAATACCAAGAATATTTTTTAAAAGCAATATGGATTCCCTTTTTAGTTTTTCTCTTACTAGTACCAACTCTAATGTTTGCACAAAACAAACAAGCGCAGAAAATAATCTTTGAAACGGACATGTGTACATCAGCAGACGATGCGGGAGCCCTGGCCACGATTCACGGCCTGCAGAACAGGGGAGAGGCAGAACTGCTTGCAGTTTGTTACAATGAGGTTCATCCAAGCGGCGCGGCTGCTATCGATGCCATTAATACATGGTACGGACGGGGCCATATCCCCGTAGGTGTCTATAAGGATGCCCTTCCGGAACCGGGCACATCTAAATTTCTGGATGACCTTGCCAAGTTCCCCAATGATCTGGATGCTGAAAGTGCTCCCAATGCTTTGGATGTCTACAAAAGCGTTCTGGCAAATCAGCCCGATGGTTCTGTAACCATTGTCAGCGTCGGTTTTCTCAATAACCTGGACGTTTTATTGAAAAACGCACCGACCCTTGTAGCAAGAAAAGTAAAAGAACTTGTGATTATCAGTGACCAGAACGAAGGCGGATTCAACATGAATGCGCACAATCTGACGAAGGCATCCCATAATGTTTTTGAAAACTGGCCGAGCCCAATTGTTTTACATCATCTGGGTTGGAAGATTATGAGCGGTTCCGGTTTGAAGGATACACCTAAAGAGAATCCTGTACGTCAGGCCTACTATAAGCACTCCGATTCGGAATTTAAAGCTTTGTCCAGTTGGGATCAGTTAACTGTACTGATTGGTGTCAGGGGAATCTCAGGATTCTTTAAAGAGAACCTTGCTATCAAGCAAACCTTAACAGATGGATATGCTATGGAAATAAAATCCGGGCATCGTTTCCATTTGGAAACAACTGTACCGGATGATGCCTATGCCGCGATTATTGAAGATCTGATGTTGGAAGCACCGCTGAAAAAGAAAAAGGTAATCTTTGAGACCGACATGTGCCTGGATGTGGATGATGTGGGTGCTTTGGCTGTGCTGCATAATCTGGCTAATAATGATGAAGCAGAAATATTGGCTGTGTCATTTAATGAAGCTCATCCCAGTGGAGCGGCGGCAATTGACGCAATCAACACCTGGTACGGACGGGGCGATATCCCCGTGGGTGTCTATAAGGGTGATCTTCCAGATCCGGACCCTTCCGCCTATTTGGATGCAGTAGCCAAATTCCCCCATGACCTGGATGCAGCGAGTGCCCCAAGTTCTCTTGAAGTATATCGACAGGTCCTGTCAAATCAACCCGATGGTTCTGTAACCATTATCAGCGTCGGTTTTCTTAACAACCTGAACGATCTGTTGAAAGCCGAACCAGATCTGGTTAAAAAAAAGGTGAAAGAACTGGTGATCATGCTTTACCTGGATGGTGACAGTTTCCAATTAAGTCGCCACAATCTGCAAAACACATCACTGAATGTTATTCTTAACTGGCCGACTCCGGTTGTACATAGTCCCGTTGGACCCGAGGTAATGACTGGTATCAGTTTGGAAAAAACGCCTGTTGAGAATCCTGTGCGGGAGGCCTATTATAAATTTTTTGATAACAAGTTTGAAGGTCGCTCCAGCTGGGATCAGTTGGCGGTCCTGTACGGTGTTAGGGGAGCCTCTGGCTACTTCAATACATACACCACCAATATCGGATCGCTTTCCAATGGACTTGTCTGGAAATTAAAATCCGGGCAGCACAACTATCTTGTTGAAAAATTAACTAACGAGCAATATTCAAAGATTATTGAGCCTATGATGACGGCGGCGCCGAAATAATTATTTGGGAAAATCTTGATAATCTAAAAGATGCAGGATTTCTTTATAAGTATTGAAAACTAGACATATTAAAATGGAATAAAATGATGAAAATAAAATTTGGAGCAGTTTTAATTATAACGATTTTACTCTCTAATCTTTTGCCGGCCCAAACCATTATCGTAACAGAACAAAATGATAAGGTTTTTTTATGGATAGAGGCGGAAGCAGGAGATCTCATTGATCCTATGCTGGTCCATGATACAGAAAAAGCTTCCGGTGGACAATTCATAGAAGTCAGAGGCGGCAATAACAATGTTGAAAATGCACCCAATGATGGTCTGGCTTTTTACAAATTTAACTTAGAAAATGCCGGGACATATAAAATATGGGGTCGGGTAAATATTAACATGCATGATGAAGATGCCTTCTGGGTAAAAATTGATAATGAGAAATGGGTAAAATGGAAGGGTATCGAAGTGGGTTGCAAATGGCATTGGGATGAAGTTCATGACACCCGGAAAAATAATCAAGTGGTGACCTTTAACCTTTATGCTGGGCCCCACACGCTTACACTCACCTATGGTATGGACCAAACCAGGCTGGATAAATGGTTAATCACGAATGATCTGGAATATAATCCAACAGAGGCAGGTCCCGGTGCAGAAGTGATTATTAAATCAAGTCCAAAGATGCCGATCGTAAATAAAACTGTACGTTTTGATGGATCTGCATCCCTTAGTACGGAAGGATCAGTAATAACTTATAATTGGGATTTTGGAAATGGGGAAATGATTACTGGTGTAAACGCTGATTATACATTCTCAGCTGCGGGAGAATATCCGGTGAAGCTCATCATAACCGATGATGCCGGATTAACCAGCAGGGTAACAAAAACGGTGACTGTTTATACTGAAGAACCGGTTGCCAGCTTTAAGTATTCTCCTGACCGCACTAAAGCAAAAGAAGTAGTAACCTTTGACGCATCCGGATCATTTAATGCCACTGGTAAAATTGTCAATTATACATGGGATTTTGGAGATGGTAGCCTAGGAGAAGGCATTACTGTCGAACATCCATTCGCCGCAGCAGGAGAATACTACACAACACTTACTGTTACTGACAATGGGGGCAAGACAAAAAGCGAAAGACGGTTAGTGACGGTCTTTACAGGTATACCGAAAAAGATCATCTATGAAACAGATATGTGTCTGGACGCGGATGATGTTGGTGCCCTGGCTATGCTACATGGGCTGGCTAACAATAATGAAGTAGATCTGCTGGCTGTTTGCTTTAACGAAGTTCATCCAAGCGGTGCCGCTGCTATCGATGCCATGAATACCTGGTATGGACGCGGTGATATCCCGGTAGGTATATATAAAAAGGATCTTCCTGATCCGGATTTATCCTTTTATCTCGACGCCCTTACAAAATTTCCGCATGATCTTGATCAGGAGAGTGCACTAAGCGCTGTGGAAGTTTACAAAAATGTTTTATCAAAACAACCTGACAAATCTGTAACAATTGTAAGTGTCGGATTTATAGTTAATCTTTATGACCTCTTAAAAGAAGACCAGGATTTGATTGAGCAAAAAGTTGCCGAACTGGTTATCATGGGTGGTCCCAGAGGTGGCGGTTTTAACCTTGGTCGGCATAATACTTCATCTTTAACAGAGTATCTTCTCGAACACTGGCCATCACCTATTGTTTTTAGTGGATCGGGTACTGGTATCTTTACAGCAGAAAGATTAGAAAATACACCCAAAGAAAATCCTATTCGGGAGGCCTATTATCAATTTTTTAATTCAAACTTCTGTCAACGCCACAGCTGGGATCAAATGGCCGTTTTGTATGGCGTAAGAGGCATATCAGACTACTTTACTGAACTTGAAAATGTTGACAGGTGGGGGCTAAAACCTGGAATGCGTTTATCTTTGAAAACGAGATTGACGAAAGATGCCTATGCTCGAATTATTGAGGACCTGATGTTGGTGCCTCCATTAAAATAGTCTTTATACTATTTGAATGTGATTACCCGATATGACTCCCATACGAAAGGAAACAACTATTGTGAGAAACCATAATCCTGTTGAAAAAACAATTCTTACTATTTTGATTATCATCATTCTCTTGCTGTCTGCTTCAATATTTGCGCAGGAGGCAAAGAAAATTATCTATGAAACGGATATGTGCGCGGATGTGGATGATGCCGGTGGTCTGGCAATACTTCATGCGATGGCAAACAACGGAGAAGTGGAAATTCTTGCGGTTTGTTTCAATGAAGTCCATCCCGATGGCGTAGCAGCCATCGATGCCATGAACACCTGGTATGCCCGCGGTGATATCCCGGTAGGTATTTACAGAGGAAATCTTAGTAATCCGGATGGTTCAGGTTACCTTGGATATGTCGCGGATTTTCCACATGATCTGGAGGATGCCGATGCGCCCAGTGCGCTTGAGGTATATCGACAGGTGCTGGCTGCGCAGCCTGACAGCTCAGTGACCATTGTCAGTGTGGGTTTTACCAATAATTTGAATGATCTGTTAATTGCAGAACCGGAATTGGTTGCGCAAAAAGTCAAAGAATTGGTTCAGATGGCCGGAGTATGGAATGATGGTTTTAATCTTGTTCGTCATAATCTGGTATCTGTATCGCAAAATGTCATCGAGAATTGGCCCAGCCCTCTTGTGATAAGTCAGGAGGGAGGAAATATTTATACAGGCGATAATTATCAATATGCCCCGGAGGAAAATCCGTATCGTGAGGCTTTTTATCGATATTTTGGCAGTAATTTCAATGGCCGCTCCAGCTGGGATGAGATGGCCGTGTTATATGGTGTTCGCGGCCTTTCATCATACTTTTCCGAAGAAACCAGTGGCACGGGAAGATTGCCAAATGGGTATGTCTGGCAGATGCAGTCCGGTTTTCGGTCCTATCTGACAAACCGGCTTTCCAATTCGAACTATGAACAGATTATAGAAGATCTCATGGATCAGTGGCCCATCGGTGCCCATTTCAATGTCTCCGGCCGTTCAGGCTGGTTGCCTTTTCAGGTGAATTTCGATGCGTCCATCACCAACATGGGAGGGGGGCGGCCGGTTCAGGCCTATCAATGGAATTTTGGAGACGGAATCTTTGGAGATGGAGAGACCGTCACTCATGAATATACGGCACCTGGACTCTTTGATGTCCAATTGACAGTTATTGATAATTTGGGTGATTCTTTAATAGCAACAGATTCAATCCGGGTAAGCGATCCGGTATTTAGTCCCATTGATTATTTTGGAAATGTACAAAATTATGAGCAAAGCCAGGTAGATCTCTGGTCTACACGAATTGATTCGAATGATCTACGCCTATTTCTAAGTAATGAACCACGGAATTCTGAAGAAATTTTACCTGGCTTTTCTTTCATCAAAGACAGCACATATTCTAGTTTCACTTTGAGCCTTAAAACACGTACCGGAGAGGATATACCACAAAATAGATTCGCTGATTATGTGATTATATTTGGTTATCAAAATGAAGATAATTATAATTATCTCCTGATGAAGTATACTACTTCACGACTGGTTAATGTTGCAAACAGACTAAGTACAGATATTGCCAGGATAACTAAAAAAGGGATAGCGGATGAAGGATATCATCGGATCTCTTTGAATCTATCCGGTGATCAGTTCGCCGTCACTGTCGATGATTCCATCTTTCTCACGGCCGCGAGTACCCGTTTGGCTAAAGTAGGGAAAATCGGTTTTGGATCACATAATTACGCGGTTTTTTTTGATGATATTTCTGTCTCTGGTTCCGGAACTTCATCCATCTTCGATTTTGCTGATAATATACCGACGCAATTCCAGTTGTATCCAAACTACCCCAATCCGTTCAATGCATCCACATTGATTCGATATGATTTACCTGAAAAGTCCATAGTCCATCTTGTAATTTACAATAGCAGGGGTAAGGTGATTCGTCAGCTGGAGACGGGAGTTGGCAGGAAAGCTGGTTGCCATACAATCATGTGGGATGGGAAAACCGATCATGGGCTGGATGCAGCATCAGGTGTGTATATCTGCCAGATTCACACACGATCGATTCAAAAATCCATCAAGCTGTTGATGGTAAAGTAAGCTCGATAAATTATGGTGATAAAGAAATGAAGGAGTATGTATTATGAAATTATTCTTCATATTCATGTTAATATTATTGCTGTCAACAGGCCTCTTTGCACAAGACAAGCCATACCGGGTCGGAACAACAGCAGTGACATTTTTAGAGATGGGTGTGGGCAGCGCTGGCAATTCCATGGGCGAGGCCTATGTCAGTGTGGCACGTGATCTGTCTTCAATTTATTGGAATCCCTCCGGATTGGCATATATGAAATCCAGTGAAGCACAATTCATGCACCGACCTTGGATCGCCGGTATTACCAACTCATTTGGTGGCGTGGCCGTATGTTTGCCGTCTATCGGCACTATGGCGTTGGGAATATCAACCATGGATTTTGGCAGCACCGAAGTGACGACCATGGAAATGCAGGAAGGGACTGGGGAGACCTTCAGTGCAATGGATTATGCAATTAGTTTATCCTTTGCCCGAAGTATCGTGCAATGGTTTTCTTTTGGTGTCACAGGTAAATATATCTCATCAAAAATCAGCCGATTGACAGGAAAAGCGCTGGCAATGGATTTGGGTGTGATGGTCAATACCCCTTTTTTTTCATCGACAAGGAACCAAGAAGATGGCCTGACTATCGGGATGAGTATCAGCAATTACGGGGCCCGATTACGATATGAAGGCATGGAGTTGTTAAGACCCATTGATATTGAACCTGACGAGCATGGCAACTATAAAGATGTTGAGGGAATGTATAAATTGCAGAGCTGGGATCTGCCGATTATTTTTCGCTTGGGTGCTTCCTTCAATCCAATTGTCACTGAAAATCAAAAACTAACCTTGGCTATCGATGCGCTTCATCCGAATAACAATAGCGAATCAATCAATACAGGCGCTGAATATCAATTGGCAGTGCGAGGATTCGGACGATTCTTTCTGCGTGGCGGTTGGCATGGATTGCTTATGGATAATTCGCCCTATGGATTAACATTGGGAGGAGGAATCCATATCACCCTGTTGCATAATATTGTCCTTAAAGTTGATTATGCTTTTCAAGATACAGAATTTTTTGATCAATACTCTTCATATTCTGTTGGAATTGTGTTTTAATAAGATGGAAGAATAATGATTTTGTTGATGTATTTATTGAGAAATCTCTATATGCTCAAATCAATCATTGGTGAGTATCCCATTTGTGCAAATGCATCAAAACTTATGAACGGTGAAAGGAGTTCTTCATGAGTCACAGCAAGGATTTTGTATATATTCTAGCTCTCATACTCACGTGTACTGGAGTATTTGCACAAACAACAGGAAAGATCGCAGGCGTTGTCACGGATAAAGTATCCGGTGATCCTCTCCCAGGAACGAATATAATTATTGAAGGAACACTTAAAGGTGCGGCAGCAAACAACGAAGGAAGATTTTTCATAATCAATGTTCCGCCCGGGAGATATAATATAGAAGCAACCATGATGGGCTACAGTAAAGTGACTGTTCAAAATGTACGTGTAAGCGTTAATTCGACTTCAAATCTCATGATTGAAATGGACACAGAAGTCATTGAAGGTGAGAGTGTAGTTGTTACAGCCGATGCGATTACTATCAAAAAGGATCAAACGAGTTCAATCCGAACTATTGCAACAGATGAACTTGAGAAATTACCCGTAGAAAATCTAAATCATGTTATCAATATGCAGGCTGGTGTAGTTGGCGGTCATTTCAGAGGAGGAAGAAGTACGGAGGTGACCTACCTTATTGATGGAATGAGTGTTGATAACGCTTTCAGCGGTGATTATAAAAGCACCGAGGTCGATGTTGAAGTTGTTCAGGAGCTGGAAGTGATCACCGGAACATTTAATGCAGAATATGGGAACGCAATGAGCGGCGTGGTCAATGCGGTGACTAAAGATGGCACTCCAAATTATTCCGGTTCATTTTCAAGCAGTTTTGCGAATTATTTTACTGGAAATAATGATATCTTTATCGGTTTGGGTAAGGATGATTTTTTAACCCGGAATTTAAGTCAAGATTACAAAGTACAATTACAGGGTCCTATTTTTAAAAATAAACTCTTTTTTCTGGTGAATTACCGATTTCAAAATAACAACGGACATTTAAATGGTATTCGCCGTTTCACTCCGATCGATTATAGTGAATATTTAACCGTAGATCCCGAAGGATGGCACCTCGAAGGTACAGGCGATGGGAAAACTGTTTCTATGAGTACCTCGGAATTTCATAATTTGTTTGGAAAGATGACCTACAATGCTGCCGCAAATATAAAGCTTGGAGCATTGATGACCTACAATGACAGGGTTAGTACAAACTACAACCATGCATGGAAGTATAATCCTGATCCATTAATGAATTATTTCAACAGTTCGATAATGGGAGCAATAACACTGAATCATATGGTATCCCAAAGCCTCTTCTATGACATGAAGCTGTCTTATAACAAACAGGTTTTAGAAAACTATTTTTATGAAGATCCCACGGATTCTCGTTATATCAGTCCATATTACCAGGGGCGTGGACACGATGGCTTCATTACAGGAGGAATGCCTGGTCCCGGAAAACCGACAGATACATTTTCAAGTGTGAATTTAAAAGCTGATATGTATTGGCAATTAAGTCAATACCACGGAATTAAAACAGGATTTGTGGGCACAATCCATGAAATTAACCGTGACAGAATTGATGTACGCAATACCTATCAGGGAACATCACTGGAAACTGAGCAAATGATAGATCCAATTACCGGTAAAATTGATTATCCATTTTATGATTTGGAAATCATTCCAAAAACAGAGGAGACCCTCGATGTTTATACGGTTAATCCTTATGAATTTTCTGTGTATTTACAGGATAAAATGGAATTTGATGAATTGGTAATGAATCTCGGCGTCAGATTTGATTATTTCGATCCTGATCAGGTCTATCCATCAGACAGGCGAAATCCAGGGAATCAATTGAATTTACCTGACAGCATGATGTCCACCTATCTCCAATCGCCAGCAAAAAATCAGTTAAGTCCAAGATTTGGTTTGGCTTATCAATTGGGTGACGAGGCTGTGCTGAGATTCAGTTATGGTCACTTTTTTCAGATGCCTCCCATGCATGCCATCTACCAGAATAATGTCTTCAGAGTTCCAACATCCGATTATGATATTACCATGGGCAACACATTGTTGGATGCTGAGAAAACCGTATCCTATGAAATCGGATTGTGGCAGCAGCTCTCGGAAGGCATGAGTTTGGAGCTGGCTTTATATTATAAAGACATCTATAATCTGTTGAGTACAAAAATTATATCAACCTACAATCAAATTGAATATGGCCTGTTTACCAATAAAGACTATGGCAATTCACGCGGATTGGAAGTGAAATGGAATTATCAAATTGGAGGATTTTTTGCAAATCTTAATTATACTTTGGCTTACACCAAAGCCAATGCAGACAATCCATGGCAAACATTTAATCGTGCCGGAGACAGCAGGGATCCCATTAAACGTTATATCCCCATGCCATGGGATCAGCGTCATACCATTAACTTAACAAGCGGCTACTCAACAAAAAATTATAGTTTTACAACAACAGCCTATTACAATTCGGGCCAGCCCTATACTTACACACCCTTGGGCTCCAGTCCACTGTCACTGATCAATTTATATACAAACAATGATATGAAACCTGGCGCGTTCAGTGTAGATTTGATAGCATACTGGAGACTACCAATTTTCACCCATTCAAATTATGATGTCCGCTTAACATTAAATGTCTATAATTTACTTGATAACTTAAATGCGAACTGGGTATATGGTGATACCGGAAAACCCTATAAAACAATAGTTACAGATGTCGAGAAAAGTAATTTTAGAAGTAATTTTACTGATGTTTTCGATCAATATGAAAACCCAACAATGTACTCGACACCCAGACAGGTCAAGTTAGGCTTAAAATTTTCATTTTAGGCGATATAAATAGATACCATTTTAAATCAGGAGCTTATAATGAATACAAAACCTAAACCAATAATAATCCTCATTATTTGTATGATGCCCATTCTTTTATTGGGACAGGGAAAACCTTATGAAGGTCCAATCGATCCAGCCGGAGATCCGGCATTGGAACGCGACGGTTTTATGAACGGCAACCGGTTCAGAATGTATTTTCAGAATAATTCACAGCTGTCCGACTATCCCAGGCAGGATACCTCGAAATGGCCGGATGATTATTCAGGAACAAAGCTGTGCGATGTCGTGGCCGTGCTGATTGGCGCTGAGGTCTATGTGACTGAGGATTCGATTCCGGTGACTGATCTGACCGAGGTCGCGGATCTGGCGGCTGCAGGAGAAATTGACACATTGATTTTTATTCAGACAGCAGATTATGTGGATTTTGCTCACAAAGTAGATTTCAATTGGAATCAAACGGTGGAATGGGCGCTTTCGCCAGTTCCAGGATACATGAATTTTACTCAGGATTTTCCAGCGATGAGTAATAAACCGGATTCCTGGCCAACATCCTGGCCTTCAACCGGCTATGAAACCAAATGGCCCGGCGAATGGAACGGACGTTTCGGACGAGGGGTTCATTATGCGGATTTGGAAAGCTATTTCGTGGCCAATGACGCACAGGATATGGAAAAAATAATTCAGCGTGCTGATCCTGAACAAAAGTTAATCACTGATGGTCCACGATATTATCCGAGACCAGGGGTCTTTATCGGTGATATCAATCCCGATGTGACCACACAGAGAGGATTCCCCTGGGGTGGACTGGGCCTGCGGGTTGAAGTCCGAGGATATCAGTGGAATAATCCTGAAGCAAGAGATATTATATTTTGGGAATACAATATCGCGAATATTTCCGATTATGATCTCCTAACCTGCGGTTTTGGATACCATGTGGATCCTTCCATCGGCGGCGACACCGGGGGAGATGGAGAAACCGGTTATTTTGATAAATTACTCGATTTGACCTATGTCTGGGAAATTACAGGAGTCGGTGCCGGCGGATTGCCGACTGGTGTTTTTGGGGCCGCTTATCTGGAAAGTCCCGGAAATCCGAATGACGATATAGATAATGATGATGATGGATTGTTAAATGAAAAGCGTGATAATCCTGCGGGAGAGATTATAGGTCCCACCGATGGAATTCAGGATTTACAAAAATTTCTCGATTTCTATCACTATTCACTGGATGAACTTCGTCCGCACTATGAAGGTGATGAAGATCAGGACTGGCAGAATGGACATGATGCAAACAACAATGGTACCTATTCTTATTATGATGAAGAAAAAGGTATCTGGATGCTGGAAAAGGGTGAATTTACCGGTGATGATGTCGGATTGGATGGAGTTGGCCCGATGGACCTGAACTATACCGGACCTGATGAGGGTGAATGCAATCAGAAGCCTGATTATATCCTGGGTGTCGGATGTGAACCGAATTTTAATGCGACAGATATCACTGAAGCCGATCAGATTGGATTAACCGCTCAAATTATCAAGGATTATGATGCCACATTTCCGGACTTCAGCTTGGCCATGGATGAGAATGTGTGGGGGCTGATGGTTTCCAACTCTTTTAGTAAATATATCCAATCTAACTATTTATTTGAATATTTCGCATCCACGACATTCCCTTTTTATAAAGGAAGTGTGGAAAGAATTTCAATGGCGATGATTGCAGCCTATGATGATTTACGCGGATTAAATTCATCGAGGCATGATGCACCGACTCTGTTTAAGAAAAAGAATAACGCTCAGATTATTTATGAACGGGATTACCGTTTCGCACAACCCCCTACACTGCCAACCCTTACAGCTTTTGCTGGAGATGGCAAAGTCACCCTGATTTGGGATGACGCCGCCGATAAAAACACACGTGAACCACTGCTATCAAGAGCAAATGATTTTGAAGGATATAAACTCTATCGTTCAACCGATAAACTTTTTCAGGATCCAGAGATTATCACAAATGCCCAAGGTGTAAAATCATTTAAAAAGCCGATCTTTCAATGCGATAAAATTGACTCAATTCAAGGATATGCTGATTTTGCCCTGAATGAAGGCACGGCATATTATCTTGGAAATGATAACGGAATTACACATCATTTTGTCGATGAAGATGTCCTGAATGGGAAAACATATTATTACGCGCTTGTTGCTTATGATTATGGCATCGAAAAGTTTAATATTTCCCCTACTGAAAATAACATTACGATTGAACTGGATGAGTCTGAAGAAATTATTCGAATGGGTAAAAATGTTCAGATTGTTACACCCAGAAGCGATGCAGCCGGGTATGTGCCTCCTTATGTGAACATTGATGAGTCACAAACTTCAGAATCTCTTCAAGCAGGTGCACTCATACCGCAAATCATAATTAATCAAGATGTTAAAGAAGGTCATACTTATCGTGTTACATTTGGTAGTGACACGATGGATCATTACATGTCAACAAGCAGTAAATATCATCACCCCTTGGATGCTAAAATGGCAACATCATCTTTATTTATTTATGATGAGACGGATGGCAATAAACTGGTTTATTCGGAAACTTCAGATAGCTATCCTCAGAATAATATTATTCATTATAAAAGTCTTTGGGAAGATGAAGAGGACTTTGATTATTACGCTTTTAATGAGGAGGAAATTTCTACTGATGTTTTCGATGGTATCAGGTTAACAATGAATTTGTCACCCACGGACACCTCGTTTATTGATGTATCTAATTCTGGTTGGATTACAGGCAGCTCGAATATGACAGTGGTGACAGGATATGGAACTCAATATTTTCCATGGGATTACGATATAATATTTACGGATACGACATATCAGTCAAGAAGCAGTTCGTTAAGTATCAGAGATCATGATTTTAAACCAATTAAAAAAGATCTTATTCTTACAAATCATGAATTTAATTTCGTGGTATTAAACAATCATTCCATTGATTCAACCGGTCAAGCTGAACAATTGGACTTACTGGTTTATGATCTGAATGAAAATGGTGTCTTTGACTGGAATGAAGATGAGATTTTAATGGGCCATTGTGTTACAAGTGGATCAAAGACCCGCTGGGCCGGCACAGTATTTTCCATAGAGTATTGGGATGTGGCAGATGAATCCGGATTACCGGCCGTTGGAGATGTATACCAATTGAGATTTAAACGTCCATTCAATTTTTTAGATTCTTTCGTGTTCAGCATAACACCTGAAAATGAACTTGATAGACAACGTCTTAAAACGGCAATGGATTCCATTAAAGTTGTTCCCAATCCATATATTGCTACAAATACCATGGAAACAGCTGTAGCAAATCAGTTTCTGAACCAGGGACGCCAGATTATGTTTACACATCTGCCGGCAGACTGCGTAATTCGTATTTTTACTCCTACAGGGATACTTGTTGATCAGATTGATGTGAAAAATGATCCGGGATATGGTATCGCCCATTGGGATCTGTTAACAAAAGAAGATCTTGAAATCGCTGCAGGCATGTATGTTTTTCAAGTGAAATGCAATACAACCGGTATAGAAAAAATCGGAAAATTTGCAGTCATAAAATGATATTGATAAAAAAATATTGGATCATATAAAAAGGTGATTTTGCTTAAATGATTAAACAAGGAGGCGTTATGAAAAAGAGTGCAATGGTGTTCATAGGCTGTGGATTGTTGATTTTGCTGTTTGGCTGTCAGCAGGTGAGTTATCGAGAAATAACAGTTGAAGACTATGTGGATAAAATGAAGGCCGGATGGATCGGCCAGATGGCAGGTGTAGGCTGGGGGGGGCCGACTGAATTTAGATGGAACAGTGTTACCATTCCAGAAGAACATGTGCCGGAATGGAAACCGGAGATGATAAACCAGCATTATCAGGATGATATTTATGTGGAGATGACATTCCTGCGGACGCTGGAATTGTACGGTTTTGATGTGGATATCCGTCAGGCCGGAATTGATTTTGCCAACAGCCGGTATATGCTGTGGCATGCAAATAAAGCAGGCCGTGATAATCTGCGGGCCGGTATCGCGCCGCCATGGTCCGGTCATCCCAAATTCAATTCACATTCCGATGACATCGATTATCAGATTGAAGCGGATTATTCCGGATTGATTGCTCCCGGCCTTCCTCAGGCAGTTGTGGATCTGGGAGAACTTTTTGGACGGCTGATGAATTACGGGGACGGCGTTTATGGAGGACAGTTCGTCGCGGGGATGTATGCAGAGGCATTCTTCACCACAGATATTCATCAGATTATCGAAGCCGGTCTGGCTTGTATTCCCGAAAAGAGCGTATATGCGGAAATGATTCGGGATGTCACCAGATGGTATCAGGAGAATCCGGATGAATGGATTGCAACCTGGAATAAAATAGAAGCCAAATATCAGGACAATCCGGACTATCGAAAGTTCTCCTGCAGCGGCCCTGAAGACGATTTCAATATCAACGCAACGATCAATGGCGCCTATATTGTCATGGGACTCCTATATGGTAAGGGTGATCTGGATAAAACCATTGTCATTTCCATGCGATGCGGTCAGGATTCCGACTGCAACCCATCCAATGCGGCAGGCGTATTGGCAACGGCCATGGGTGCTTCTGAACTGCCCGATAAGTTTACATCTGCTATTGATTCAGAGCCTGTTTTTTCATTCACGGATTACAATTTTGCATCCCTGACAAAAGTCTGTGAAAAACTGGCGCGTCAGGCTGTTGTTCGGTATGGCGGGAAGATTCAAACCAATGATGAGGGTAATGAAGTCTTTCTGATTCCTGTTAAGGCTCCAATACTGAAGACTGTTGAATCTTGCTGGGAAGCAGGTCCAGTACCGGAGAATGTACACTTTTCAGAAAAAGAAATGGAGCAAATTACAATCAAGATACGTCCCAAATCAGACTTCATAAACAGCTGGCAGATATCCGGCCCCTATTCGAAAAAAGGCGTGGAAGGGTTTGAACTGTTTGATGTTTCTTTTAAACCGGAAAGAAATCCAAAGCAGGCGAAATGGCAAGTGTATCCCACAGACAAACTGGGAGAGGGTGTGGTTGATTTCAGTCAACTCATGAGGGGTGAACATCGTGCCGCTTATTTGAAAACGCGTATCTGGTCGCCGGAAACACGGAATGCTGTGATCGAACTGGGAAGTGATGATGGAATTAAAATCTGGTTAAATCACAAATTGGTTCATGCGAATAATGTCACACGCGGTTATACCGAAAGTGAAGAAACCGTGGATGTTCAGCTAAAGAATGGGTGGAATGAGATGCTGGTCAAAGTAACCCAGGGTACTGGTGGATGGGAAGCTGGACTTGTCATAACAGATACAAAAAGAAAAGTGTTTAAAGATATCAGATTTGAATAGAATAATTTTAATTAAAAATTTAAAAAAAAGGAGTACAGAATGGTTATCGTTGAATCGTATACTTTAGCTGTTGTGATGTGCTTGATCACCATGTTGTGCTGGGGATCTTGGGCCAATACGCAGAAACTCGCCAGCAAAGAGTGGCGTTTTCAATTGTTTTACTGGGATTATTCCCTAGGCGTGCTGCTTCTGGCTCTGGTCCTGGCGTTTACCATGGGAAGTTTCGGTGCAGCAGGTCGTGGTTTTCTGGCAGATCTTTCACAAGGCAGTGGTAAAGCCATTACGTCTGCACTCATCGGCGGCGTTGTATTCAATGTGGCGAATATTTTGCTAGTAGCAGCAATTGATATTGCCGGCATGGCTGTGGCATTTCCAGTTGGAATCGGTCTTGCTCTTGTCATCGGCGTGATTACCAATTATATTGCAGTACCTGTCGGCAATCCGGTGTTGTTGTTTATAGGTGTGGCTTTCGTCGCAGTTGCAATTGTAGTAGATGCCATTATATACCGTCGCATGTCTTCAGGATCTCAGGGAAACATGGTCAAAGGTATGGTGCTGTCTGTGATTGCCGGTGTGGCCATGGGCTTTTTCTACCGGTTTGTGGCGTCATCCATGTCCACCAATTTTGCTCAGCCTGAAGCCGGTTTGTTAACACCCTATACCGCTGTGGTTGTTTTTTCTGTTGGACTATTCCTGTCCAGTTTTATCTGGAATACCATTGTGATGTACAAACCTTTTTCCGGTGAGGCTGTTACCTACAAGGATTATTTTGTTCAAGGCAATGCTCGATTGCATGGGATAGGCATTCTCGGTGGTGTCATCTGGAGTATGGGCATGTCTTTCAGTATCATCGCATCCGGAGCCGCCGGTTTTGCTATTTCCTATGGACTGGGTCAAGGAGCCACGATGGTCGCTGCATTGTGGGGTGTATTTATATGGAAAGAGTTCAAGGATGCACCAAAAGGCAGTAACAGCTTAATTACACTCATGTTCTGCTGTTTTCTGATTGGTCTGGTCCTGATTATTATTTCAAGGCTAGCATAATTAAAGTGCAGATAATCAATGTTTATCATTTTTGAAGAGGAATAGATGTGTAATTCTAAAATTGTAGTTGTCGGAAGTTCAAACACCGATATGATTATGCAGGTACAAAAAATTCCGGTCCCTGGGGAAACGGTTCTCGGTGGAGAATTTTCTACCGCAGCAGGAGGAAAGGGAGCAAACCAGGCAGTTGCAGCGGCAAGGGCAGGAGGTGATGTTACATTTATTGCATCCATTGGAAATGATTCATTGGGTGCGCAGGCAATTGATGGATTTGTACGTGATAATATCAATGTGGAAAATATCAAAAGAGTGGAAAATTCTGCATCCGGTGTGGCTTTGATCTTTGTCGGTGGCGATGGAGAAAATAGTATTGGCGTCGCTTCAGGAGCAAATTCGGATCTTCTTCCCGAAGACATTATAAATTCGGAGCAGGTGATTACCCGGGCACATATTCTTTTAATGCAGTTGGAAATACCAATTGATACAGTTACCAAGGCGGCGCAATTGGCACATGAAGCAGGAGTAAAGGTTATTCTGAATCCTGCTCCGACATGTTCACTGGACGATGAATTATTAAAAATGGTTTCTATTCTGACTCCAAATGAAATTGAAGTAGAATTATTATCAGACATTAAAGTAGAGGATGAGAACAGTGCGGGGAAGGCGGCAGAGGTTCTTCTCAGAAAAGGTGTTGATTCGGTTTTGATCACGTTGGGTGCACAGGGAGTATTTTTAGCTACAGGAGATAAGCGCGAATTAATACCTGGGTTTAAGGTAGACGCCATTGATACGACAGCCGCCGGCGATGTATTTAATGGTTCATTGGCTGTTGGACTGGCAGAGGGAAAATCCATTGACGAGGCAATTCGATTTGCTAATGCTGCTGCTGCGCTTTCTGTCACAAAATTAGGAGCCCAGCCCTCTGCGCATTCGCGGGATGAGATCGACTCTTTTCTGAATAAAGGGCAATAACTGAAAAGAACTCACTTTCACACGGTCTGAAAAACCGATGATCGTCTTGAGATTCCCATCCCAGCATGTTGGAGTTCTTTTCAGAGGATTGCATCCTTTTAATTATGACACAGCCCAGCCAGGCACATACACTTTTGAATCTCATAAAGAAAATATGGTTTATCGTTTCACGCCCTATGTTTCTGGCGAAAAGATGCAGCCTGATGTTGTTGCATCAGCAGAGGTGGTACAGGGAAATGCGCCATCAACAGTCCTTTTTCGTCACCCCCAGAGATGAAGAAACGCTGGGTTTTGGTGATGGTTCAAATTCTCAACAATCTAAACCAGAACACGCGTATAAAACATTTAGCTATTATCTCGCTACACTGACATTAACAAATGATGATGGTTTGTCCGTCCTAACAGTATTGGCCATGACGGTTCTACCACCTTCACCTGCGGATTTAAATAAATTTAAAAATGGCATGGCAAGATGTGAAGATTCTTGTAAACGAGTATCAGAATTCCGGAGACCATTCCATAAAATGGAGCGCAAGGGGAGTTGTTAGCGGTATCTATCTGTACCAGTTAAAGACAATAAATGCTTCAGCGACGAATAAATTAACGGTCATTAAGTAGACGATTGATTTACATGAGTGGTTAAAAAGCGATTAGATTCTTATGTAATAACAAGAGGAGAAAACGTTATGACTAAATTGAATCTGATTTTCATTCTGGTATTGGCGGTATGTTCTAAAGCTGCCTTTTCACAAAACAAAATAAATATCCTAAATTTTAACGGGGATACGGGGTATGTCCACGAGTCCAAAGCGGTTGCTGTCGCCATGATAGAGGAACTCGGGGAAGAGAATGACTGGAACATAACGACCACTTCTGATCCGGCATTTTTTACGATATCCAATTTATCTCAATTCGATGTGATTGTTTTCAACAATAACTGCGGCACGGACGGGCCCATATTTGAACCCGATGAACAAAAAAGTTTTCAGCAATTTATTCGTTCTGGTGGGGGTTTTGTAGCTATCCATTGTGCCGGAGCTGTCTGGCATGAGACGGGTGACTTCAAGGAATGGTATGAAAAACTGGTGGGTACCAGGTTGGTTGCCCACCCGTCTGTTCAAAAAGCAAAACTGACCATAGAAAACAGAAATCATATCAGCACGCTGCACCTTCCCGTTGATTGGGAGGTTACTGATGAGTGGCACTATTTCAATTATAATCCAAGGGAAAATGTCAATGTCCTGATATCTCTTGAAGAGAGCTCCTATACCGGTAAAGAAAAAATGAATGGCGATCATCCGGCCACATGGTACCATGAATATGACGGGGGCCGGTCATTCTTCACCACTTTTGGGCATATCATCGAAACATACAAGGATGACAATTTTCGAAAAATCGTCGAGGGCGGGATCAAGTGGGCCGCCAAACTGGATGGGGAATATGATTTTGAGCCGATCCAAAAAAATCTGATGCTCGATTTAGACGCCAACCAAGATGTGGTAATTGAAGATGGAAACAGAGTGAGCAAATGGACCAATCAGGTCGCATCCAGTCTGGCAAAGCATTTTGTGAAAAGAGATTCCGGCCGTACTGTTCCTGGTTCGGGAAGACCGTCACTCATGATCAACTCCCCGGATATTCGCGGGCACAATACACTGATTTTCAACAGGCAGGAACTTGTGAACGATCAGGAGGATGTCTTTGATCACTTGTTGACAGGGAGTGGATATACCTGGTTTGCTGTGTTGGCGCCCTATACTCAATTAATCGAACTTGAGGATGTGAATTCCTTTTTTGGGAACCTGAGAAATGGTGATAAATATGAAGGAATCTGGGGTTGTCTGACCGATGGCAATCGTCCCTGGATCGGATCGCGCAGCGGTAAAACATTCGGTCGCTGGGATGTGAACAATCCGATGGTTCTTGCAGAAGACAGTTTGGAGACCGATCGATATTATCTGATAATGGGAAGAATGGGTGCAGGGACCGGGGAGGTGACTGTCGAACTTTTTATCAATGATGCAGCGGCTCCGGTGGCTTCCAGCCCCTATCCGGTATTTTCTGAGTCCAATGCTTCTAAAATGGTCATCGGACAGGAGAGGGATGCCGTCAACCATCCCGGACGCGAATCATTCAGCGGTGAAATTTCAAGATTTTTATTGTATGACAGACCACTTTCTGCTGAAGAAATGAAAATTATGGTCAATAAATTAATGCTGGATTATAATATTCAAAAATAGGCATGCCTATATATTGTGAAAGAAACAGGAGGTAGCAGATGAAAAAAGAAAATCAAATTAATATTGCCATTATCGGGTTAGGTTTTGGTGCGGAGTTCATCCCGATTTATCAGAAGCATCCCAATGCTAATTTAAAGGTTATCTGTGATGCGAGCAAAGAGAAGCTCGATGAAGTCGGCGATTTGTTTAAAGTCGACAACCGTACAGACAATTATGATGAAGTCCTGAAAGATCCCGATATAGACGCTATCCACCTTGTCACACCTATCGGTGAACATGCCCCTATGACCATTCAGGCCCTTAAAGCGGGGAAACATGTGGGTTCCACAGTTCCCATGGCTACCACTGTAGACGAATGCAGGCAGATAGTAGAGCTGGTTGAGGAAACCGGTCTAAAGTACATGATGATGGAAACAGCGGTTTACACCCGTGAATTTTTATACATGAAGGAACTATATGACAAAGGCGAACTGGGAGATATTCAGTTTATCATGGCAAGCCACCCGCAGGACATGGACGGCTGGCCCGATTACTGGCCTGGACTGCCCCCCATGTGGTACGCCACTCATTGCATGGCTCCTGCCCTGGGCATCATGAGATCAAAAGCCGAATCGGTATCCTGTATCGGCTCCGGCAAAATCCGCGATGATCTTATCGCCATCCATAATTCACCCTTTGCCATAGAATCCGCTCATGTCAAATTCCTGAATTCCAATGTATATGCACATGTCCACCGCAACTTGTTTGATACGGCCAGGCAGTATAAAGAGAGCCTGGATGTATATGGCTCCAAAAAGTCGGTGGAATGGCCATTAATAGAAGGAAAACCCTTGGTGGTCCATACCGCCAAAATGCCTGAGCCGGAAATACCCCAGGAAACAGTATGCCCCGATTACGCCAAATTATTGCCCGATGAAATAGCACAATACACGACGAAAAGCGTATACGAGGGTGAACAGGGGCACCTATCATTCACCCAGGGCGCTGGACATGGGGGGTCCCATCCCCATCTGGCCCATGAACTGGTAATGGCTCTGCTCGAAGACAGGGATCCCTATCCCAATGCCGTGGAGTCGGCCAATATTACCTGTGTGGGCATTCTGGCACACGACTCGGCTATGAAGGGCGGCGAAACTATCCAGCTTCCCGAATGGTCTTTGAAGTGATAAGGTTTGAGGGAATTGCTCCCGCCCGCCTGCGGGTGTTAGCAATAATTCTATAATTTTGTTCAGGTAAAGCTAAGTAAGAAAATCTTTGATAATTCAAATAAATATCAGGATTTCCCAATGAATTCCCGGTGTGTTATATTATGAGTAGGCAATATATGCTAAAAGGAGAAAATGGAATGCATGGAATTTTGACCCATGAGTCTGCCATGCAGGGAGGAATAAAAAAAGTTTTACCTGATTATTAAAATGTCACAAAATAAACATAAGATGTGCTAACCAGAAAGAAGGTGCCATTATGAGTGACAAGTCGAATAAGTATATTTTTTATGCAAGTTGTCTTTCACTGATGTCAGCCGCATTAATTTTTATTGCCAGAGAGCATCTCGGGCACATACTTATTAATCAAGAAAATATTCTCACAAAAGTCGAGTTTGGGAATATTTCTGGATGGGCCTTTAAAGGAACTGCCCTGGCCTTGCTTATTTTCTCTCCGCTCATCGATTGGTTCGGATTAAAAAAAGGGATGGTGATTGCCTGGCTCTTTCAGGTCGCAGGAATTGTTGGTTTTGTTATCAGTAAAAATCCAATGGTTATGTTAATTTCCATGACCATGGCCGGGTTTGGTTGGGGCGTTTTGGAAGCTACTATCAATCCACTTTGTGCGGCTCAGTTTCCAGATCAAAAAACAAGAATGCTTAATATATTGCATGCTTGGTGGCCTGCCGGTTTAATAGTTGGTGGTTTGTTCAGTACTTTTTTCCTGGATGCCATATCCGCGCCCTGGCAGGTGTATATGTTAATTATGCTCATTCCTGTTTTAATATATGGAGTACTTATATTTAATAAGAAATTTCCAGAAACGGAACGTGTAGATGCTGGTGTATCAAACAAAATAATGTTCAAAACTGCCATAATGCCTGGTTTCCTGTTACTTTTATTTTGTATGTCATTAACAGCTTCAGCAGAATTAGCTCCTGGTCAATGGTTGGAAACGACTTTTAAAGAATATGCGAATGCAAGCGGAACCTTAATATTGGTCTATGGTAGCATGATCATGTTTGTCCTTAGGTTTTTTGCGGGACCGCTTGTAAAAGTGATCAATCCTATTGGAATAATGACTCTATCAACTTTCCTTACTTCAATTGGACTGTTTTTACTTTCGCAAGCCGCTGAAACGCAAAATATTGTTTTGATATATTTATCTGCTACTGTGTTTTATCTAGGTGTTTGTTATATGTGGCCCACAATGTATTCTCTTGCTGCTGAGCTGTTCCCTGGCGGTGGCGGACTGACCATTGGTTTAATCGGTTTTATGGGAATGTTGGGTGTGAGTGTATGGATACCAAAGATTGGGACATTAGGGCAGACGTATGGCCTTACAACTGCTTTTTCTATTGTTTCCATTTTGCCCGCCGTTGCATTCTTAATATATATAATTTGGTGGATAAAATTGGGTCGAACCGGCGGTTATCAAATTGTAAGTCTTAATAAGAAAAACCTGGACAGTTCCAATTAGGACAAAAGGAATGTAAGGAGAAGAGTTACTATAAAAAATTTATTTAATCAAAAGGACAAAACATTTTTATTCTGGAGGGGCAGTTCTAGTTTCATAAATATAGCTGAACTATACTTATTGCTATTTATTGTTGTGCAAATATGATCAGTAATTGTAACAGAATTCATTAGGAGCTTACAAATCGTAAAAAAATGGGCAAAATGAAATTCTGCCTGACATCATCTAAAAATGCTAAAAAATATTTTATGAGCGAGAAAATCGTTACTGACATGTTGTCAATTTCCCTGACAATAAAAATTGAATAAAGAATGAAAAAGAAAGAAAAGTTAATTAGCACCCGGCGCAAATTCCTGAAGTCTGCAGGAGTCTGGTTAATGGCCTGCGGTTTGAATGCGGATCACGTTATGGCAGCTTCAGGAGAAGAGACAGAATTTAAAGTTCTAAGCGAAAATGACCACTTTGATATTGGTGATAGAAGCAAAGATATTCTTCAAAAAGCCTATGATCTTGGTTATCTGTATGAGGATAAACACAGGGGTTGTGCACGGTGTACGGTGGCTGCACTGCAGGATGCCATTGATTTTATCCCGGCAGATAAAGGATTATTCAGAAGCGTTAGCTGTCTGGATGGTGGTGCGACCCCGACAAAAGATGCAAATTGTGGTGCATTTACAGGTTCTGGACTGGTTATCGGATGGCTGTGCGGAACAGACAGATTTGGTGATAATACGTTGTCACATGAATTGATTCATAAAGTTCACAAATGTTTTGAGGAAGAGTATGGAAGTGTTATTTGTAAGGAAGTAAGAGATAGAGCAGATGGAAAATGTCCTCAGGTTGTTGCTAAAGCTGCCAAATGGACAACAGAAATACTATTGAAACAGTTTACAAATTATGAGTAGATGGAGACTTTTCTTCTTCATCCATGTGTTGAGTTAATCGATCTGATGTTATGCTCCTTGCTGATAACAATTCGCTCAAACGAAAGGGACAATATGCTATGAAAATAATAGGTTTTATTGCAGCAGTGCTCATAAGTTTTGGCTTAGGATATTTTCTGGCCTTCAAGTCTACTGCCAATTCCAAGATCAGCCTAGAATCTATTAATAGTAAAGTCATTACCAGAGCTGATACCAAGAGGAATACTGGGGATTGGGGAGTGATGGATATGTATACATATGGCAATACATCTACCTATGGAACAGAGAATATGCTTACCGCTCTTGCCGATGTGTTGCCTGGCGAATCAGTGCACCCTGCCCATCGTCACGCAGAGGAAGAATTTTTGCTGATTACTAGAGGTACGGGTGTATGGTCGCTTGAGGGCAAGCAGGTTGAAGCAAATATCGGAGATCTCCTATATGTATCACCGTGGAAAATGCACGGGCTGGTGAATACGGGGGCGGATACTCTGACCTTCTTTGTCGTCAGGTGGCTTAACAAGGGGGTCGCATCACCAGCAGAACCGAAAGGCGATCATGGCCAATTACCTGCAGAAACTAAGATGCGAAATACGTCCGGTTTCTTTTAAAATTATGAAAATGTGTATGGAAAAGTCATTTTTTAGGAGAGTATTATGAAGAAACAAATATTTTATTTCACAGTTTTATTGTCTGTAATGATCTTATCAAATGTTTTAGCTCAGGATTTCCCAAAACTTACAGAGAAGTTTAGGCTTAAGCAACTGGAACCGCCTACAGGAACAATAAGGATGGTTTTGGATACTGATACTTATAATGAAGTGGATGATCAATTCGCTCTTGCCTACACGGTACTATCCAAAGAAAAAATAAAATTCGAAGCAGTCTATGCTGCTCCATTTAATAACAGTCGAGCCACAGGACCGGGCGATGGTATGGAAAAGAGTTACCAGGAAATCCTGAAAATATTAAAAATGCTGAAAGTTCCCTCGGAAAATTTCGCTTTCAGAGGCTCCTCTGATTATCTAAGGGATATTGACAAACCCCACCGTAGTGAAGCTGCAATGGATTTGGTTAAACGCGCCATGCAAAGCAGTCCGGATGATCCCCTATATGTGGTACCTATCGGATGTATTACAAATATCGCCTCAGCGATCCTAATCGAGCCGAAAATCATTGAAAATATCGTGGTTGTCTGGCTTGGTGGCAATGCACAATATTGGCCACACCAGCGTGAATTTAATTTACGCCAGGATGTGCTTGCGGCTCGGGTTGTGTTCGATTCCGGAGTACCTTTTGTGACGTTGCCATGCCGGCCGGTTGTCTCCCATCTTCACACAACAATTCCTGAGTTAACACATTATCTCAAAGGAAAAACAGAGATTTCAGACTATCTACTCAACATTGTGATTGAATATAGCAAGGGCCGGGAGGCATACTCCAAGGTTATTTGGGATGTATCAGCTGTGGCCTGGCTTATTAATCCCGAATGGGTACCAACAAACCTTGTCCATAGTCCGGTTATGACCGATCAGGTCACGTTCAGTATTGATCAGTCCCGTCACTTTATGCGGGAGGCGACGTCTTTGAACCGGGATCGGATATTCGCGGATCTTTTCAAAAAATTAACAAACAAATCATAGATGATACATAATCAATTATTGTTCTAAATGAAAAGGAGATAAAAATGTTCACTCAATTTAAAATCTTTGCGTCACTGTTTTTAGTCACTTTTTGTTACGCATTTGGCCAGGTAAAAACACTGGAAATTGGGGCCGTTGCCCCGGATTTTAATCTGGTCGGGATAGATGATAAAAATTATACTTTAGACAGCTATTCGGATGCTGATATTTTAGTAATAATTTTTACAGCCAACCATTGCCCTACCGCCCAGGCTTATGAAGGAAGAATAATGAAATTGGTAGATGATTATAAGAATAAGGGAGTGGCTTTCGTTGGTATTTCCTCAAATAATCCTGATGCGTTGCGTTTGGATGAATATGGTTATACCGATATTGGTGATAGTTTTGACGATATGAAACAACGTGCCAAAGATAAGAATTTTAATTTCCCTTATCTGTACGATGGCGACTTACAGGAAGCTGCCAAAGCATACGGTGCTATCGCCACTCCACATGTTTTTATTCTTGATAAAGAGCGAAAATTAAGATTTGCGGGTCGAATTGATGACGGTGAAAATATTAAAAAAGTAACGACTCATGATACTCGTAATGCAATAAATGCTTTGTTGGCTGGAGAAAAGGTTCCGGTTGAAACAACAAAAGTTTTTGGCTGCTCAATTAAATGGGTGTCTAAACAAGAATCTGCAAAAGCCACCTTAGAAAAAATGAATGCAGAAAAAGTTGAAGTGACCTCGATCGATGTTGCAGGTATAGTAGATGTTGTAAAAAATAAATCTGAAAAATTAAGACTAATTAATTTTTATGCAACCTGGTGTGGTCCGTGTGTTACAGAATTCCCTGAGCTGATTGAGATTAACAGAAACTTTAGAAAACGCGCGTTTGAAATGGTTACAATAAGTTTGGATCTCCCAAATAAGGATGACCAGGTATTAAAATTTCTTACTAAAACATACGCATCAACAAAGAATTATCATTTTAATTCGGATGATAAATATAAGTTGATTGATGCAGTTGATAAAGACTGGCCGGGATCGTTACCCTTCACAATTATTGTGAAACCTGGCGGGGAAATTCTATATAAAAAATTGGGTACTATTGATCCTCCGGAAGTGAGAAAAGTTATTGTTGAATCTCTTGGACGTTATTGGGAACACTTATAAGGAAAAATAAAAATTCCGATGAGCACAAGCGATAAAAGAGAGACGCGATATCAATGACCCGAAGGCTATTTATAAAGCGTTCCAATTTTGGAGGGTGATATGAAGAAGCAAATATTATATTTATTCACATTTCTGATTTTAGTTTCTTGCAGTGGTACTCAACCAACATCTTCAAATGATTCAGTAAAGGATATAGACGGCAATGTTTACAAAACTGTAAAAATTGGGAATCAATGGTGGATGGCTGAGAACCTGACAGTAACCCATTACAGGAATGGAGATAAGATACCTGGTCTGACCGACGATGACGAATGGGATAATAATAATGGAGCTTACTGCTACTATAATAACGATAAAACTAATATCGAGATATATGGCAGGCTGTACAACTGGTTTGCGGTGGATGACAGCAGAAATTTAGCTCCTGAAGGCTGGCATGTTCCATCTGATGACGAATGGCAGGTACTTGTGGATTATCTGGGTGGAGATACTCTTGCCGGGGGAAAAATGAAAAGCTCTGGAACAATTGAAGGTGCTACAAATGAAAACGGCTTTTCAGCACTGCCCGGTGGTTACCGCTACAACCATGGAACATTCGATGGTTTAGGTACCAACCCTTACTTTTGGTCTTCAACGGAGAGTAGTGGTGGTAACGCCTGGCATCGCTACCTGTATTACGATAATTCAAACGTATACCGCGATGATAGCGGCTGGAAACAGGCCGGCTACAGCGTACGTTGCGTTAAGGATTGATCATTTTATGAAAAAAAGCAATATGAAGTATTCCCCAAAACCAATATTTGTTATTTCATGGAAGAGTTATTTGTTAAATTGTAAACAAAATTCAACAAAATCCATATCATGCTTTTTCAGAGAATTGATATGGGTAATATCGGATTTATATTTTCATTTATAATTCAGGGAGGTAAGTATGTTAGCAAAGTTAATCTTAAAAATTTCATTGGTATCTTTGGCATTTTGTATGTTGGGCTGTTCTGATAAGCAAAAGACTGATACTAATGCCGTGGTTTCTTTATTTGATGGTAAAAGTTTAGCAGGATGGGAAGGTGATTTGAACTGGTTTCGCGTCGAAGATGGATCAATTGTCGGCGGTTCACTTGAAAAAGATATTCCGCACAATATGTTCCTGTGTACCACAAAAGAGTATGGAAATTTTGAATTAAAAATTGAAGCCAAACTTGTTGGACCTGGTGACAATTCAGGAATTCAGTTCAGAAGCCGTCGTGTTCCCGGAACAACTGAGGTCAGCGGATACCAGGCCGACATGGGTGGCCCAATCGGAGACTTTGGTGTGGTATGGGGCAGTCTTTATGATGAGGCACGACGAAATAAAATGTTAGTCACTGCAAATCAGGAAGAGATAAAAAAAGCATATCGAACCAATGACTGGAACGAAATGGTTTTAAAATGCAAAGATAACCATATCCAAGTCTGGGTAAATGGTTACCAATCTGTGGATTATACTGAGGACGATGACTCTATAGCTAAAAAGGGGATTATTGGATTCCAAATTCATGCCGGCGCTCCGACGGAAGTCTGGCTTAGGAATATTACATTGACCGAGCTATAAGATATTCAACCCAAAGTATTCACAATGAATATTTGTCCAATCAAGTACTTTAATTTAAGAAGGAAAGATGGGACTTAGGCAATTAAATGTAAAAGTTTAAAATCACAATCAGAAATATTGGGATGGGAACTCCCAAGCTTATAAATCAGAAAACGGTGCTTTAGAGCAATGGAACTGATTATGAAAAAAAGCAAAATCAATCTTATTTTTTATTTAACTGTGTTATGTTATATGACTTCTATTCAGGCACAAGTGCAATTTAGCGAGCAGAAGGTTATAGTATCGCATTCTACTTCCACATATGGAGCAACCTCTGTTTACAGTGCTGATCTTGATGGTGACGGTGATATGGATGTTTTATCCGCATCTGAACGGGACAATAAGATTGCCTGGTACGCGAATGACGGCTCCGGCGGCTTTGGCGCTTAACAGGTCATAACCACTTCTGCAGAAGGAGCATGGTCTGTATATGCCGAGGATATTGACGGCGATGGTGATATGGATGTACTGTCCGCTTCTACACCCTTCTCTGATTGGCAAGGCATGATTGCCTGGTATGAAAATGATGGCTCAG
>JABMRT010000010.1 GCA_013202295.1 Candidatus Zhuqueibacterota bacterium
ATGATGAAGAAATGATTGAATTATTTAGGCAGCATTTCGTCCCAGCAGTAGAAGAAACTGGTTTTGAATTAAGAATATTAAGAGATGTGTTACAAGCAGGTTTGATTGATAATCAATTACGAGTTGAAATTAGAAAATCAAGATTCTTACTTACTGATCTCTCTCATAATAATAATGGTGCATACTGGGAAGCTGGATATGCAGAGGGTCTTGGAAAACCAGTAATATATTTATGTGAAAAGAACGTTTTTGATGATGTTACTACAAAACCCCACTTTGATACAAATCATCATACAACGATTATTTGGGATCAAGAAAATATAGAACCTGCGATGATTGAATTAAAGGCAACGATAAGAGCTACATTTCCTTTCGAAGCACTGATTGATGAAAATAGTGGCTAACAACTGGCTCAACTGGATTTCAAAACGCGCCTTTTTTCAAGAGTTTTAACTTTAGTGGAATCGCTTTTTCAAAGTAAGTGGGCGTTCAGTTTTAAAACCAGTTAGCCAAACCGTTATACTTTAATTTACTCTAAATGGAGATTTAAACGATGAAAAGATTTATTCAAACTTACATGTTAATTCTACTATTAATTACAAATACTCATCTAATTGCAAATGAAGATTCAACAAAGACTAATTTATTAGCAGATTATTCTATACAATTTAGGATATCTAATAACTTTACACTTAATTCATTCCAAGGCTCTATTATCTCCTTAAAAAAACATTTTAAACAGGAAAACGCCGTTAGAATTAGTATTGGTTTTTGGGGAAATTACTATGATACTGATGAAGATGCTTGGCCATATAAATCAGCACCAAATAAAGAACATGAAGATAATATTAATGTAATTCATGATTTAGACTTGAACTGCCTTTATCTTTGGTATCCCAAACCAAATAATAAAATAAAACATTATTTTGGGATAGGCCCTAAATTTGGATATCGTAAAACTGTGGCTAATTCATATTTAGATGAATATTATAATGAAAAGATAATGAATCATACTGCAAACTGCTGCGGTTCAGAACATTGTGGACAGGATTGGACTTGAAAATAAGAGACACTTTCTGTTACATTAATTTGAACAGAAAGGAGTTATCATGCCCAGGAAGAGAAGTTCTGAATCGGTTGTGAAAGAAATCCGCAGAAGAACCCGAAAGCAATATTCCTCAGAAGAAAAAATTCAAATTGTATTAGAAGGATTAAGAGGTGAAATAAGTATAGCCGATCTCTGCCGCAGAGAAGGTATCAACGTTAATTTATACTATCGGTGGAGTAAGGATTTTCTTGAAGCCGGGAAGAAACGTCTTCAAGGTGATACTGTTCGTGAAGCCAACAGTGTTGAAGTCACAGAACTCCGAGTAGAGAACGCCCAACTAAAAGAACTGGTTGCTGAGATTACTCTGACAAACCGGGTGTTTAAAAAAAGATTGAATGGTTTGGAATAGACTTCGGGCGATATATGCGATACACTCAATCAGAAAAAATGGAAATCATTCGGCTTGTTGAGAAGTCGGAGCTGTCAGTTAAAAAGACGCTTGAAGAATTAGGAATCAACCGCAGCACTTTTTACAGCTGGTATCATCGCTATCTTGAACACGGTTATGACGGACTTGCTGATCAGAAACCGACTCCCAGAAAGTTCTGGAATAAGATACCTGAAGATGTCAAAGAACATATCGTTGAAGTTGCTCTCCAGTACCCTGAAAAGTCACCCAGGGAGCTGGCCTGGTTCATTACAGACAATGAGGGCTATTTCATATCTGAATCAAGTGTTTACAGGATATTGAAATCCTATGATTTAGTCACCAGTCCCGCTTATATCGTTTTATCTGCCAAGGATAAGTTTGACAAGCAGACGAAACGTGTGAATGAACTATGGCAGACCGATTTCTCATACTTCAAGATCAAAGGTTGGGGCTGGTATTATCTTTCCACAGTGATGGATGATTATTCACGTTATATCATCGCTTGGAAACTGTGCTCAACCATGTCTGCGACAGATGTTAAAGATACTCTGGATAAAGCTGTTGATGTAACGGGTGTTGATCAAGTCAAGGTACGTCATAAACCACGGCTTCTTTCGGATAATGGCCCCTGTTATCTGTCTGGTGAACTTAAAGAGTACCTGGGCAATAGGGCCATCCAACACATCCGGGGTGCACCTTTCCATCCACAGACACAAGGGAAGATAGAGCGTTATCATCGATCAATTAAGAATGTAGTTAATCTGGAAAATTACTATTTTCCATGGGAGTTGGAAAAAGCGATCGAAGAGTTTGTACAATACTACAACAATCACAGATATCATGAGTCTTTGGATAATCTGAAACCTGTGGATGTTTATTCCGGCCGCGATAAACAGATCCTCTCGGAAAGACAAATTATCAAAGAACGAACCATGAAACAAAGAAAACGGCTGAATCGGAAAATGTATTTAACTAAAAAAGCGTTTGAATTTGAAGAATGTGTCTCTTAAGTTCTTATATCAAAAGTCCAGAATGTTAAAAAGACGCACACTGGACTCAGAAAGAGGATATGCCATATGCAATGATGGATTTCAGTATCGCTGTGGTGGATAGTCTAATTTATCTCATAGGCGGATCTGGTGGACCCAGTGATTCGAGTGTCATGGCGGCTTATAATCCAATAACGGAATCGTGGACGCAGAAGACCAATATGCCCACCGGTCGAGGTATGCTATCTGCCTGCGTTATAGATGGAAAAATCTATGCCATCGGGGGAACGACTGCGGATTGGGAAAATGTATTTTATAAACATGTCGAAGTCTATGATCCAGTCACCGATACCTGGACACAGAAAGCAGACATGCCAACAGGGCGGTGGGGTTTGGCTGCTTGTTCATTAAATGGATTAATCTATGCCATCGGAGGCCGAGCGGGCACGAATAGTAGTTCAAAGGTTGAGGTTTATAATCCTGTTGCGGATACATGGACCACAAAAACTAGATTGCAACGCTCAAGAACTACTCTTGTTGCGGGTGTTGTTGAAAATAAAATTTATGCAATTGGGGGCCATGTCAGTCCCAATTATACCATACTCTCCTCGGTTGAGGAATATACTCCAGATGCAACTGGTATTGATTCAGAGTCAAACTTTTCATCCACACCCAACGAATTCCAGCTTTATCAAAATTATCCGAATCCTTTTAATTCTAATACGACAATTCGATATTCTTTAAACAAACCCAATTTTGTTTGCCTTGAAATATATAATGTTCAGGGTGAGCGAATTGTTAATGCGGTCAACGAATTTAAAAAAGCTGGCAATTATTCTTATAGTTTAAATACAAACCAATATTCAAGTAGTATATTATTTTATAAGTTGCAGCTCGGAAATCAAGTTTCAGAAACCAAGAAAATGTTACATTTAAAATGAAAATCACATAACAAATGTTTGCAGAGGGAATTTAAACCGCAGACTTTTTAGGCTGATTTTACGTTTTGTGGAAGTACTTTTTTAGAGAAAATTATCGGTTTGTTTAAATCCCCTGAAACCAGCCGTTATACACTATTAATTCGTTTATCAAAAGGATAAATAAATGGAAAACTTAAATGATACATTTCTATTTGAGCAATACAGAAATATATTAAATAGAATTGATTGTCATGAAAGAATTTATTACCAAATGCTTGTTCTTTATATCACTGTATTTGGTGTTGTTTTGGGGTTCAGTGATAAAATACCTGATAGCAATATACTTGTTCCTTTTATTCTATTAAGTTTTCTATTGTTCATCACTTTGATATCGAATCGCCATAATCAAGATCAAAGATTGGAAATTGCATATTTAATAGAAATATTTGAAAAAAAGTGGAAAGACCAAAGTTTCTTAAAATTTAAATATAATTATAAAAATGATTTTGATAAAAAAAACCCAATACGAAGATTTATAACTCATCCGATCTTTGTTCTATTTATTCTTACCACAATTATATCAGTTTATTTTTTACAAGATATTTTTACTTGTATTGAAGTGTTATCAATAATTGGCTTAGTTGTTATTTTAATATTATGGGGCCTTGTATTATGTACATATATAATATTATTTAAAAAAGATCTTAACCAATATATTATTAAAATTAAAGAATATAAAGACAAGCAATAAAAATGGTGTATAACCAAGTCATGCAGTGGATTGAAAACAGCTGCGGTTTTTTGAAATTTTCGATTTATTGGAATTACTCGTTTGATTTGAGTCTTTCCGTGTTTTCAACCCGCTGAAACCGATGTTATACTTATAAAATAAACAATCATTAAGGAGTATGGATATGAAAAAGCAATTCTTTGTCCTAGCGCTATTAATCCTTCACTTCACATTCATTTGTGAGATAAAAGCTCAAGAGGGTTGGTTCCAGCAAAATCCTCTTCCCCAAGGAAATGCACTTCAGGGAGTATCATTTACAGATGATAGCAACGGTACCGCGGTTGGTAATAATGGAACGATAATCAGCACCACAGATGGCGGCGACGGTTGGGTTATTCAGGAAAGTGGAACATTGGAGAGTCTGCGTGAGGTTTCACTTGCCGGCGCAAACAATACTACTGTTGTTGAGGAAACGGGAAATAGCTGGTTCAGTAACGGACCGGATGGGGGAGATGTAAATTGCGTGTCGGTATCAAAATCTAATCCAAATACTGTATATATCGGGACAAAGCAGGGTGTTTATAAAAGCGAAAATAAAGGTGCTTCCTGGATTAAAACAGGTTTCCCGGATTATGAAGTGAGGAGTATAAAAGTTTCTCCTTCATCACCGGATATAGTTTTTGCAGGGACATATGAAAAAGGATTTTGGAGGACAAATAATGGCGGGATTGATTGGGTTTTTACCGAACTTGTGGGTAATACAATTAACTGCATTACTATCGATCCCAATGATCCCAATACAATATACTTTGGTAGTGGTGATTTTTTTAGGTCTTCGGATGATGTGAGAATTGGAGTTTTTAAAAGTATTGATGGCGGTGAATCTTTTAACGCATTACTTGAATGGGCAACCCATGGTAGCGTGTATCAGATAAATAGTATTTTTATTGACCCAGATAATTCCGACCATATCTATGTTGCACGTGACGCAGGATCTAGTATTGGATCTTTTCTATACAGCACTGACGGAGGTACAGATTGGATAAATAAAAGAATGACAACATCAAGCAGTGAAGGAATAATAAATATTGCAGTCGCCAAGGATTCGGTTGGGCAAAAAGTAGTGTATGTAATGCAATTGGCGGCGTATAATCCCTTCTCAACCCCAAAATTTTATAAAACAAAAGATTTAGGGGATAACTGGGAAGAGATTACCCATCCTTACACTTCTTTCGCATCTGAATATGATCCAGATGTGTTTGTGATTGATCCGAATAATTCTAATACAATTTATATGGGAGCACGCTCTTTCGATACAAAAATACTAACATATAAAACTGATCAAGATAAATGGAGTGCCATGTCAGGATCAGGATTAGGCTCATCCTGGTCAACATGTATTGATATATCAACCGAAACAAACCCAACAATCTATCTCGGAAGTTACTACGGTGGAATTTACAAACGTACTATTGGTGTTGTTACATTTAGTTGGACTCAAATTGTTAGTGGAATAAATGCAACGTATATTAATGATATAGCTGTTCATCCCTCTTATCCTGATTTAGCATATGCATGTGTAAAAGATGAACAAGGGTTATTTAAAACACTTGATGCCGGTGTCAATTGGAATAGGGTTAACGGCGGTCTTCCTGGTCTTGTAACTATTGATCCCCAAAATCCATCAATACTATATTCTGCTGAAAGTGTGCAGGATGGGAGTGAGTACTATATCTATAAGAGTATAAATGGTGGTTTAAACTGGCTGCAGATAAAATTCGCTGGCTGTACTGGAAACGAGTGTAGCACTAAGCTTACAGATATTCTGATTCATCCAACTAATTCTCAAAATATTTTGGTTGCTACCCGTCTAGAGTGGTGGAGTGACGGTCCGCATGGATTTGGAACCGTTGCCAGAACAACTGATGGTGGTAATAGTTGGGATCAATTACTAAGCGCCTCATCATCGACATTAGCATTAGATCCGAATGATCCCAATATCATTTATTCTGGAAAACAAAGAGCGGGGCAAATATGGAGAATTGAAAATGCTTGGGGAGTACGAAACGAAACAGAGATAACACCCTCAGAAGGAATAGGTAATATTACTGATATTGAATTGGATAACGGTTCAAATGTATATGTATCCTCCGAGTCAGGTTTATGGAGATATACTACAGGCAATTGGATAGAATTAACATTGCCCTCTACAGACATAACATCATTAGCCATTGATCGAGATATTACACCGAATATAATCTATGCAGGTACCGGGGACAATGGCGTCTTTATTTCCAATGACGGCGGTTCTAGCTGGAATGTTTGGAATGACGGTTTGAAGAATTTTGCAATTACGAAATTGAGAATTGGCGGATCAAAAGTTTGGGTAGGAACTGAGTATGGGGGTGTCTGGTGCCGCAATGCTGCTCAATCTATTTCTCCTCCATATATAACTCATGACACTGGTGATTATAAAATATCTATTTTTCAAGATGGGAGCTTTGGACACCTTAGTTCATTGACAACTATAGGCGAGGGCTGCGAATATAAGAATAATATAGACGCGCTATACGCAAGTGGATTAATTTTTGGCACACAGTCCGCAGGTTTTGTGAATGGCAATCAGGCTAGTTTCGGAATTATAAATGATTTTACTAATACTGAACCAATACACGAAGTAACATCTTTAGACCCGGAAACAGATCATATTTCGCAGACAGCTTACAATGATGAAGGAGCAATAATCCCTTATGGAATATCAGTTAATCAGAAAGCCTTTTCCGATACCGATGATGAATTTGTAATCTTAGAATTTGGTTTTACCTCTGTAAATTCTTCCTTGAATGATTTTTATGCGGGAATTTTTGCTGATTGGGATGTTGGTGGAAGCGAGGGTTACCCTAAGAATCTTGGAGGATATGATCAATCGAGAAATCTTGCATATCAATATGTTACTGATGGATCTCCTGATCCAAATTACTATGGTGTAGTTGCTCTTAGCGGTATGGCAGGTGCCAAGGTTACTACTGAAGGAGGGGCAATTCGAGAAACAGCATTACAAAGAATATCTACCTTTGAAAATGAAACAATCACTGAGATTGGTGATTACAGAATGTGGATCGGATCGGGCCCTTTCACTCTATCACAAGGCATTACTAAATTTGTATATTTTGCATTTGTTGCAGGAACGGATAGTACGAATCTGCAGGCTAATGCTGATGCTGCTATACAAAAATACCAGTATATAATTACTGATGTTGATGCAAATGTAGTTTTACCTAAACAATTTTATTTAAGTCAGAATTACCCAAATCCTTTCAATCCCACTACACTCATAAATTATCAGATACCGCGGGGCTCTAAAGTAACTCTCGAAATCTTTGACGTTCTAGGCAGAAGAGTTAAAATACTTGTGGATGAACATAAAAACGCTGGTAATTATAAAATTGAGTTTAGTTCCCAAAATTTATCGAGCGGAATGTACTTTTATAAAATTCAAGCTGGAGAATTTTCGGACGTAAAGAAAATGTTATTGCTAAAGTGATAATTATAAAAAAGGGTAAGTTAGTGTTTACAACTTTGTTTTAAGGGCGTAAGTATAACAATGCAATTAACCCGACAAAAAACGCGTCCGTGTTGCACGAAAGTTGTTTAAACCGAGTGCCTGCATTGGTCTTGTTAAAAGTACTGGCCGCTTGGTTTTTTGCGGGTTATCGCCACGTTATACCACTATAATTGATAAAATTAAGGAGGAAATTATGTTTAAAAAATATTTCATGAAGTTTTTAATACTTTTTAGTATGATGATCATTACAGCATACCAATCTATTTATGCTCAACCAGACACACTTTGGACAAAAACATTCGGGGGAATTGATTACGATATAGGTCGATGTGTCAAGCAAACCGATGATGGAGGGTTCATAATAACAGGGCAAACCAATTCTTTTGGTACAAGTTTAGCCAATGTCTGGCTCATTAAAACTGACACATCAGGAGATACTATTTGGACAAATACAATTGGTATAAATAAAGGTCTGGGTGGTAACGGCTATACGATCCAGGAAACCTCTGATGAAGGTTATTTTATAGCAGGTTCAGTTGTTGGTTTATATGAAGATGTTTTGATCATCAAGACGAATGCAATGGGTGATACGTTATGGACAAAAACGTTCGGAGGAATTGCGAATGATGTTGGTTACTGTGGGCAGCAAACTTCTGATGGAGGATATATCATAACTGGATTTAAATATAGTAACTACTATGATCTTTGGCTAATTAAAACGGATGCATCAGGTAATGAGGAATGGGAAAAAACGTTTGGAGGAACTGAATTTGTTAAAGATGTTGGCAGGTATATACAACAAACCGCTGATGGGGGATATATTATAACCGGGTACACCTATTCTTATGGCGTAGGCAGTTCTGACGTTTGGTTAATCAAAACGGATGCATCAGGAAATGAAGAATGGTTACAAACCTATGGCGGAACAAGTGGGGAAGAAGGCTATTGTGTGCAGCAGACAACAGATGGCGGTTACATTATCACTGGATATACATATTCATTTGATATTGGGGGTGGTGATGTTTGGCTCATTAAAACCGATGAAACAGGAGATACAACCTGGACAAAGACTTTCGGTGGAAACAGTAGAGATATCGGGCGATCCATTCAGCAAACTTTGGATGGAGGTTATATTATAACTGGAATTACCGAATCATATGGTGCCGGCTGGACTGATATATGGTTAATTAAGGCAGATTCTCTTGGAAATGAGATGTGGACAAAAACATTCGGTGGAAGTGACAATGATGAAGGAAACTTTGTGCAACAGACTTCCGATCAGGGATATATCTTAACAGGATTTACAAAATCTTTTGGATCAGGTGAAGAAGATTTTTGGCTCATTTGCATTGCCCCGGATACTGGCATCACGTCAATTGTTGCCCAATTTAGCTGTGATACAACTTCCGGCGTTTTACCTTTAAGTGTCCAATTCTCGGACAGTTCTACAGGTTCGATCACATCATGGGACTGGGATTTCGGTGATGGTAATGCAAGTACAGATCAAAATCCATTGCATACATACGAAACCGCTGATACGTTCACAGTGTCTTTAACTGTGACCGGCCCAAGTGGCTCAGACACGGAAACAAAAGAGAAATATATTATTGTGACCAATCCTTCTGGTATATCGGGAAAGGGCGAACAATTGCCCGCGTCTTTTGTTTTGTCCCAAAACTATCCAAACCCATTCAATCCTTCCACACAAATTGAATATGATGTGAAAGAGCATTGTAAAGTAAATCTGGTTGTTTATAATTTGAATGGTCAGGCGATTAAGGAACTTGTCAATTCATATCAACAGGCTGGCAAATATTTTATCAATTTAGATATGCAGAATATACCATCAGGTATCTATTTTTATAAAATTCAGATGGGTGATTTTAAGGCAGTTAAGAAAATGATCAAAATTGAGTAACTTTTAGCTATAACCCAATTTTGCACAAGGATCGAACCGCGCTCCATTTTTACTAATCTTCAGGGTTATTTGAATCACTTATTTTCTTTGAATTAACGGTTGGCGATTCGACCTGTGAAAATCACGTTATAGCTTAAATAATCAGGAGTAAAATCATGCTTAATAAAATGCCCGACAAGAAGCTTACTTTTAAATGTCCGCATTGCACTAAGCAAATCACGGAGACGTTCGGAAGGCTCGAAAACAACTACAGATGTCCCCACTGTTCCGGGAGAATCGAGGCTCCGCAAATCAAGAAAATCCTCAGTGCAGTCAAGCGTTTCACAAAAAAGAGATATATAGTCGGTAAGAAACCGTAACTCTTTTATGGAATCAACAAAACCATTGTCCTGTGCTTTTAGCTCTGCTATTTTGGTCATAGGTTAACCCCTATTCCTAAACCCCGCAAAGGAGGGTAAAAATGATACACTGTGATGATTTCGTACAAACATTACATACCCATTATAAAAAGATCAAAGAAAAACTGGCCGGTGATGAATATATTGATGGGTTTGTCATACTCGAATACGACTCCATGCTATCAGTTGATTTTGTTAATTCCATTAATAATACTCTTGTTGATGTTGTAGGCACAATAAATGGAAACGTTTCGCATTTATGTTGTTTGCCCGAATCACTTAGAATTGTTTTCATAAAAACTAAACCAACACCAGAGAAACCTAAACGTGAAATAGGCTTTAATAGGGAATAATTTCATAAATATCTTTTATCTCATGTGTATTGGTATTGAGACAATGAGAATATTTCCATTCAAAATTAATTGTTTGAGCATACCTTAAAATGGAATTTAATTCATTCTGTTTTAAACGTATGAGTTCCACAAGTTCTTTTTTTGATAATTTGCTATAACCCATATTTGCAGCGGATTTCGCCGCGTTCGGTTTTTGCGTTGACCGCTTGTTGTCGGTTGCGGACTTACCGCTGAAATTGGTGTTATGTTGTAAAAGAAATTACACTTGAAAGGGTAAATGTCATGGCGAAAAAAACAATTATTATTACTAAATATGATAAAGTTCGCTTAAAAACATATTTAAACGAAGACCTTCGTAAAG
>JABMRT010000080.1 GCA_013202295.1 Candidatus Zhuqueibacterota bacterium
TATGATCTGATCCGTTTTTCAAGGTTATATTATTGAACTGGAAGTATTGATAAAACACGATTCGAAAGATGAGCGCCTATTGTTAATCGTATTGAAAGCGTCTCATCTTTTTAAATAGGTGTGCATCCGTGAAAATCCGTGGCGAATTCATGTTTGTTGATTGGTACTGCCTACTCAAAACAACAAAGAATTTCAATCCATTATATTAGAAACGGTGTGACATCTCCCAGGCCTTCACGCAGGATGATCGGTTTTTCTCCGAGTAAATCAATGACCGTTGTGGGGATCAAGCTGCCATGTCCTCCGTCAATTATCAAGTTCACCTGATGTTGAAATTGATCGCGGATTTCATCCGGATCGAACAGGGGATCTGTCCCACCGGGCGGAATCAATGTGGTGGTGAGCATGGGTTCGCCCAACTCCCTCAGCAATGCGAGCGTGATCGCACAATCAGGGATGCGAATGCCGATGGTCTTTCGTTTGGGATGCATGAGCCGCCGCGGCACTTCGCGTGTGGCCTGAAGTACAAAAGTATAGGCACCCGGTGTGTTCCCTTTGAGCAGGCGATAGGCCGGTGTGTCGAAACGTGCGTAGACTGAGGCTTGTTTGATGTCGCTACACATCAAGGTGAATGGATGTTTACCTTCAAGCTGCCGGATTCGCGTAAGTCTTTCCATGGCTGCTTTGTCACCGATGTGACAGCCGAGTGCATATCCCGAATCCGTCGGATAGATGATTACATCGCCATTCTGAATATATGAAACAGCCTGTTTGATGAGGCGTTGCTGCGGCGTCTTGGGATGTATGCGGAAGTATTGGCTCATTGTAAAACGTTCCATCCAATTGGAAGAATCCCAATACAATGGACTCTGACTGAGTAAAAGTAGCTATTCCAGTGTAATATGCAAGAAAAAAATCCAATATTTCGGATTCGGAGCTTGACTTTTTCATCCAAATCTCTAACTTTATTTAGATTGAACCATGATCAGGTTAATCCGATAGAATTGTCAGCATATAAAAAGGAGTGATTATGCCGAAAAGCATTGATCTGCATGAGGATCGATATTTTGCCTCTGATCCGGCCGAGCGAAAGATAGCCAAGAATTTGTATATGCAGGTTAAGGATTTATCTATACTCTCACCGCATGGACATGTGGATCCCAATTTGTTTGTCGAAAATAAGCCTTTTCCTGATCCGACCCAATTGCTCGTGATCCCGGATCATTATCTTTTTCGTATGCTGTATTCGCAGGGTATCCCTCTTGAAAAACTGGGTATTCCACGAACAGACGGCGGAGCGACAGAGACCGATCATCGGAAAATATGGCAGATTGTGGGAGAGAATATTCACTTGTTTCGAGGCACGCCAACCGGGATGTGGCTGAAACATGAACTTCGTGAGGTGTTGGGTATTCAGACACGGTTATGTGCAGCAACAGCCATGGACATTTATGATCAAATTGTGGATGCATTGGCAAAACCTGAAAACTTTCCCAGAGCCATGTATGAGCGGTTTAATATCGAAGTTTTGAGTACCACTGATTTTCCCACGGATTCACTCGAACATGTGGACCGGATTCGCGAAAGCGGATGGAACGCCCGAATCGTTCCTGCTTTCCGTCCTGACAATGTTACGGATCTGATGCATAAGGATTGGCGCGGTCATATTGATCGACTCTCTGAAATTTCGGGTGAGGATTGCAGTTCATACAACGGATACATTCAAGCATTAGAGAAACGACGCGTCTTTTTTAAAGAGCAGGGCGCGACATCCACGGATCATGGAGTTTTTACAGCCCTCACCCTGGAACTTGATCATCGGGAAGCTGAAAAGATCTATGCCAGGGCAATCCATGGCCAGGCCACACCGCAGGATGCCGAAGTTTTCACCGGGCATATGTTGATGGAAATGGCCCGGATGTCTTGCGAAGATGGAATGACCATGCAGATTCACTCAGGAGTATTTCGTAATCATAATCCGGCGATTTACGCCAAATTCGGTACAGATAAGGGATGCGATATCCCAATTGCCGAGGACATGGTTCGCCATCTTAAACCTTTGCTGAACAAGTACGGCAATAATCCCGATTTCACACTGATCGTCTTCACCATGGATGAAACGGTTTTTGCGCGAGAGCTCGCGCCGCTGGCAGGTCACTATCCAGCTTTAAAAATCGGGCCGGCCTGGTGGTTCAATGACAGCCGTGAAGGCATGCTGCGGTATCGACGCATGACCACCGAAACGGCGGGTATTTATAATACGGTGGGATTTAATGATGACACGCGCGCATTCCCGTCCATTCCCGCGCGTCATGATCTGGCGCGCCGCACAGACGCTCGCTATCTCGCAGAGCTGGTCGCGGAGCATGTCATTGATCTGGATGAAGCTGAAGAAATGATTATGGATTTGACGGTAAATCTCCCGAAGCAGAATTATAAGTTCTAGGAATGGAGATTTGTCTTCGCTAAAGAGCCGCTATGGCGGATAAATGGGGAACGGGGAATGTGTAATCAGGGAAATTTGATAGGACATACAAAATGAATAGATCTGATAAACAAGTGACGAGAAGATCCTTTCTTCAAACAGCCGGAGCGGCTGCTGCAGCTGTTCCACTTCTGGCCGGGGATTCGAAACTATACAAACTCCAGAAGATTAAAGGTGCAAAACCGAGGAATGTGATTTTCATTCTGAGCGACGATCATCGATATGATGCGATGGGTTTTCTTGGCAAACCGAAATTTCTCGAAACGCCTCACATGGATCGGATGGCGCGTGAAGGTGCGTATCTTAAATACGCATTTGTAACAACCTCGCTCTGTTCTCCGAGCCGCGCCAGCATTCTGACAGGGCAGTATTCTCACCGACACGGTGTCGTGGATAATCAGTCTTCCGTGCCTGAAGGCACGGTCTATTTCCCACAATATCTACAGCAAACCGGTGTGCAGACGGCGTTCTTCGGCAAATGGCATATGGGAGACAATGAAGATAATCCCAGACCTGGATTTGACAAATGGGTCAGCTTCAAAGGGCAGGGCGAGTACCATGATCCCACGTTAAATATTGACGGGAAACGTGAGAAAGTCCAAGGCTATATCTCAGACTTGCTGACCGACTACGCTCTGGACTGGCTTGAGAATGATCGCGATCAGAACAAACCCTATTTCCTCTATCTTTCCCACAAAGCAGTGCACGCAATGTTTCAACCAGCCAAACGGCATCTTGGCACGTATGAGGATGTGGAGGTTGAATATCCCGAGAGTATGGCCAATACAGATGAGAATTATGAAGGCAAGCCGGATTGGGTGCGTGCGCAGCGCAACAGCTGGCACGGCGTGGATTATATGTATCATGGCGCGATGGATTTTGATACGTTCTATAAACGATATTGTGAAACGGTCCGCGGCATTGACGACAGTGTGGGCCGCATTCTTCAATATCTCGAAGAAAAAGGCGAGGCCGAGAATACGGTCGTTTTTTATATGGGTGACAATGGATTCTGTTTCGGTGAGCACGGCTTGATTGACAAACGTCACATGTATGAATCATCTCAGCGGGTACCGTTTCTCGCCTGGGCACCGGGATTGATACAGCCCGGTACACTCATCCAAGATATGGTACAGAACATTGATGTGGCGCCCACTGTGCTTGAACTGGCCGGATTGACAATGCCCGCCAATATGGATGGACATTCCATGTTGCCGCTCCTCCAAAAGAAGGAAGTCGAGTGGCGTGATGCGGTCTTCTACGAGTATTACTGGGAATGGAATTTCCCCCATACTCCCACAGTGCACGGCATCCGGACCGATCGATATAAATACATTCATTATCACGGAGTGTGGGATTCAGATGAATTGTACGATCTTGGAAAGGATCCCGACGAACGTCATAATCTAATTCAAAGTCCTGATCATAAGGACATTATCATCTCTCTGTCCGACCGGCTTTGGGAGTGGTTGGAACAAACGGAGGGTATGAAGATTCCACTTCGCAGGGCTAGAGGATTCCGGGCGGATCAGCGTGATCCAGAAAAATAAAAACATTAGTTGATGACTTCCGCAAAACTTATTGTTGGTGTGACAGGTGGCGCTGGTAGCGGTAAGACCACCTTTGTGCACATGCTCCAAAAACTTGGCGCAGACATCCTGGACGTGGATGATCTTGCCAGGCAGCTAGTGGAGAGCAGGATGGATATCCAAGCTGCCATCCGTCAACAATTCGGAGATACCTATTTTGACAGTACAGGCGCGCTTCGGCGTAGAGAGCTCGGGCGTTTGGTTTTCTCCGATCCGGCACACCTTCAAAAGTTGAATGCTATAGTATGGCCGCCACTCCTTGATCAGCTGAAAAATGAAATTCAATCTTGGCAATCCAGAACGAAACAGGGTATTCTGATTGTAGATATGGCCATTCTGTTTGAAATAAATGCGCAATCGTTTTTTGATCAAACGATTCTGATTGCAGCGCCAGAAACGATCCGAATTGAACGACTTCGAACCACACGGCAATGGAGTGATGACGAGATTCAACATCGGATGCAGTCCCAGCAATCCGATGAGGAGAAAGGGGCGTATGCAGATATGATAATCCAAAATTTCGGATCGCTTGATAACCTTGAACAGCAGGCCAAATCCCAATTTGATACATGGATAAAATCAAATTTGAATTGACTTGCTTTTTGCCAGAAATTGATTAAATTATTTGACGGATGGTTTATAAGGCAGAATTCATACAACAAATGCATATTCACAACCAACGTTTAGTCATTCTTAAAAATTATTTTCTTCAGACATTGTTTTTTATACCGTTAAGGCAATTACTCTCCGGGTATATCATTTCATTCCAATTCCATTCAACATTTCATATGCAGGCCTTTCTCTAAACTCCGTCTCTCAACACGGAAGGAAAGTTTTATGTATTGTGTTATTATGGCTGGCGGTTCCGGAACGCGATTTTGGCCTCGAAGCAGAGATAAAAATCCCAAGCAGTTTTTAAATATTTCAGGAAAACGGTCACTCCTAAAATCCACACTCGATCGATTTCATCAGTTTATTGGATGGGATCACATGTTCATTGCTGCGCGTGAAGGGCATCAAGAAGTGATGGAAACACAGCGCTTTAAAGTTCCCGATTCAAATATTCTTTATGAACCTGTCGGGAAAAACACGGCCCCGTGTGTAGGGCTGGCCGCGCTTCAGGTACAGAAACGGGACAAGGAGGGGACATTAATTGTGACCCCGGCCGATCATCTTATTCGAAAACAGGATCAATTTAAAAGAACTATTTTATTAGGGCACAAAATCGCCAAAGAAAAACGCGGTTTGGTTACAATTGGCATTCAACCGAATCGTCCTGCCACGGGTTATGGATATATTCAAGTTGCTGAGGCAGTGAAAATGGAAGCCGCTGTGGAAGCATACAAAGTGAAAACATTCGCAGAGAAGCCAAACCTGGAAACCGCAAAACGCTTTCTTGAAAGCGGGGATTTCCTTTGGAACAGCGGTATTTTTATTTTTCGGGTTGATGTGTTCTTTGATACGATTGAGGAATATCTTCCAGATCTGTATGATGGATTGATGGAGATCAAAAAATATATAGATCGTCCCAATTATTCAGAAGTTCTGAATCGTGTCTATCATCAAATTAAAAGCGTCTCCCTTGATTATGGCATTATGGAGAAATCTAACAATGTCTATACCGTGCGCGGCAAGTTTTATTGGAATGATCTGGGCAGTTGGGAACAAGTCTATGATATCAGCAACAAGGATAAAAATAAAAATGTAGTATCGGGGGACGCGATTCTTGTGGATGTCAATGATTCCTATATCACTGCATCAAAAGGATTGGTAGCGGTTTTGGGGCTTGACAATATCGTTGTGGTGCAAGAAGGTGGCATTACACTTGTTTGTTCACGTGATAGGGTCGAGGATGTCAAAATGGTTGTGAATCAGATTAAACATAAAAAATTAAATAAATTTCTATAGAGATGATGAGGAACTATCATGAATAATGGCGAATTTGTTTCCTATTTTAAAGAGGAATTCTTTATTCCGAAATTGAAGTCCAAGAAGAAAAAAGCAGTACTTGAAGAATTGATACAGCCACTCGTGAATAAAAAACTGATCAAGAGTCAGAAGCTCGTATTTGAGACATTGCTAAATCGTGAGACATTGGGATCGACGGGAATTGGCAAACAGGTGGCTATCCCGCATTGCCGCACATTGGCGATTCCTGAAATTTGCATTGTGGTTGGGGTTTCTGAAGTGGGTATTGAATTCAATGCAAGTGATGGCAAGGATGTGCAATTGTTTTTTCTGATTCTAGGTCCCCCTTTGGATGAATCCAATCAATATCTGCCCATTCTTGGAAAGCTATGTGAGAGGCTGCGAAAGAAAACTTTTAAGGATAAACTGGTTAAAGCAGAATCCTATGAAAAATTCATTAAACTTTTGGCGAAAGGATAAATTCCGTGATGCGAAGTCAAGTTGAATTGCTCGTTCTTTATCAAGATATTCTTCTTATGCTGGATGAAGCCAAGCATGAAGACAAATGCATGGGGATTGAGGTTGAAGGTGTTGAGAAATTGAAAAAGGCTCTTGAAGAGGTTGCCAAGGATATTCAACAGCGGTATATTAGAATGTTCGAAAGATTAAAAACCCGTTACTCACATCCTCTGGTGCCCGTACAAGAGGACACCTGTCTGGGGTGTTTCTCAAAATTGCCCACATCATACCATGAACGGGGTCGAAATGATGAAGGGATTTTCACTTGCGAAAACTGCGGCCGCCTGCTCTACTGGATTGAATAGGTGATTTGTCCTTGAGTATAAGTGGAGAGAGCCAAAGCATTTGCCTTGGCTCTGAAATTTGATGGAGAGAGAGGGAGTTTTTCTGTTACTCCCTTGATAAGCAAATCCAATACCAGACTATCCTACCATTCACAACACGTTGTTCTAAATAAATAATAAATAGTGGTTTGAGAATAATGATCAAATGAGGATCCATCATCGACTGATGCAGACCATAGTCAATTATATTTGACAGTCCATTCGAAAAGATGACAGAAAATGGGTTGCTTTCCAAACGCTTTATTTTGGGATCAAGTGCTCATTTCATACATGCGATACACTTTATAGACTTCCGCACCTAACATTTGCAGAGCTCGGTTCATCATTGTATTGTTCTCAAGAATCCAGGACATTTCACCTCGCGCGTATCCGCGTGCTGTGGCATTCCGCCAGGTATCCAGATAAAGCATGGCGTCTATCCCAAGATTACGATACTCAGGTATCACACCCATGATAATCACACGGGCCATATCTATCTTTTTTTCATGGATCATGATTTTCGCCAATCCAGTAGGAAAAAGCCGGCCATTCGTGTGAATGAGTGCCTGATTTAAATCGGGGAGGGTTAATGAGAAAGCAATCGGTTTTCCATCGATTTCCGCCATCAATGCGAGATCTGGTACAATGACAGATTTTAGGTGTTTGGCCAGATAGTCAAATTCATCCTCAGTCATGGGAACAAAGCCCCAATTTTTCTCCCATGCCTTGTTATAAATGACCCACACTTTTTTGGCTTCGTTCCAGAAATCTTTTATATTGATTGGACTGATGATAATATTATTTCGCGCTTTCTTTTTTTCCACAACCCGGATCAGTTTTTCCGGTGGATCAATCTTGTTTGCATCAATATAGTAGGCCCAAAGATCCATGGCCTTTTTTAATCCAAATGATTCAATCAGATTTTGATAGTAGGCATAATTATACGGCATCATTATGACAGGCGGAGTGTCGAACGCATTGGTGAGTAATCCGCAATCTTCATTTTGGCACGGATTGGCCGGACCGCGAAATCGATCCATCCCCTGATTTTTTACCCAGTCTTTCGCCGCGTTCAATAATCCATTTGCTACTTTCTGATCATCGATGGTTTCGAAGAAACCAAAAAAACCCATTTTTTCTTCATGTACTTTATTGTGACGGTGATCCACAAGCGCTGCAATACGGCCTACGATCCGTTCTTCCATTTTTGCAAGAAAGAACTGATGATCGGCATGATTATAGAATGGATATTTTTTTGGATTATGCAATACTTTCTGATCCATAAGTAGCGGTGGAACCCAGGGAGGATGATCTTTGTAATGTTGATAGGGAAAACGAACGAATGTATTCCAATCTTTTTTCGATTGAACGGCTATGATGTCAAGTGCCATGGATGAAGTCCTGTCATTATGAATGTTGAATTATGAATTTAAAAAGGAAGACTCCAAACGATGGGACTATGGAATTGTCTGAAGTCTTAACCCTTTCCACAAAAATATTAAATGATTCCGAATTGTTTTCCTAAGTTGGCAAAAATATCCAGCACCTTGTCCAGCTCATCTTCCGTATGGGTGGCCATGTAACTGGTGCGGATGATGGCTTCATGTGGGGGGACGGCCGGGCTGACGGCCGGATTGGCAAAGATGCCATTCTCAAACATCAGTTTCCAGAAACCGAAACAAATCTCGTCCTCACCGATTTTTATTGGTATGATCGGTGTCTCGCTTTTACCCGTATCAAAGCCGAGACTTTTAAATCCATTACGCATTTTCTCGGTGTTTTTACGAAGCTGTTCGAGACGTTCCGGCTCGGATTCAATGATATCCAGACATGCGATAACTGTAGCAACTGCCGAAGGCGGCATGCTGGCGCTGAAGATAAACGAGCGTGCGTGGTGTTTGATATAGTGGATGACAGCTTCATCCCCGGCAACGAATCCTCCGAGCGATGCAAAGGATTTACTGAATGTGCCCATGACGATATCCACGCTGTCTTCAAGACCCCAATGCTCTCCGGTTCCGCGTCCATGTTTACCGAGGACTCCTATGGAGTGGGCATCATCGACATACACACGGGCGCCGTATTGTTTTGCGAGATCCACAAGGGCTGGAAGATTGACAATGTCTCCTTCCATACTAAACACACCGTCAGTGATGATGAGCTTGCCCACATTTTTGTCTTTTATCACCTCCAATACGCGCTTGAGATCCTCCATGTCATTGTGCTTGTATTTAAGCACTTTGCCAAACGCGAGGCGGCATCCATCCACGATTGAAGCATGGTCCGCCCGGTCTATCAGCACGATGTCATTCTTGCCGAGGAGGGTTGAGATTGCGCCCTGATTTGAAGTGAATCCTGTGTTGAAAACCAGCGCCAAATCCCGGTTCATAAATTTAGCCAAGCGGTTCTCAAGTTCCTCGTGGATATCCAGTGTGCCATTTAATAACCGTGATCCAGTACATCCCGTACCGTATTTGTTGATCGCATTTATAGCAGCCTCGACCACTTTGGGGTGTCCGGTCAAACCAAGATAATTATTGGATCCTATCATAATCATCATTTTACCATCAATCATGACTTCACTTCCCGGGCCGGATTGAATCTGTCTGAAGTAAGGATATACACCGGCAGCGATTGCTTCTTTTGCTCTTGTAAATTGACTACACTTATCAAATAGATCCACGAGATGTTCCTTTCAATTCGTGAGATTCAATGTCGTTTCAATGCAGAGAAAAAATCCAGCTTTAGTAAGATATTGCTCTACGTACCCACAAGTACAATGATTGTTGTCGATTCATGAGTCAAATATTGGAATTAAATTAATCATAGATGAACAGAATGTCAACAGAAAATTCCTTATACAAATGGATAAATATTGTTGGCATTTTCAAAGTTGTAATTAAAAAAAGGCCCATTCTTTCAAGAGATGGGCCTTTAAAACTGGTTGCAGAAATATTTTTAACACATCAGTGTGATCTGCTACATTTTTGGAGTGTTCAATGTTTTTTATTCCAATCTAACAGGATACAGGTTATGGACTGCTGATTGAAGCTGTCATATTAAAAATTGGCATAAAGGGGTGGAGTCCTTCATCGCCATACATTTCCGGTGTGGGACCATTTTCATAACCGGGTCCCAGATCCAGAACATTTGCTGTGAATATGACACCTGTAGGGGGTGTACCGGTTTCATGAAAATTCATTGTGTTTGAGATGTCCACCTCCAAATTGACGGTAAACAACGATGCGAGCTTCGTAGGAATTGTGAAAGAATTGTCCATTCTGCAATCCAGGCCGCCGACAGTGGAATGTGTACCGACGATGATGGGAGAAGGGGTGGCATAGCCTGACTCCGGGCCCCAGAAGGCCAAATCAGAAAAAAGATCTATTGTACTTTCGAAAGGCGGCCCACCAGGGGGATGGGAGTTCGAAGCGACTGAAATGAAGAAGTTACGGTATCCTGTTGAATCCATTACCACTCTGCGCATCCAGTACCAGTCATCTGATCCCGGCACCGGTTCGACTACAAAATCCCTTTTCCAGTATTTAGCAGTTGCATTAAAGTAGAGTCGGAATTTGCGATTTACCTGTGTGTTGAAAATCGAGGGATCGGTATAATCGGTTTCCCAGGTTGCATCGGGTGTGTGAAAAACTACAGGCAGAGTCATCTCAATGTAAAGGAATTCCATTTTGTAACCAGTATAGGTTCCCGCAGGAAATGTCGCGGCAGCGTGCAGGGTTGTAACAGATGCGGTATCGTGAAAATCGATGACCAATGGGCTGGAAATACTCGCACTAACCACATTTACATCCCCCGTGGCAGTGGAGAGCCAGTAATTCACGATCGCAAGCGAATAGGTTGACGGTGTGACATCCGTCTGGATTGAGGCTGATTTCTGCGGTGCGGATCCTACCGGAGCACTGAGAGAGTTCACTTTTGTGGCAGTGAAAACGATACTTCCATCTTCTTCTCCCGGCGAAACTGGATCAGATTTGCTGCCGCATCCAATGAATAAAATTACCAATAATAGATTCAATAACAGTTTGAACTTCATGTCTCCTCCGGTTTTGGTTTGGGGTGTTTATTAGATAAACGATAGAGATATCCATTTAGTGTCAAATCAATGCCAACATTGCAAATATTGTTCCTGTGAAGTTGATCTGAATCCAGACATCGTCGATTGTCTCAAATATAATACATTTGAAAGAGGTGAAGGTTTTGGTATTTATTTAGAAGTCAATATATTGATAAGCGCTTGAGAAAAATCTTGATTATAAAAAAAACATTTGTTACCATTATTAACTATGTTTAGAAGTTTAAATATAAATGTTCATGATAGCGCACAAAGACTCCCTTCCTGGTTACGAAAGCCAGTTCGAGATGATGAAGAGGCCCTCCGTGTCCGCAAGATATTGAAAGAATACCATCTTCACACCGTGTGTCAATCTGCAGGTTGTCCCAATAAAAATGAATGCTTCCATGCTGCGACAGCCACGTTTATGATTCTAGGTGATGTGTGTATGCGGCACTGCCGATTTTGCGGTGTGGATAAAGGACGTACGCAGCCTCTTGACCCTGATGAACCAGAGCGTATTGGCGAAGCGGCCGCACGATTGGGATTGCAGCATGTGGTCATCACTTCAGTAACGCGTGATGATTTGCCGGATGGTGGTGCAGATCATTTTGCGAGAACCGTCCGGGCTGTTCGCAACCATCTGCCCAAGTCAACAATTGAAGTGCTGATCCCTGATTTTCAGGGAAATGAAGAAGCGCTCCTAACTGTCCTCAACAGCGGGATTGATGTCCTCAATCACAATGTGGAGACGGTTCCCAGATTGTATCCGGCAGTTCGGCCTGAAGCGGATTTTAAGCGATCTCTAACAATCCTTCAACACACAAAATTCCTGCGGCCATCCATAAAAACCAAAACCGGGTTGATGCTTGGATTGGGGGAATCCGAAGAGGAAGTCTTTTCACTTTTCGATCATCTCGCTGAAGTGAAATGCCAAATGCTTACAATCGGGCAGTATCTTGCGCCGAACAGGAATGCATTTCCTGTTCAAACCTATATTCATCCCGCTCAATTTCAACGCTATAAAGAAGAAGCAATACGGCGGGGTGTTGGCTGGGTGATGGCGGGTCCCCTTGTGCGAAGTTCCTATCATGCAGAAGAACTTTTCAAGAAAAGTAAAGGAGACCTGCGTGAATCATCTATATGAAATACTCGAGTCAGCTGCGGATAATGCTCCACACAAACCCGCGCTACATTTTCAAAATCATACCATCACCTATCAGGATTTAAAGCATGTGACCGACCGTCTGGCGTCTGGATTTAAAAGTATTGGTCTGGGTGTGGGTGACCGGGTGGCCATCCTTTTGCCGAATGTGCCCCATTTTGTATTCAGTTATTTTGCTCTTCTTAAAATCGGAGCTACGGTCATTCCGATTTCGATTATGGACAAAGCCGCCGAGATTCATCATCAACTTGATGATGCAGAAGTTCGTGGTTTGATATACTGGCAGGGTTTACGAACCCAGGTGCATCAGGCTATTTGCGGGCTGGAGCAATGCAATAAAATCATCGTTCTGGGAGAACAATTAGAACTAGGCGAATTTCGATTAACCACACTTATGGAAACCCATGCGCCGTATGATCATATAGAAATGGTGGATCCGGATGACACGGCCCTCGTTTTCTATACGGCGGGCATTACCGGACGTCCGAAGGGCGCGGAACTCTCTCATCATAATATTCTATCTAATGTGGAAGCCTGTCAATCTTTCTTCAAATTCACAGAGGATGACAGTGTGGTGGCTGAATTGCCGCTTTCACTGCCTGTGGGATTGACTTTAATTTTGAGCACATTCATCTATGCCAGAGCCAGTATTTATCTGATGCCAAAGTTTGATCCGGAATCCATTCTTGCAATCATTGCTGAAAAAAAACCCACATATTTTATCGGTATGCCGTCTTTGTACAACGCTTTAGTTGCGATGGATATGGAAGAAACTCCCAATTTGGACAGTATTAAATTCTGGCTCTCAATTGGCGACGCGATCAAGCAGGAGACTTTTGAAGCATTTGAGGCGAAATTTAACGCGATTATATTAGAAGGATACGGACTCACGGAAGCGGGTCCGATTGTCTCGTTCAATACACCTTCACGTGAACGCAACCCGGGGTCGATCGGTCTGCCGCTGCCAGGGATCGATCTTAAAATTCTCGATCAGAATGGCCAGGAGGTACGAACCGGTCAGGTGGGAGAGATCTGTATTCAAGGGCCCAGCATCATGAAGGGATATCGCAATAAACCCGAAGCCACCAAAACCGCACTCGCAGATGGCTGGTTGCACACAGGTGACCTTGCACGTCTTGACGAAAGCGGATTTCCCATGATTGTTGCCCGAAAGAAGAATGTGATCATGAAAAGCGGATTCAGTGTGTACCCGCGCGAAGTTGAAAAATTCCTGCTGGCCTATCCAAAAATCCAGGAAGCCGTGGTGGTCGGTTTGTCCGATTCCAACGTAGGTGAAGAGATCTATGCTTCAGTGGTTCTCAAAGCAGGAGAAGAGGCCACACAGGAGGAAATTATCAATTACTGCCGCGATATGATGGCGGCCTATAAAGCACCCAAAACCATTCACTTTGTCTTATCACTTCCCAAGGGCCCGAGTGGGCGCATCATGCGGGAAGAGGTGAAACAAATCCTAACGGATAAACAACGTTATAGTTAATTATTGTGTCAATCAAGGAGGGACCTTTGAAGGATTTTGCTTCTGAAATGATTAGAAATATCGGTCTTTTGGGCCACGGCAGCACCGGAAAAACCTCACTGGCTGAAGCATTGCTTTTTACAATGGGCGGAGTAAACCGAATAGGGAAGGTGGATGATGGCTCGACAGTAAGCGATTATCATCCTGATGAAATAGGACGGAAATTCTCGATTGGGACGTCTTTGCTTCACGGTGAATGGAAGGAATGGAAAATCAATATGCTGGATGTGCCCGGCTATTCTGATTTTATTGGTGAAGCCAGAGGCGGCTTAAGAATCCTCGATCTGGCAGTTCTGGTTCTAAATGGTGTGGAAGGCGTTGAAGTCGGCACAGAGCAGATTTATGAGTCTGCTGAAAAAGGCGGTGTTCCCTGTATGTTCTTTGTCAATCGTCTCGATAACGAACACGCCGATTTTGATAAAGTTCTGAATATGGCCAAAGAGCGATACGGTACAAAAGCGGTTCCGGTTCAATTCCCTGTGAATCAGGGTCTGGGATTTAGCAAAATCGTGGATGTGGTTAAGATGAAGCTTCTGACTTACGAGGGTGGAAAAGGCAAAGCCACGCTTTCTGATATTCCCGCTGATCTTCAGGGCAAAGCGGAAGAGTTGCGTTCCCAGCTGGTCGAATCTGCTGCAGAGAATGATGAAGCACTCATGGAAGCTTATTTTGATAATGAAACACTGACAGATGCGCAGTTGAAAACCGGATTACGGAAAGGGATTTTATCAGGCAGCTTGATTCCGGTTCTATGTGGTTCCGCCGAGTTGAACGCGGGTTCGGGTGCATTGCTTGATTTTATAGGTGAATTTTGTCCCACCCCGCTGGATAAAGGGATCATTACGGGTACGGTACCGGGTAAGGATGATAAAAAAGAACGGATCCTTGCTGTGGATCAACCTTTGTGTGCATTTGTATTTAAAACAGTTTCAGAGGCGCATGTGGGTGAACTTTCACTGGTTCGCGTCTATTCAGGGCAATTGCAATCCGGTGCTGAAGTACAGAATAGTAATCAGGATCGATCTGAGAAAATTGGGCAAATCTATTTGATGAATGGAAAGAATCGTACCGAGACGGGTGTTCTGAAAGCAGGTGACCTCGGTGCACTGGTAAAGCTGAAAAAAACCTCCACAGGCCATACATTATGCGACAAGAGCGATCCCATTCAGCTTGCACCGATCGCGTTTCCCGATCCGGTGATTAGTGTGGCTGTCACGCCCAAAAGTCGTGGAGATGAGGAAAAGATATCCACAGGTTTTCATGTGCTGCATGATGAAGATCCCAGTTTTAGAGTGGTGATTGATCCCGAACTCAAACAAATGATTCTTTCAGGTCAGGGCGATTTGCATCTGGCCGTGATTATTGGCCGGCTGAAAGAAAAGTATGGTGTGGAAGTGACTGAAGAACGTCCGAAGATACCTTATCGTGAAACCATTACAGCCAAAGCCGATGACAAATACCGTCACAAGAAACAAACCGGTGGTGCCGGTCAATTTGCCGAAGTCTGGATGAGAGTTGAACCGCAGCCGCGCGGCGAAGGATTTGCTTTCGAAAATGTGATCAAGGGCGGCAGTATTTCAGCTGTTTTCATTCCTTCCATCGAAAAGGGCATCAAGCATGTACTTGTTGAAGGCCCCCTTGCAGGTTACAATGTGGTTGATGTGAAGGCCATCGTGTACGATGGCAAAGAGCATCCGGTGGACTCAAAAGATATTGCGTTTCAAAGCGCGGGGCGTGAAGTTTTCAAATCTGCATTCTTAAAGGCTCGTCCGATTCTCCTTGAACCGATTTACGATATCGAAGTCAAAGTGCCTGAAGAGGCCATGGGTGATGTCATGGGCGACCTTTCCAGCCGGCGCGGCAAGATAATGGGGATGGAAACCATGGGACATTTTCAAATTATCAAAGCCAAGGTACCGCTTGCTGAACTCGATCAATATGCCACGACATTGCGGTCTATTACATCTGGCCGCGGGATTTACAAACGGTCATTATCACATTATGATCCCATGCCGAAAGAGAGTGAAGCCAAAGTGATTGCGGATGCGCATAAAACCAAGGAAGAAGATAAATAATTGGCAGAGTCAAATCCAAAAGAAAGCAAGCGGATTCTCTGGGCACCCTGGCGCATTCAATACATCGAGAATTGTGATACACCAGAGGGATGCATTTTTTGCGATAAACCCAAAGAGGATAAGGATCGTGAGAATCTGATTGTCTTTCGTGGTCAGACGATGTTCATTATAATGAATCGTTATCCTTATAATAACGGCCATCTCATGATTGTGCCCTACAGGCATACGTGTGATTTAGCGTCCCTGAGCCGGGATGAACAGATTGAATCCTTTGATTTGCTGGCTGCATCCAAAACAGTATTGGCAGAAGTGATGCGTCCACACGGTTACAATATCGGGATGAATCTGGGTCGAGTCGCCGGGGCCGGTATTGCCGACCATTTGCATTATCACATTGTTCCCAGATGGGATGGCGACACCAATTTTATGCCGATCCTGGGTGCTGCAAAAGTTGTTTCTGAAGGATTGGAACAAACATGGGAAAAACTGATTCAAGGATTTAAATCCATTCAAATAAAAACAAATCCTGAAGGAGAATAAAATGAAAGCAAATCGATCGATCTGGATATTATTGGTACTCCTCGCTATATCAATGACCGCATGTAATGCAAATGAAGCGAGTGAGTTGAAATCTGAAACCCAACCAAAAGAGGTTCAAGTGACTGATCAACCCATCCCAATCGTTATAGAAACCAGCGCAGGTAATATTGAACTGGAACTGTATCCGGACAAGGCGCCTGTATCGGTTAAAAATTTTCTGGGCTACGTAGAGAGTGGCTTTTACGATAATACGATTTTTCATCGCGTCATTCGTGGATTCATGATTCAAGGTGGCGGATTTGATAAAGACCATGCCGAAAAACAATCTGGTGAGCCGATTGTCAACGAAGCGGGTAATGGTCTGAAAAATCTTCGTGGTACAATTGCTTATGCGCGTACCAATGTGGTCAACAGCGCGACCGCTCAGTTTTTTATTAATCATGGCGATAATGCGTCTCTCAATCATCAGAATGAGACTCAGGCCGGATTTGGATATGCCGTATTTGGCAAGGTGACAAAGGGCATTGAAGTTGTGGATAAAATTGCCGGCGTTAAAACAGGTACAAAAAAGATGACCATCATGTATCAGGGTCAAAAAAAACAACAGCCTTATCAGGATGTGCCTCTGGAACCGGTGATCGTGAAATCGATAAAGGTTGTCCAGTAACTTAGAAAAGAAGTCCTTAATCAAATTGTTTTCAAGCCGTCATTGAGACACTCCTCCGATATCCGAGAGAGCCCGTTTCATGACGGCTTTACTCATTCATTGGCATGTAAAAAATTGAAAGAAACGGGAGAATGATTATGTCAGAGCCTGTGACAGAAATCGCAAACCGGATTCGTGAATTGCGGGAAAGTAATGAGATGTCATCCGAATGGGCAGCGCGTGCGCTCGGTGTGACAGTCGACGAGCTGAATTCATATGAATCCGGCGAGGATGATATCCCTGTCAGTTTTCTCTATATGGCCGCGAAAAAATATGGAGTGGATCTCAGCACGTTACTCACCGGGGAGAATCCGCACGACCGGATGTTTTCGCTGGTTCGAAAGGGCGAGGGTGTTCATGCAGAGCGATGTAGTGCTTATCAATATCAGAGTTTATGTGCTACATTTATGCATAAAAGCATGGAGCCGCTCCTGGTTACAGTGGAACCGAAACCGCCCAACGACGAACCACATTTTAATACCCATTCCGGACAGGAATTCCAATACCTTCTCGAGGGCCAATTGCGTGTGACCATTCAGGATCAGGAACTGGATTTGAATCCCGGAGACTCATTGATTTTTAACAGTGAATATCCCCATTGTCTCAAGGCGCTTGGTGACAAGCCTGCCAAGATCCTGGTGATCATTGTATAGACTGAATCCAGCAATGAATACAATGATTTTATCTGTCCCGTCCCATATTTGCGGACTCATTTTCGATTGTGACGGCACGCTGGCCGATACCATGCCCCTGCACTGGGAGTCCTGGCATGAAGAATTCTCCTTGCATGGATTGACCTGCCCCCAAGAATTTCTGGATACACATAAAGGTGCATATGTGGCCGAGATTGTACGAGAATATAATCGGGTGTTCGATACCGAACTCGATTCGGATCAATTTGCATTCAACAAAGAAAAGCGTTCATTGGAAAAGCTTCGAACCGTAAAACCCATTCAACCGGTTGTGGATATTGTCCATCAATACCAAGGCATATTGCCGATGGCGGTTGTGTCCGGCGGAAACCGGACGAATGTGATGCTCACAATTGATGTGATTGGGCTGAAGGATGCATTCGAGATTGTCCTGACCGCTGATGACGGTTACCCCTCCAAACCCGCGCCGGACATGTTTCTCGAGGCGGCTCGCCTGATCGGCGTTTCCCCTGAATCCTGCCAGGTCTACGAGGATGGAGATCTTGGTTTGAAGGCGGCCAAAAACGCGGGCATGTCTGCTGTGGATGTACGGCCGCTTTTTGAAGAAACCATTAATCTGCAATATTCCAAATAAATTTGGCTTATAACATAGGATATAAAATGTCAAAGCTTAAAGGATTTCAACGAAAATACCTGCGCAGTCAGGCGCATCATCTTGATCCGGTTGTTATGATCGGGAAGAATGGTTTGGTGGAATCCGTACTGGATAAGATCGATACATCGCTTGATGATCATGAGCTGATTAAAATACGCTTCCATGATTATGAACGTGATGTTATTAAAGAGATGTGCGAGGAGATTTCCAAGAAAATGTCTGCAGAATTTTGCGGCAAGATCGGTCATGTAGGTATTTTCTTTAGACAGCATGATGAGCCTGAGAATCGAAAAATCATGTTACCCGGACAGTAAAAGACCAATTCCGCTTGTAGCAAGGACCAGAAACTACTCTATTCCGGATCGATATTATTCCGACACCATATTTTTAGATTAAATTACTTCTTTTATTTATCATTTATTTCTTCTAAATTGAGCCTGTAAATTATTATTATCCAGTATAATTTTTAAAGTCATTAGAGATAAAATGAAGAATATTTTTTACATGCAATTGGTAATACTGCTAATTGCTCTGATTTTGTCTTGCTCGAATCAACCTAATGAAAACACAGAATCCCTTCGTATAGCGACCTCCATCTATCCAATCCAGGATCTGACACAGCAGATGGCGGGAGAATATGCGGACGTTTTCCATTTAATTCCCGCAGGTGCAAATCCGCATCATTTTGAGCCGCCGCCCTCGATTATCCGGCAACTCCAGAATGTGGATCTGTTTGTGGGCGTGCATCCCGACTTTGATGGCTGGATTGAAGACCTGTTACCGGTGCAAACACCACGGTTCTATCTTCATCCCAATGCAAAAAACGACGAGACTGAACATCCTGAAAATCTCGATCATGATCATTCCTTTAATCCCCATTTTTGGCTGTCCATCCGAACCACCCAAAACGTATTGGGTCAAATTGCTCTAACCCTGTGTAAGACAGATACTCTTCATTGCGAAGCATATAAACAAAATTTACAGGATTATCAATCCCGACTGGACAGCCTGGATCAGGAAATCCAAAATCAACTGCTTCCATTTCAAAATAAGGCATTCATTCAATGGCATCCGGCGTGGGACGGTTTTGCGTCGGATTTTGGTTTACGAATTGCGGGTACAATGGAGTATGGCCATGGTAATGCGCTGCCGATGCGCTCGTTTCAAAAGATCATCCAAAACGCTAAAAGCGAAGGCGTTCGGCTGGTCGTGATCGGTTTAAATGTGGAAAGTGATGCAATCATTGCGCTGGTTCGCGAACTTAATGGACAGCTTCTCAGACTGAATACCATCGGCGGCCCAGAACAACCAGAGGCAGATACATATATAAAAATGATGGCCACCAATGCCAGGTACCTCGCTCAAGCTTTCGGAGAATTGTGAGAAATCCATGACAGGAAATCCTACCATATCCGTTCAAGATGTATCTGTAAGGTACGGAGAGAATCTTGTGCTGGACCGCATCCAGTTTGATGTCAATCCCCATGAAATAGTCTCAATTGTGGGTCCAAATGGAAGTGGAAAGACCACGCTGATTCATACCATCCTTGGGCTCATTGAACCGTTTCATGGAACTGTCCGCGTGTTTGAAAAATCTCCTCAGAGTGCGAGAAGTCGTGGTCAAATCGGATTTCTCCCGCAGGCGATTGGTACGGATTTACAGTTTCCAGTTTCAGCTTTCGATGTGGTGGCCTTGGCGGTTTCAAGTCATAAACGGATGTTTCGTCCCTTATCCCAAAACGATCGGGCAAGAGTATTGGAAGCCCTTCAAAAAGTGCAAATGGAGAAATCTGCTCAACTTCATTTTGGCAGTCTATCCGGAGGGGAAAAACAACGCGTGCTGATTGCCAGAGCACTCGCGGTGCATCCTAAACTGTTGATCCTTGATGAGCCATCCACTGGATTGGATATTGTCGCGCAAGAGAGTTTTTATAAGCTGCTTCAATATCTTCGGGATGAAGAAGGTCTGACCATCCTGTTCGTTTCACATGATATCGGAGCCGTATCCGGTGTGGTGGACCGTATCGCTTGTCTGAACCGCAAGATTCATTTTCACGGCAAGCCTTCGGATTGCATCCCTTCAGAGGCGCTTGAAGCGGTTTTCGGGAAAGATGTGCAGTTTGTATATCATGACCGCCACTGTCATACATGCGGGGAGGATTCATGAGCGAACTGCTTGCCATGTCCTTTTTCCACAATGCACTGTGTATGAGCTTGCTTCTCTCCGGGCTCTTTGGGCTGCTCTCGTTCTTTGTGGTGCTACGCAAGATGGTGTTTCTAGGGGCAGGCATTGCCCATACCGCTTTTGGAGGCGTGGCACTTGGCATTCTTCTTGGCGTGAATCCTCTGTATACATCGCTGGGATTTTGTGTCGCTTCCGCCATTCTCATCAGCAGGTTGGTTCGATCCGGAAACGTGAACTATGACACGGGTATTGGTATCTTTTTTTCTTTCTCCATGGCGCTCGGAGCATTGCTCATTTCGCTGAGACGAGCCTACAGCTTTGATCTTAGCGGTTACCTTTTTGGCAATATTCTTGGTGTCAGTGCATTTGATCTTGTGATCACCTGTATTACAGCCGCACTCTTCGCTCTCTTTTTTAGTCTATTTTTCCAGAAGTTGATGTTTATCACATTTGATCCATTGGTAGCAGAGGTGAGTGGTATCCGAGTTCAGTGGATCGAAACGATGATGTTGATTTTTCTGGCCGTCATTATCGTGGTGAGTGTAAAGATGGTGGGGATCATTCTCGTGTCTGCTCTGGTTGCGTTGCCTGCCAGTTTTGGATTGCTTCTCTCAAAGCGATATCAAATTGTGTTGGTGATCAGTATTTTTTATGCGATGACTATTCTAATTGGCGGATTGTTTCTCTCTTATACACTGGACACTCCTACCGGCGCAACTGTTGTGGTTTTGGGAACATTTCTCTATTTCATCACATTCATAATAAAACTTATATTACGATCTGTGTCGAAAGATGCAGGATAATCCAATTAACTTTAATGTGGATACATCAATGAACAAACCTCAAAATAAATTCAAAGTCTGGATGACAGCCGTGCGTCCTTTCGCGTACTCGGCTTCTATGACTGCGGTGTTTCTCGGTACAGCCATCGCATTTTATAATGGAGTGCCTATTCACTGGCTCCGATTTTTCCTGACACTCATCGGTGTGGTTTGTTTTCACACTGCCGCGAATCTGTTGAATGATCGATATGATTTTGAACGCGGACTGGATAAGCAGGTGTTGCCCATGAGTGGTGCGGTTGTGCGGGGATGGCTAACTCCCGCGCAGGTGACGCGGGCGGCAGTGGGATTGTTGATCCTCGGCGCCATACTCGGTCTTACTCTATTCTGGCAGACCGGATGGCCCGTACTTGCTCTGGGTGGATTGGGAACCTTGATTGTACTTGCATATACCCGATCAGGAATGTGCCTGAAGTATGCAGCATTGGGTGATGCCGCCATTTTTCTGGCGTTTGGCGTTTTGCCGGTATTTGGCGCGTTCTGGATTCAAACAGAAATGTTTCATTTTCTCCCAATTTTATGGAGTCTTCCGCTGGCTGCCTATACAGTAGCTATCCTGCATGCGAACAACTGGCATGACCTTGAAACTGATCCCAACAAAGGATGCCGAACTGTCGCATCTCTGCTTGGTGATAAAAGATCGGCTATCTATTATAAAGTGCTTGTTTTGGGGCCGCTCGCATTGATTGTCTCAGTTCTTATGAGCGGTTTGATAATCCAACAAATTCATCTGGGACCGTATGCATTGGGTCTCTGCCTTCTTATATTGCCAAAAATAATCCAACTGGTTCGCATTAACAAAAACAGTGATCCTCAGAAATTCATGATGCTTGATGGATTGACAGCGCAGGCCCAGATGGGTTTCGGATTGCTTTTAACCGCGGCGTTTGTGATTGGCCGATTTCTGCCAAGTGTCATCTGATATGAAAATCTTTTCGCAAATGTCCCTTTTATTATTTTCGGCTATCATCGGATTTACTCTTCTTTTTTCTGGTATTCGATTTCATTTCTGGTGGCAAATGTCTCTGACTGCGGGTGGGCTGGCTTTGGCAGTGATCCTGCTTTATTCTGATATACGAACCCAGTTATTAGGAGACAGGAGTAGGGGAGCAGGAGATAGAACAAAGACCTGGAAAGCACTCGGTATAGGGATCATTTCCGCTTTCATCCTATATGGAATCTTCTGGGCAGGCAATATTCTTGCCCAACGGCTGTTTGGTTTTGCAGCATCCGATATTGAATCGGTTTATGATTTTAAATCCGGAACACCGGTTTGGATAATCGGACTTCTGATTGCTTGCATCATCGGTCCGGCTGAAGAGATTTTCTGGCGAGGTTTTGTTCAATCCCGCATTTCAATGAAGATGCATAAGTGGGGCTGGATCCTTGCCGCGTTTATCTACGCAGGCGTTCATCTTGCCTCGGTGAATGTGATGCTGGTATTGGCTGCGCTGATTTGTGGGCTATTCTGGGGATGGCTTTATCATCGTTTCCAGTCCCTCCATTTAAATATCATTAGCCATGTGGTCTGGGATCTCATGGTTTTTCTTCTGCTGCCCTTTCATCAGGTCAATTTCTGACTCTATTGCAATCTTTTTCTGAGACAGGTTCAGGTGATATAATATCATTCCTAGCTTTAATTGTAATATCAGTTAAACCTAGAAATAATAATGATAAGAAAATTTTTTAAACCAATTCAAATCTATTTAATGAGTTTTTATACAACTTTGCAAGGTGAAATTATAGTTGAAAATATTCAATTTTCTTGTTGACCTCTAAGATATTAGTCTGTATATTGAAACAACTCCAGGTATAAGATCGACTCCGGACCCATAGGTTATTCCATAGCTCTGATAGATACGGTTTTAGTACATGGGATTATCTCAACCATAGAATAAGGAGGATGGGAAATGAAAGCTGTTTTTTATGATGTGAAGCTTCGTAAAAAAGTAGAAGTAGATGTCTCTGAAAAAGTGACATATGGTGAGCCAGGTAAAGAGCGATATGCACTTAAAGGAAAAACACCAGATGGTCGCAATTTGACCAAATTTGTAAAGAAATCTGATTGGGAGCAAGCGAACGTTTGATTTGATTTTGCTTCATTGCCCCAACATCTGTGGATTAGCATAAGAAAAGGCATTTTGTCAAAATCATTGATCTTCTCAAAGCCACCGAGTCACTCGGTGGCTTTTTGATATTGTGGTTCCGCAATTCGCGGGTGCAGGATAGATTCTCAGGAACATTGCATGATCCTAATTGTATTCAATAAAACATCACACATAAAATAAAGCTAGACATATGATTATTGAAATTGAAAAGGAATATGTTGAAACTGTAGAGCAGATCACAAATCTGGTACGTTCAAAAAAATGTCGCCCCGATGTGTTGTATGGTGATTTTTACACAGTAATCGCTGTGGAAGGTGATGCCACCCAGCTCGATACGCAGTATATTGAAACCTATCCCGGTGTGGTGAGAACCTGGCGCATTTCGTCGTCATATAAAACTATCTCTCGAAAAGTGATTGGTGAAAATAGTCAAAAGGTCGAACGCGACAGGCGTCATGTCAAGGTTCCCGGCCCAGATGGTCAGATACGCGTTTTCAAGGATTCCCAATTTATTTTTATCGCGGGTCCCTGTGCCGTAGAAAGTTACGATCATACTGCATCCATCGCCGAAGGGCTGGCCAAACTCGCGGATAAATACAATATCCGTGACCGGATGATTCTACGAGGTGGTGCGTTTAAACCTCGAACTCGACCATGGGATTTCCGTGGTCTGGGGGAGGAAGCGCTGGATATCCTTGATAAAGTGAGTGAGAACACAGGACTGCCTTATGTGACCGAGGTGATGTCAATCACACAGGTTGACGAGGTTGCTTCCCGCGCGGATATGCTGCAAATAGGCACACGTAACTTCCAGAATTTCAACTTGCTCGAAGCGGTTGGAAAAGCAGGTAAACCCATCCTGTATAAAAGGGGTGTGGCGGCCGAGCTTGAAGAGTGGCTTTCTGCGGCCGAATATATTGCTCTGCAGGGCAACAAGGATATTGTGCTATGCGAGCGTGGCGTCAAATCCACCACACATGGCGATTATAATCGCAGTCATCTTGATCTGGATGTGGTTCCTGCCATCAAGGATCGAACTATTCTTCCTGTTATTGTGGATCCGAGTCACAGTGCAGGCATCGCAGACCTTGTACCCTATCAATTCTGCGGGGCCTCAGTATTCAAGGCCAATGGTGCAATGGTTGAGGTTATCACGGATGACATTGAGCGAAAGTCCATTCGATGTGACGCGCGTCAGGCGCTTCGACTCTCTGTGTACGAGAAATTGATTCAGTTTCAGCTTGAGAGCGAGAAAATTAAACTGGATTTCACGGAACATCCCTTGAATTGATTTGCGTTGCACGAACCGAACTAATTACCCCAATGGTGATTCATTGGGGTTTGTTTTTAATGGATTAAATACTCATGAACAACAAAACTATAACAACGTTTTTTAATGGGCTTGCCGTCAGATCATTGAATCAGATCGAAAGGATTGGCAACAAACTTCCACATCCAGCCACGCTGTTTGCGTTGTTTGCTGTGCTTGTGGTTGTTCTGTCCGATATCATTACACGATTGGGTGTTTCCGCGGTTCATCCTGGGACAGGAGAGACGATTCTTCCTGTGAGTTTGCTGAATGCACATGGATTCCGCTACATGTACATGGAAGCGACCAAGAATTTCGTCCATTTTCCTCCTCTTGGAATTGTCCTCGTCGCAACACTTGGTATCGGTTTGGCAGATGGTTCCGGTTTGTTAAATGCACTACTGAAACAATTGGTACTTACCGCACCGAGACGGTTGGTCACTGCGACAGTGATCCTGGCTGGAATCCTATCGCACCTGGCATCTGCTGCGGGATATGTGGTACTCATCCCGTTGGGCGCATTGATTTTTGCGGCATTCGGGCGTCATCCATTAGCAGGATTGGCTGCTGCGTTTGCGGGTGTGTCTGGAGGGTACAGCGCGAACTTTTTCATCGGCGCGATTGATCCCATTCTTTCCGGGCTGACCCAATCCGCGGCTGAATTCGTGGATGGTTCCATTCAGATCAATCCGGCAGTGAACTTTTACTTTATGTGCGTATCCGCGATTCTCCTGATCCTGGCAGGGACATGGGTCACTGAAAAGATTGTCGAGCCCCGGCTCGGTTCCTACAAAGGCGGTGCGGATACAGCGGAACCGTTGTCCAAAATTGAAAAACGGGGATTGATTTGGGCGGGTGTGTCCGTTGTAATCGTGATTGGATTTCTGCTGCTGTTCACCATTCCTTCCAATGGATTGCTCAGAGATCCTGAATCCGGATCGCTGATTGATTCGCCATTCATGTCCGGCATCATCACAGCAGTGCTGATTCTTTTCTTCATCCCCGGATTGGTATATGGCGTAGTCACAGGCTCGGTTCGAAACGACAAGGATGTGGTCAAGCACATGTCCAGTTCAATCAAGGGATTGGCCGGATACATCGTGCTGGTCTTTTTTGCGGCGCAGTTCGTTTACTTTTTCAAGGAATCGAACATGGGTGTGCTGCTGGCCATCAGGGGCGCTGAGTGGCTGAAAGCGGTTGGATTTACAGGAATCTCTCTGTTCATTGCGTTTGTTCTTGTATCCGCATTTATTAATTTGTTCATGGGGAGCGCGTCCGCGAAATGGGCGATTATGGCGCCGATTTTCGTGCCGATGTTTATGCTGCTCGGGTATCATCCGGGGATTACGCAGGCGGCATTTCGTATCGGAGATTCGGTCACGAATATCATCACGCCCATGATGAGCTTTTTCGCGCTGATTGTGGCGTTCGCGCAGAAGTATGATGAGAAGGCGGGGATCGGTACTTTAGTCGCGATGATGCTGCCGTACTCTGTGGTCTTTTTTATCATGTGGACGATCCTCCTCATGGTCTGGATGCTTCTGGGATTACCGACCGGGCCGGGAGCGCCGTTGATATTTTAAAATGTTGAATTTAGAATTCTGAATGTAGAAGTAAATTCAATACAAGGAGAAAATTATGTCCCTAATCGAAATCCCCTATCAAAAACTGCGTGTGAATGCTCATGATCTGTTTGAGAATCAGTGGCTGCTGTTAACATGCGGTGATCTGTCCAAGAATGATTTCAACGGCATGACCATCGCGTGGGGAAGTCTGGGCACGATGTGGCATCGGCCGTTTGTTCAGGTTGTGGTCCGTCCCACGCGTTATACATTCGAGTTTATGAACCGGTACGATCAGTTCACGGTGTGCGCGTTTCCTCAGTCACAGAAAAAGGCGTTGAATATCATGGGAACCAAATCCGGACGGGACGGGGACAAGATCGCGGAAGCAGGTTTAACACCAGCCGCAGCGGTCAAAATTGCTTCTCCCGCGTATGAGGAAGCGGAGCTGATCTTCGAATGCCGGAAGATCTATTTTGATGATCTGACCCCGGATGGATTCATTGATCCAACGATTGATAAGAATTATCCTCAGAAGGATTATCACGGTATTTATTTCGGTGAGGTGCTGGTGATAAGGGGAGAGGAGAAGTACCTTTCCTGATTTGAAAATTATGAATGATGAATTAAAAATATGAGAAAGCAATGAAGTATTCCGAAGCGAAACAGGGACGGGTTTTTGTGATCCGTTTGGAAGATGGGGATGTGGTGCATGAATGCGTCGAGCATTTGGCGCATGAGAAGAATGTGCAATCCGGCGCGTTGATCATTCTGGGTGCGGCTGAGATAGGCAGTCAGTTGGTGGTCGGGCCGCAGGGAGAGGGGAGAACCATTCCAATCGAACCGAATGTCCAAATTCTGGATGGGGTGCATGATGTAACAGGCACGGGCACGCTTTTCCGGAACGAGGATGGTGAACCAAAACTTCATCTGCACATGGCTGCCGGGCGTGCCGATCAGACCTTGACTGGTTGCATTCAAAAAGGTGTCAAGGTTTGGCGTACGATGGAAGTGGTCCTGTTCGAATTGAAGGATACATCCGCTTTGAGAAAACTGGATTCGGAGACAGGATTTCATTTGCTGGAGCCGTAAAATCCACTACTGTTCTGCTATCGTGGAATGGATCTCTCCCTATTAAACGTCGGGACAGGCCTTATCTGGGGAATTCAAATATTGTATGAAATGGAATTTTTTAATTGAAAAAAACAAATTCAAATAATTTAACTGAAGGGCCAATTGGTCCTCTATTATATAAGTTGACAGTGCCGATGATTTTCGGCATTTTGAGTATGGTCGCATTTAACTTGGTTGATACCTATTTTATCGGGCTGTTGGGTACGGAGCCTCTGGCGGCGATCAGTTTTACATTTCCTGTGATTTTTATTATCGCTGGTGTCTCTATGGGATTGGGTGTGGGCGCTTCGGCAGCGGTTTCAAGAGCTATCGGAAAAGGTGATCATCATGAAGTGGAGCGTCTGACTACGGATAGCCTGATCCTCTCTTTGCTCATTGTGGCCGTGTTTATTCTCGCTGGTATCTTAACCGTCGATCCGATTTTTCGCTTGCTTAATGCAACCGATGCCTTGCTTCCGCTCATTCGGCAATACATGATGATTTGGTATCCGGGTATGCTTTTTCTGGTTGTTCCCATGATGGGCAACAATGTCATCAGGGCGACGGGAGATACACGTACACCCAGTCTGATTATGTTGTTCGCGGTGGGTATCAACGCGATTTTAGATCCACTTCTCATCTTCGGCATCGGACCATTCCCCCGAATGGAACTTCAAGGCGCGGCACTGGCCACTGTGATTGCAAGGGCAGTTACAATGGGTCTTTCATTGTATGTTCTGATTCACCGTGAAAAAATGATCTGTTTCAACCGTCCCTCCATTGAACAACTGTTTAAATCCTGGCGCGATGTTCTTTATGTCGGGATTCCAGTATCCGGGACGAATATCATTATCCCAATCGGAAGTGGTGTGATCACACGCATAGTGGCGTCGCATGGCACTGAGGCAGTCGCCGCATTTGGTGTGGGATCACGAGTTGAAGCGTTCGCGCTGACGGTGATCATGGCGCTTGCCACGGTTCTGGGTCCTTTTATCGGTCAGAATCTGGGCGCTGGCAAATGCGATCGTATCCGGCGAGGCATTTTTCTATCCACCCGATTCGCCATCCTCTGGGGCCTTTTCATGACATTGCTCCTTGCAGTGTCTGCTCGATGGGCTGCCGCACTTTTCTCGGATGATCCGAAGGTTCGGTCCTTCATTGCGCTTTATATGTGGATCATCCCCATCAGCTATGGATTGCAGAGTGTCATTATGCTTGTCAATTCAGCACTGAATGTGATGAAAAAACCGATACATGCTTCGTTATTGATGATCATCCACATGTTCGTGCTCTATATCCCGTTTGCTTATCTCGGTTCGAAATGGATGGGTGTATCCGGTGTTTTTGGTGCGGGTTCGATCGTACGTATTCTCACCGGATTGGGAGCCATCCTTCTTATAAAAATTGTGATGGATCGACAGCAATCCCGCATTGAATCTCAGAATTGTCTGTAAAGCGATAAATTGAATAATATCAGATATGTGTTGATTTTCCATTATTTTTGTTTTATTTTCCCACAAGCAATATTGACATCAATTAATTAATCAACACGTTTTGCAGGATTACATACTGAATCATGTAATCCCTTTGTATAACATTAGAGGTTTTATACTTCAGCATATTGGGGAACAGTACATGTCAATCATTATCGTGGATTCCGCTCCGGATCAGACCAAGCTCGATTCTCTTGGCGTATTTAATTGGCCAATCTGGACCAAAGAAGTCTCGGAATTCCCCTGGTTTTATGGTGAACAAGAAACGTGCTACTTTCTTGAAGGGGCAGTGGAGGTGAAACCAAGCGACGGAGAGCCAGTCCGGATGGGCAAGGGCGATCTGGTGATATTGCCGAAGAGTATGTCATGTACCTGGCGAATTGTTGAAGATGTGCGCAAGCACTACCATTTTGGCTAAATATTTGCATCTTTTGGTTTTACATTAAGTTATACAGGATCATTGGCCTTAAGGGGGCTTGTGAATGATCGGTTTTCGAATGTTTGAGACAATTATATTGAACTCATTTTAATTAGAAAATAATAGGGGGACAAATGAAAGCGCAGCAAAGACAATTCGCTTCTTGGATAATTGGGCTGCTCTTACTCTGTCTTTGGACATCATCCAGTATGGCTCAAGAATTTAGTGTACTTCGCAGTTCCGGCGATGCCGCTGTGATCGATGCAGGCAGCGCTGATGGTATTCAATCGGGCAATCTATTTCGCGTGTACCGGCGCGAGGCAGGCACAGAAAAAGATATCGCCACTGTACAAGTTACCCATGTGTTATTTAATATGACACGCATCGAAGTTACTGAGCGTGTCGGAAACGAGACAATCCTCCAGGGTGATTTGGCGGAAAGAATTGAAGAAACATCGATTCAAACTCAGGAAGAATCCGGCAGTTCCCTGGGATATCAGGATTATTCGCCCGGATTATCGCAGCGCACTCCAGCACAACAACGTGTCAAAGGAGTTTATCTGGGCCCCACAGCGGGGATGTTCATCCCGCTTGGCGACATGAAAGATGTATTTGAGAATAACTTCGGGTACGGCGGTATACTTGGACTTCAGTTCAAACCGGATCTTGATGTATCCATGCGTTTTTTCTTCACTGCAAAATCCACAGAGTGGTCAATATGGAATCTTCAGCTTTTGGGACGACGTTATGTGAATGAACGCATTCTGTTTGATTTCGGATATGGTATCTTGTATCCCAAGGTTGGTGCAGCAGCACTTGGCAGCGGAGATATCCTTCTTGGTTTCATTGCGGGTACCGGCTACACTTTCCCTGCCGGGATGAATACATGGATTGAACTGGGAGTGCTGTATCATTATTATCCCAATTTTGGAGACAAAGTGGGTCAATTTATGACCATTCAAGGACGGTTGATTCTTTAGTTATAGAACATTGTTCGATTTGTTGAGCGGATGATCCTGAAATCATTTAAGGATTATCCGCTTTTTATACGTTCAGCGAAAACCAAGTCTGAAACAACCTCGATTGTTTTGCGTTAACAGATATAAATTATTCTTTGGATTTAATAATCAAAACAATATCTTTCAATAATTCAGAAACACAGTTTTTATTAAACTTCAAGAGAGGGAAATCCCATGCATGTTAAGATCCATTTGTCAAGCCTTTTGATAATTTCATTGACTTTTATCCTTTTTTGTACTCCGCCAGCAGCGATTAATGTTCAAGTGATGAAACCAGCCGCTATTCATTTACCGGGTATTCGAACTTTGGCAGTCGCTGATTTTCAGGGCCAGGGCCGATCCGGAAGTCAAATCGCAACACGGTTACAAGCTTATCTGCTGGAAACAGACTATTATGACATTCTAGAACGGGACAAACTGAAACAGATTCTCGATGAACAGAATCTGGGTATGACTGGCGTGGTGGATGAAGCTACGGCAGTGGAGATCGGTAAACTACTGGGCGTGGATGCCATGATTTTTGGAGAGGTCACTGAATATCAGGTTGAACAGGATGAGCGGGGAAAAGAGAAAGTGCATCGTAAGGTGGGTACAGGTAAATATGAATGGGTAGAGCAAAAAAATATTTTTACTGGTAAGAAAAGCAAAGTGAAAAAAGAGATTATGAAAACAGTGCTGGTCGATCAGCATTACCGGATACGACGCGGTACGGCAGCTATTAATTTTCGCGCAGTGAAGGTCGAAACCGGGGAACTGCTGGCTGTTCACAGTGATTCCAAGAGTTACAATAGCGGCAAAGTGATCGAGGGCAGCAACAAGACTTTAAAACCAATAGGTGAGATTCTTTCAAATCTATCAGGAGGAATTTGCCGCAAGTTCGTCGGTATGATTGCCCCGCATTATGTGGATGAAACACGCTATGTCGAATCGGGTAAGGGATTGATCAAGACCGGAAAAAAATATGCTGAGAATGGTCTTTGGCCCGAAGCTGTGGATGCATGGGAGCAAGCGACTGTAATCCATCCAAAGGAACCGTCTGTGTGGTACAATCTGGGAGCTGCTGCTGAAATGGATGGGGATCTTGATCTGGCCGAGGAGTATTACAAAAAGGCAGTGGCCCTGAAACAAAAGGACCTTTACATGGAATCCATTCAGCGGATTCGCAAGAAGCGTGAGGATCAGGCCAAACTTGAAGAGCAGTTCCGGGAGCGGGATGAGGTAGAAGAGGAGGATGAAGAAGAAGTGGAGATTGATCCATTTGATGGCTCGTTTTAAGCCTCAAAGATGATCTCTTGTATGGATGAATTTTAGATAATACAACAAGTCATTTGCAGAGATAAATTCAAAACATCCTCCTTGCAAGGAGGATGTTTTTTTATGCTCGAAGTGCTTGATTTTCTCCGATTAATCCTCTATTTTGGTTCAATCTTTGTGGTATTATGTGTCACTGTCCATAGATAAACAAGAGAGGGTCAAATGTCTTTACGGAAAATTATTCTGGTTATGGGTTTGTATCTCATATCGAACAGCGTGTTGATTTCAGCCTATCCAGAACAGGGATATCAATATCTGCATCCAAAGCCTGATGCGAAATATGCATCTGAAGCGACAACATTGATCATACGTTTTGAGAGTATATCGCCTGATCAAGTTCAGAATTTAGATAAGTTCATCTCCGTTTCAGGTGAGGAGAGCGGTATCCATTTTGGTAAGAGTAAAATCGCATCCGATCAAAAAACAGTTATCTTCACTCCGGATGAATACTTCCAACCTGGCGAAACAGTTACAGTGACACTCGCACCTATCATCCAATCATCATCTATTGAATCTATCAACTATCAGTTTACTGTGATTGCATCAAGTGTGGCCGATTATTCCGTATTAAACGAAGTAGATGAACGGGAATCAATCCATCGATATGAACCGTCTCAGAAACGTCCCTCCTCTCAGGCGACGATTTTACCGAACGGTGTTTCAGTGCCGAGTGATTTTCCTCATGTGGAGATCACAGTCAATGACAATCCCTCCTCAGATTATATCTTCATCGACAACCGCGGTGGTGGACCGGGCCGGCCCTATAATGTCATCTTTGACAATACCGGATCACCTGTCTGGTATATTCATCCGAACGATGAACGGCGTGATTTTAAAGTGCAACCGAACGGGTGGATCACCATGCTGATCCGTGGAGGATATGGTGGTTCCGGATGGGGACACATCGCGCTGGATGGGAGCTATGATTATGTGAAGACTTTCCGCGCTACGAATGGGTACACGACCGATGAGCATGAACTGCAAGTACTCGAAGATGGCGGCTGGTTGGTCATCGGCCGCAGAGATGTACAAAATGTTGATTTGAGCAGCTACGGTGGAAATCCCAACGCGACTGTTCGTGAGACCTGTATTCAGGAGTACACTGCGAATGATGAATTGATCTTTCAGTGGGCTGCCTTCGATCATTTTAATATCGGGGATCTCGAAGGAGAAAGTTTGAACTCTTCCTATATTCGTTTTCCTCATATGAATGCGATTGATATTGATGATGATGGACATATTATTTTATCGAGTCGCCATCTCAGTGAAATCTCAAAAATTCACAGAAATTCGGGTGAATTTATTTGGCGTTTGAGTGGCGCGCATAACCAATTTACGTTTGTTAATGATCCATTACAGGGGACACGAAATCAACATGCGGCCAGAGCTCTCGGTGGAGGAGTTTATACTGCATTTGACAATGGGAATGGTCATAATCCGCCTATTTCAAGGGCTGTGAAATATCAGATCAACACCAGTCAGATGACAGCCACACTGATTTGGTCATACAATGAAGACGGATGGTTTTCTCAGCACATGAGCAATGCACAGCAACTTTCAAATGGAAATATGCTAATCAACTGGGGACAAAGTTATCTTCCGAAACTGACAGAGATCAGACCGGATGGCAGCAAGGCGTTTCATATGGATTTTGTCTATAACTCAGAATGTTATCGGGTGCATCGATGCGCATGGAATGGCATGGCCGAAGTGCCTGTGCTGGATGTTGAACCGGCCCCTGATAACATCACATTGCTCATGAATAAATTTGGTGATCCTGATGTGGATTATTACAGGATTTACTCTGGCCGCAGTCAGAATCCAACCACAGTGTTTGACACATCAAATACCTCCTTGAAGAAAATTTATAATCTTGACAATGGGTATCACTGGATCCGGGTTACAGCCGTTGACAATGGAGGACTGGAGAGTGGATATTCAAATCAGGAACAGGTCTATGTAAGCTTTGTGACACCTGGTACAAATCTTGTCCAGAACGGAGATTTTTCCAACGGTCAGAATGACTGGACTTGGGAACTTCAGGGAGCCGGTGATGCAACCTGGTCGATTGTGGATGGCGCTGCGAACATCCAAATCACAAACGGCGGCAGCGCTGTCTATGCTGTGCAGCTCAGACAGAATAATATCCCCCTGATTCAGGGCAATACCTATATGTTTGAATTTGATGCCTCGGCGGATGCTTCCCGCACAATAGAAGCCAAAGTCGGGCAGGATAGTTCTCCCTACACGAATTACAGCCAGATTGGACCCACATTCATTACACCGATTCCCGATCGGTTTTCCTATGAATTTGATATGGAATCGGCCAGTGATGCCAATGGACGCGTTGTGTTCAATATGGGTGAGTCAAATGCCAATGTCACAATCGACAATGTCAGGGTGGGTCAGAAACTTGAACAGTATTCCTTTTTAGGATCTCCTCATGAATTGCCCGGCACGATTCAATGCGAGGAGTATGATTTCGGCGGTGAGGGCATCGCCTATCATGATGATGATGCAAGGAGTGGAAATCCGGAATACAGGCCCGATGATAATGTGGATGTTGAGACAGCGGATGATGTGGATGGGGGATACAATATCGGATATGTCAATCCAGGAGAATGGCTTGAATATACCGTGAATGTTGAGTCGGGGATTTATAATATTGAATACCGAGTTGCTTCTGATCCCGGGGGTGGTGTGCTTGAAGTTGAACTTGATGGAGAGTCCCTGGCCACATTCAATGTGGAATCAACAGGTGATTGGCAGGAGTACGTGACGCTTACACAATCGGGCGTTGAACTAGAGGGTGACGACAATATTGTATTACGACTCAATATCATTGAGGAAGGTCAGAACCTGAACTGGCTTCGATTTGTGAATACAACCAGCAATGTACCCGAAAAGTCTGCAATACCGCTGAATTATGCGCTACATCAAAATTATCCAAATCCATTCAACCCAGAAACACGGATTGATTATCAGATCCCAGCTAAAAGCGACGTGCTTATTCGCATATATAATGTTGCTGGCAAATTAGTGAGTACACTGCTGGATGAAGCACTGTCAAGCGGACAGCATCAGGTTTTATGGGATGGAAGGGATTCTCACGGCGTACAGCAAGCAAGTGGACTCTACCTTATTTCCATGCAAGCCGGATCATTCAAGGCAGTGAGGAAAATAACCCTGTTAAGATAATCCTAAATTGAAAATAGTCGATTCCCAACGTTCCCGATATAAAATAATATCGAGAACGTTTTTTTTGATCTTGTGAATTACTTGATTTTCTCAGATTAATCCTATATTTTGATTCAATCTTTGTCCCACTTTATGCACCTATCTATAAAAAACAGAAGGGATCAAATGTCCTTTAAGAAAATATTTGTTGATACGATTTTGTTTTTACTCTTGATTACTTCATTATTTTCAGGATATCACGATCAAGGCTATCAATACCTTTACCCAAAACCTGATTCAAAATTTGTCTCATCCGGAACCACGCTGATTATCCGCTTTGAACAAATATTACCCGCACAGGTAAAGAACTTGGAGGTATTTGTATCCATTACAGGGGAAGAAAGCGGAATTCACACTGGAAAGACCAAAATTGCATCCGATCAGAAAACAGTCCTTTTCATGCCTGACACTCCATTTATTCCCGAAGAGATGGTGACGGTGACTCTCACGCCAGTCATCAATTCTCCGAAAAAGACAGATATCAAACCCATTACTTATCAATTCAAAGTGATTAAGCACATCGTGTCCGATTATGAAGTAATGAAGGAGGCGGATGATGCTGTTTCCATCAATTCACCAGAACCTTTGCAGAGATTTTCTGCTTCTCAGGCGATGATCATGCCCAATGGAGTTTCTGTGCCAAGTGACTTTCCTCATGTTGAGATTACTGTGAATGACAATCCCAGTACGGATTATATTTTTATCGACAATCGCGGTGGCGGACCGGGCAGGCCTTATAATGTGATTTTTGACAACACCGGATCTCCGGTCTGGTACATGCAGACACTGGCTGAACGGCGCGACTTCAAGGTACAGAGGAACGGGTGGATTACCATGAGGATACAAAGCAATGACGACTATGGTAATAGGGATGGATTTATCGCGTTTGATGAAAATTTTAATTTCATTAAGACTTTTCACGCCACTGGCGATGGTGTCTCAACAGATGAACATGAACTTCAAGTGCGTGATGATGGTGGATACCTGCTCATCGGACTCAGATGGGTTTCCATTGATTTGACTCCCTGGGGCGGTCCTCCAGACGCAAGTATCGGTGAAACCGGTCTTCAGGAATTCACGGCTGATGATGAATGTATTTTTCAATGGTGGGCTCTGGATCATTTTGATATAGCCGATGTGGAATTGGAATCTTTGACGAGCTCCTCAATGAGGTTCCCTCACATGAATGCCATTGATATTGACGATGATGATAACATCATTCTTTCCAGCCGGCATCTCAGTGAAATTACAAAGATTGAACGGGGAACCGGAGACTTCATCTGGCGCCTGGGTGGTGCGCACAATCAGTTTACTTTCATTGACGATCCTCTGCAAGGCACCAGAAACCAGCACGCGGCCAGGGCACTCGGTGGAGGAATTTATACCGCATTCGACAATGGCAACGGGCATAATCCCTCGGTTTCACGTGCTGTGAAATACCAACTCAATACAGATCTGATGACAGCCACACTGATCTGGGAATACAGGGAAGCCGGGTGGTATTCGCATCATATGAGTAATGCACAACAGCTCCCAAATGGAAACATGTTGATAAACTGGGCACAGAGCTCTCTCCCTAAACTGACAGAGATCAGACCGGATGGCAGCAAGGCGTTTCATATGGATTTTGTATATGCTTCTGAATGTTACCGCGTGCATCGTTTCGCCTGGGATGGGATGGTGGATGTGCCCGTACTTGAAGTTGAACCTGGTATTGATAATGTGACGTTGCTTTTCAATAAATTCGGTGATCCGGATGTGGATCATTACAATATCTATTCCGGGCGTAGTCAAAATCCAACCACAATACTCGATACATCCAAGACTACCTTAAAGAAGATTTATGGTTTAGAGAATGGGTCTCACTGGATTCGTGTAACTGCTGTGAATCACAGTAGTCAGGAGAGTGGGTATTCCAATCAAGTACAGGTGTATGTGAACTCCACCAATCCCGGAGATAATCTTGTGATCAATGGTGACTTTTCTGATGGTAAGAATGGATGGACATGGGAGCTGCAGGGTTCTGGTGAGGGAGAATGGTCTATTGACGATGGCGCAGCCCAAATTGATATTTCCAATGCGGGCAGCAATGTCTATGATGTGCAAATCAGGCAGAACAACATTCTCCTGATTCAGGGACACACCTATGTATTCGAGTTTGATGCATGGGCGGATGCATCCCGATCCATCGAGGCCAAGGTCGGTCAAGATGTCTCTCCATATACCAATTATAGTCAGCTCGGCCCTACATTTATTACTCCAATTCCCCAGCAATTCTCTTATGAGTTTAATATGGAGTCCGCAATCGATGCCAATGCGCGTGTGGTATTTAACTGTGGTCAGTCCAGCCCGAATGTGACTATCGACAATGTCTCGCTTAAACTTGTTGATACAAGTGTTCCAGATGAAATACAGGCTGTTCCGAATGAATATGTACTCTATCCCAATTTCCCGAATCCATTCAATCCCGAAACGCAGATTGATTATAAATTACCGGAAGAGAATTGTGTTCTCATCCGAGTCTATAATGTGCTGGGCAAACTCGTCCAAACTTTGGTGGATGAAAAGCAGATGCAGGGACGTTATCATGTTCTCTGGGATGGCACAGATCTTAGCGGTGTGCAGCAAGCATCCGGATTGTATATTATCCAATTGCAGGCAGGATCATTCAGGGCCATGAAGAAAATCACTTTATTGCGATGAGAAAAATATTTCCCATATTTCTGCTTGGTTACCTTTTCTGCTTTTGTTCAACTCCTGAACCGCGAGAGATCAGAGTGGTTGAGCTCTCCGGATCTCCGTACAATCGGGGGCTGATCCACGGACAGATATTGATGGAGGAGGTTCATGCGATCCTCAATCAATTTGAAGCGCACGTGGAGCAAATGCATGAATTGCAGATTGATAGTGTTAAGACCGAATACCTGGCGAAGATTCGATATCAGAATGCGATTCAGCAGTGGAATCCAGCTTTGCTTGATGAGGTGCGAGGCATCGCCGATGGTGCGGATGTCGATTTCGAAACGCTGTTCCTGTTTCAAATGGGCGAGGAGTTTTTAACCTACCTCAACGAGACGCAACCGAAACGCTGCACTGCCATCGGTGTGAGCCATACGGATGACGCGCCCTGTATTGTGGCTCAGAATATGGATCCTCCTTATTTCCTGCATGGTTTTCCCACCCTGTTACATATTGAGTATGACAGTCTTGACCTTGAATCCTATGTCCTTACCGCTCCCGGATTGTTGGCATTAAACGGTATGAACAGCAAAGGGATCGGAATCACAGCAAATGGGCTGTCGGGACTCAATCCCGATTTGAAGGGACTGCCTGTCGCGTTTGTCATCCGGACTACACTAGAACAGACCTCTATTAAAGATGCTGTTTCATTTATTAAATCTGTCAATCACGCCAAGGCGCAAAATTATATTGTGGGTGGTCCGGAAGAAGCTGTCAGTCTTGAATGTGACGGTCGGAAGATCCACTCTTTTGTATCCGAGAAGAATTCGAAAGTGACATACCATACCAATCATTATCTGGCGCGTCCACATGTTTCGAATTATGACTATTGTTCCCGTCTTGAGACAATGAAAGAGGCGCTGGAAAAGGTTGATTATCAGATCGGATTTAAAGAAATTCAGAAAATTCTGAGCTCCACCAAATGGAACGCGGGCCGTCCCATCAGCCATCCTTTTTGCTATGGCTCGACGATCATGGTGCTAGGTTCGCCGCCTGAACTTTATCTCGCTCCGGGACAGCCAGATCTTTATGATTATGTCAGATTCGGATTTGAGGATTGATCCATCCCATCAGGATGATTCTTCATCCTCCCCGAATGATTTGCATAATTCCGATTAATCTTCTATTTTGTTAAAACTAAATATAGAACCTTTGTCATTGTATCATGGAGAATGTAGATGTCAATGAAACAATAGAATCCTTCACTTCTCTTCGCGATTGTCGTATTATTTTCCGGTATTGCCGGTTTATCCAAGGTTGTTTCTTGAAGTTTACGGCCAGGAATGTTTTATAAAGAGAAGGGGCGGACACATGATTTTAGCCAGAGAGGGGCAGATCTTATAGGTAACGAAGAAACCCTGATTTAATTTACAAATCCAACGTAAAATTAACCAAATTTTGTTGACCTAGGTCCAACTTTAGGTTGCGTAGCTCATGGCAACACATTTATTTATGTGAATATTTGTTTACATATCAGAGTTTAACGTTAATTCTAAGAAATTAATGACTTCAAACA
>JABMRT010000081.1 GCA_013202295.1 Candidatus Zhuqueibacterota bacterium
ATACACACCGCCCGGTAATGCGGAAGCGTCCCATTGCAGCGAATGCGATCCGGCATCTAAGACTTCGGAGGCAAGGAGTGCCTGCTGCCGTCCCTGAATATCATAAACTGCGAGTCGGATGGCTTGTTTCTGGTCCAGACGGAACGCGATCATGGTGCGGCTGTTGAATGGATTGGGGTAATTCTGAGCGAGCTGAACCCGATCTGGCTGTGTGGTCGGATCATTATCGACTGAGGTCATCTGATCAACCGTGGCTTCGTCCAACATCCCGACCACATTGCCTGCATAATCCTTCACCTGGATGGCCACGCGCGCACCCACTATTTCGGGAATATCGATAGCTTCATTCAATGAGAATGTTTCAAGAGGTGTCACATCATAAGTCACACCCTGAACAAGTACCGCACCCTCAGCATTGAGGACAAGCGCCTGCGCAGTCCCTACATAAAATACACCGTAACGCCCGACCACATTGCCGTTTGTATTATCAAAATCTAACGCACGAGCGGTGGCTCCGATCTCATTGACTTTAAGAATTGGACCATTTACTTTGGCTGCCCAGAAATTTTCCGTAAATGTAAAATTGCCACCGTTCGGTGCAAGATTGATAATCGGGCTAACTACCTCGACTTCAAGGTAATCCCCTCCCGGTGAGGTATAGACTTGTACAATTCCACCGTCATCTGGGTATTCTATATTATCGTGAAGTTCAAACGTTTTAGCGAAAATCACACCTTCACCCTCATCCGCGAAGCAGATCCAACCTTCGGGTGCATCACCAAACACTTTGCTTGATTCAGGAGCATATTGCAACCCAAAGATCCCGGGCGCGACTTCACCGTAGTTGATAGTAGAAGGGGTGCCCCAGGACGATCCCCAGTAAATCCCGTCATCCCCGAACGTACTTTCGGGATTCAGGGGGAAATAAACCCAGAAATTCTCATAGTCGTTATCAGAGGGATGATGCACGATTTGCTGTGTGATATCCCACATGCTCCAGCTTTTCATCGAGCTGTTTGTATTAATAATAGTCTGATCCATACGCACGCGACTGGTGCCTTTGTACAGGGTGGATTTCCGTTCAAATTGAATGCCCGGCGCTTTCCACTGTTCCACCGGACTGCGGACAAACAGCATGGTGGAATCCGGTGTATTAATTTGGATCTCTGATTCATATTCCCCGTAATCGAGAACTGGTGGCGGAGTCCAGTTCCAGACACTCTGGGGAGCAGGCCAGTTCTTGAATCCACCGTAATTGTACCATTGATTATTATTTTGCGGCGGATGGGTGTCTCCTAGTATGGAGGGATTTCTGTAAATCGATCCATACTCACCGAGCTGGTACTGCATCATACGCGCGCCAATCACAGGCACGGTCGCAATGGTGATCAGACCATTCTGCTGCACGATTGAGGTCCAGCCCCAGTCTTTATAATCTGCGATGGATTCAATTTGCGTGTCCGCAGGTTGAGAGAATGCGGATGTGATTACACATCCTATCAGTAAAATGGAGATAATGACTTTAACTCTCATGATAATTTCCTTTACAGTTATTGTGGATTGCGAGTAAAATATATACACTTTATGGCCTTTTACCAATAGTCAATCACCTATTGTCTTTCTGCATAATACGCCCCATTTTCGCACGCCACCACATGAATCGCCCCGGTCTCAGGATTCAGGGAAACACCTTTCCATCGTACAGCGCCCACAGCAGAGGCCAGTTCAGGCAGAGACATCCGAATCCCACAATCAACATACCGATCAGAAGCGACGGCAGTCCCATGTAACGGACCGTACCGGATGCCCCGTCGATCATAATATCCGCGCTCCACGCCAGTAGAGCCAACCCACCGATCAATGCCAGAATGGGAAGGATCATGGACCCTCCCCATCCTCATGATTTCGGAATTTATAATTCATAATTCACAATTCATAATTCATCATTGCTAAGGCATATAAACCATTTTTACAGTTTTTTGGAAGCTCTCCCCTTCAATCCGCGCGAAATACACACCGCCCGGTAAATTGGAGGCATCCCATTGCAGCGAATGCGATCCGGCATCTAAAACTTCGGAGGCAAGGAGCGCCTGCTGCCGTCCCTGAATATCGTAGACTGCAAGTCGGATGGCTTGTTTCTGATCCAGACGAAAAGCGATTGTGGTGTGGCTGTTGAACGGATTGGGATAATTCGGACTGAGTTCAATGCCTTGCGGTTGAGCTACTGGAATTTCTTTTACCGAACTTAATTCTTCCGGTGTCGCAAAATCAAGAACACCCTTCAATATTTCTTCTGAATCGTAAATGCGGACTTCAACACGATGGGTATTTTCAGGGATATTGACCGCAACATTTAATTGGAGATTTTCAAGCGGAGTCACAGACTGCTGATAGAGTTCTGTCGGCATTCCGGTACCCTGTTCAATGGCAACTACCTTAACCGTTCCGATGTAAAAAACACCGTAGTTCCCGACAAGGTTCCCTGTGACATTATCAAGGTCAAGCGCGCGGGCCACAGCCCCGACCGTATTTACAACGAGAATCGGCCCACTCACTTTGGCTGCTCCCCAGTCTTCGGTAAAGGTGTACCTGCCGCCATTGGCATCAAGTGCGACCAGTGGACTCGTCACCTCAACCTCAAGATATCTAGGGCTTCCATTGACCCAGACCTGAACGCGGCCATTTTGATCGGGATAGGTCGCATCTTCCCAGATTTGGAATGTTTTTGCGTATGCCTTTCCCGCACCTTCATCCACATAACAGATCCAGCCTTTGTGAGAATCGGCAAAAATCTTTTTGTTATCCGGCTTGAACTGTACGCCGTAAATACCGGGCGCCACTTCACCGACCCAGGCATCCGAAGCTCCGTCTTTCCGCACACCGCTTGAACCATTTGAACTGTTGGGATTGATCGGAAAATATACCCAGTAGTCATTATTGTTGGGCGTCAAACATTGGGTCACATCCCACACGCTCCAGGTTGCCTTTGTGGATCCTTCATTGATAATGGTCTGGTCCACGCGGACGCGGCTTGAACCTTTATAAATCGTGGATTTTCGTTCAAAACGCAGGTCAGGCGTTCTCGCATCTGTCTCCACAGGACTGGAGACAAACAGCGAGGTCGAATCAGTCGTATTGACCACAATCTGACTCTCATAAATTCCCCAGGCCAGTTTCGCTGGCGGCTCCCAGCCCCAATTATCCTGCGGTGCCGGCCAGGTTTTATAACCGCCGTACCCACCGCCGTTGCTCCATGGACTGCCGCCGGTATTCGCGTAAACTTTACCAAAATCATTTTGATCAATGTACATGGACTGATGATCACCCAGATCATACTGCATGATATGTGCGCCAATATCCGGAACCGTCGCAATCGTGATCAGATCGTTCTGCTGCACTATAGAGGTCCAGCCCCAGTCTTCATAATCCGCGATGGATTCAATTTGCGTATCAGCAGGTTGAGCAGACACGGAAGTCAAGAGAGATCCGATTAATAACAGGGAAATAGCAATTATGTTTCGCATGTTGGATTCCTTTATTTTTTTTAGATGCAGTGTAAGTTAAAACACTCGCTATCTAATTTCAAGCGAAGTCTATCGCCAATATTACATTGAAAACCAATGATTGACCTTAATCATCAGAACATTATTGGCATAAACATCAAACAAATCTTCCATGTCACGGCGAAAATCGAATGCACCATTGGGGATGGTGTTGCTTCTGCCATGGGTCCAGACCAGATAGAAGGTAGATCCCGGTTTATACTCCCAGCGCAATACCAGATTGCTGCGGAACTCCCGAAAGTTGAAATCCGGATTATCGAATTGATAATTCTCAAAGCCATCCCCATCTTCATCAACCAGATAGGCGGAGGTCTCTGGATCAATGGTGATCATATCCTCTGTGAGTGCAACCGTGCGATCTTCCTGCGCAGCAGCTTTGGAATCAGCCACCGTCTTAAAATCAGAGTACCGGCCCGCTGATACGAAGGGCTGCCCGTAGTATTGAATCGACAGATCGGGCGTGATGTAATAATTCAACCGGAGGGTAAGAGAAAAGGTTTTCTGATCAATCTGTCCGAGGATGTAGCGAGAAGAGGATTCAGAATCGACAAGCATGTCTTGTGTTGTGACATATTGCCAGTTATCTGTGTTTTCGGAATATCGGGGCATCAAAGAGAAATCGATATGATCGGTTGCGCGAACATGAAGATCGGGCCAGATCTCCCACTGACTGGAAATACCATCATCAAAGTTTGTTTTAAAATATCCCAGGTTGACTTGTACCCTCTTTCGCGAATCACTCTGCAAATGAAGATGCCATTTGAGCGCATCAGGCAGTCGCATGGCTGGACCACCCCGGAGTAAATGTGTCTGCAATGGATTGACCTCACCTTCAACAAATCCGTGCACTCCCCAGAAATTCACAAACCGAACACTTCCGTACAACTCCCCCTTTTGACCTAGGGCGACCTGGTCAAAGTTCCAGAGGTTGGATTGTTCGATTGAAAGGCTGTAATTGTTTAATAAGCCGACAGGATCATTGACCACATACGCGGCTTCCGTACTTTGTTCAATCAAATCTGTATAACTCAGGAATCCGACATCATTCAACTCGAGTCCCGGTGACCGCCATGTGAAGGATTCCTCAAAGCGCCAGCGTCCGTTACCGCCCTTGCCGATTTCGATCTCGCCACCGGTCCCGCTCATCTGGGTTCGAGTAGAATCAAAAGAAAGATGGCTCGCGTCCGTGCGTTGAAAAAAATGAACCGGCGATTGCTGAATCCGCGCCAGGGCGTCTTCATGCCCTGTAACGTGACTGAACACGGCCTTGCCATTGATATAATAGGTACGATCTGCCCACTGAAGGGTACCGTCAATCCCGCCTGTATATGCTGCCTGTGGAAGAAATTCAAGATGTGCTTCGCCGATGCTGCGATTCACAGCGGTCAACATCAAACCCAGCGCGTGATTGCCCTTATTAAAATCACGCTGCAACCGGGCCACGGTATAGCTTGTCAGGGGTTCTACTGTCATGTCACGCGTTTCACTGCCGCTTCGAATCTCCGCGGACTCTTTCGCTGTGACACTGCTCAACAAGCCCAGGGTCCAGCCCGTCGAAGTTTTGCCTGTGACTTTCATCGCGCCGAGAATTGTGGTATTGTCCGGCACGTCTGTGTATTCACCGGATTGAAGATTGGGATAATAATGGGGGGATTGCCCGATGCGTCGGGAATAGAAAAGCGGCTGCCCTGCAACGTCAAAGTCAAGCACCTGCTTGCCCTCCATGAAAAAGGGCCGCTTCTCGTCGTAAAAGGTTTCAAAAGCCGTAAGGTTGACTACGGAGGGATCCGCCTCCACCTGCCCGAAATCAGGATTCATCGTAAAATCGAGATTGAAATTTCCGGATAATCCGATTCGGCCATCAAGCCCCATGTTCCAAACTTGCTTCCGACCGGATTCCTTGAATGGATTGCCAGCGATTGGTTCAAAGGTTTTCAGACTGCCGTTTAAATAGGGCAAGAACTCCACACGTCTCGGGCTGGGAATTTCCTTGATCCCCTTTAGGATGCCAAACCGATGCACACGCCCCTGTGAGTCCAGGGGAATGAGCTGAAATTGGGATTCCTCCATATATCGATGCGTCCACCGCCAGACATGCAGACCCCAGACCTGCTCTTCTTTTCCCGCGAATCGAAGCTGACTGAACGGAATGCGCATTTCAGCGGCCCATCCGGAATCTTCAATGGCAGTCTTGCCATCCCAGACCGCGTCCCAGTTATAATCAATAAACCAGTCCGCTCCGGTATCCATTTGCATCAGATCGATCTTGCCCCCGCCAGAATTAATATTGAATTCATATCCAGTACGCTGATCATTATAACTGTCAAAACAAATGCCCACACAATCTCCGGCAAAGTTATCTCTTCGCGAGAATCGGACCTCCATCTCTTTCGGAGATCGGTCATCACAGTGAATCGCGACATAAACATAACGCTCGTCATAGAGGATTTTAAACGTGGTCTTCTCCCTGCCGGGCTGACCTTCATTGGGCTGCTGCTGAATAAAATCACCGGTCCAGCCTTCCCCCTGCCAGCAAGCGTCGTCGAGCCGTCCGTCTATAGCGGGCGTGCTGGATTGAAGCGGTTGAGCGTGATGGATCCGTTTGGGAATCTCGGTTGCGAAAAGTGAGAGAGCGGAAAACAATACGATTGGAACAAGTACGCGTTTTTTCAAAAATCCTCCAACATCATGCATTCTTTTATTGGATCGGAAAAGAGCCTCGAATCATGAATCAAACCTGAATATAAGTCACCGATTATAGGGATCGGTCTGCCAATATATAGTATACATAGGGCGCATGACTATCATGTCATCGATTTATGGAAAGTTGTCAAAATTTGTCACCTGTGAGTCCAGTTGTTCACCCAGCCTCATGGTATCCACAAACTCAGGTTCAATCTGATAGATTTGATCCAGGAGTTCACTGGCATTCTGTTTCTTGCCGGTTTGAAGATAAAGACCCGCGGCCCGGTATAACAATCGTGTGTCATGAGGATTATAGAAAAGCGCCTTCTTGATGTATTCCAGTGCCGTCTCATATTCTTTCAAATAAATATAAACTTGAGCAGAGAGCAAATTGGCTGTTTCGTTTTCACATAAGTGGATCGATTCATCCAACTTGGCTGTGGCCTTTGCATACTCTTTTGACCCGATATATTGATGTGCCTCCTGATTCAATTGGCCAATCTTTTCCAGAATGGGCCGCATCTTCCGGATCTGTGCACCCAAATGCTGTACAAAGGGCGATCCGGGACTCTGTGTCTGGATCTGTTCCGCAATCTTTTGAGCCTTTAATAATTGCAATGTCTGGATGTAAGCGCGCCCCAGATTGTACAAGATCTGATCATCCGGCTTGTCCAGTGTAATTGCCTTCTCTAGTAAGGGGATGGCCTCAAAGAGCTGATTGCGCATCAGATGAATCTGCCCCATCCACTTGATCGCATGAAAATTGATTTTGATTCTGTTGGATTGTTTAAATACATCATAAGCCTCGTCAAACCTCTGTTGCTTCACCAAGAGGTTTCCGGCCCTGTGATAAAAAAGTACCTCATGGGGAATGGCATAATAGAGCGCCTTATACACTTTCAAGGCCCAGGCATCCATCCCTTTGCTTTCATAATACTCGGCAAGCCGGAAGTTTGCCTGCTCAAGGCTGATTTCATTGCGCATCAAGGCATAAATCGCCAAAGAGTCGACCTGATTCTTTTGGATGAAATCATCCATCGCGTGATTGGGGCGGTTCTCCGGCTGAAAGGGCCAGCTGCCCTTGAGATACCGGATGCTCAATTCAGCATACACACTGTCAAGTGGCGAAATGGCCCAGCTATTTTTTTGAGTGGCTAATTCCACGATTCGGCTGGCCTCCCATTCAGGAGCAATGAAAGCATTTTCGTGCATCGTATTGAAAAACGCGTCGGCCATAATAAAATAACCATCCATATTGGGATGCAGGTGGTCCACCATTAAATTGTCCCCAGTCAAAGCATGTGGAGATTCTGATTCAAAGATGTCCTTCATCGGGACGAGCGGAGTTTGATATTTCTTACTGATTTTTTGAAGGATGTCATTCCACAATTCGGTCGCTCTGAACCGTAGCGCATCCAAATCCTTGGCATGGATGTATTCAGTTCTGGCCTCATCATAATTTTTCGAGCGTTCGGATTGCTGCGCCTGTTTATAAACCGTATTCGCCTCTGGATTTTCATCGGTATGCACGGAAACAAATGGACTTTGGTCATGGACATTGCTGACCAAATCGCTCAGGATAACCGGCACACCGGCTTCGGCTGCTTTGTCCATAATCCGGATCATGTTGCTCTCAAACTGTCGAGCCCCTTTCTGATACAACGGGCTGTCCAATGGGATGATTTTCTCGGATACGATCCGGGCCATGAGTGTGGCCGTGGGATCCACCTCGGTCGCACCGTGGATGAGTTGACTCGACGTCTTGCGGAACTTCCCGATTAGATCCCGCATCATGAGATAGATCCGAAAGTTGCGAAGTTTCATGTACGTGTGGACAAGAGCTGGATTCTTACCCAGAGACTCCATGGAACCTACACCCATCGCGCCATAAAATTCGTTGTGCCCCGCGTAGACCAGAAGCGCATCCGGGGCCATGGCAAGGATCTCATCCATAAAATCAACCAAAGTGTAACTGCAAATCGCAGCCATGGACACATTGATGACTTCGATGCGCTTGTCCGGGAACGCCACATCTAGCCGTTTGTTGAGGATGCGTGAGAATGTCAGGTTGTTGCCATAAGGAAATCCGGCAGCGGTCGAACCGCCGAGCACGAAGATGCGGTATCCATTTTCAGGCTTTTGTTTCAGGAATAAATCCTTCGTCGGTCTGGGAATGGTATTCTGCATGTAGAAGTAGCGCCGGGCCACGTCATGATTGATCCGATAATAATCCTCAACTCCCGGATCAGTCGCAGGCACAAACAATCTCAAATCACCACCATAACCGAACAGACGCAGACCCAGTTCAAGCAGAAGCAGCAAGATCAATGGAAAGGCCATGGTCAGAACGGTGAACACCCGTTTTTTTTCTGGAGCCAATGCCGGCTTCAATTGATCGATGACGGTTTGGACCATGGCAGGATCGGCTTTCAGTTCTTTAGCCAAATGCTCTACGGATGTTGTTTTGTATTTCGCACGAATGACATGCTTTTGTTTGTCAGAGAGCGGTTTCGACATGCAAGAATCCTCATGATTTTGATGGATAAGACATGTTTAAAATAATGAATATTAACAGGATAGTAAAGCCAAAAAATGGAAAGCCCGACACAAAAAAAGCCCGTGCGTTTTCGAGGCACAGGCTTCAAAACCAATCGGATCTTGAGCTACTTCAACAACGTCATCTTCCTTGTCATAATCTGATCACCCGATTCAAGACAGTAAAAATAAACACCGCTGGGATAATCATCAGCATCCAGCATTACTGAATGCGAACCCGTATTCTGCACTTCATTCACCAGCACAGCCATCTCCCGACCATGCACATCATACAGAATTAATCTAGTATGATCGGTTTTATTCAGATCGTAATTTATGATTGTTCTAGTGTTAAAGGGATTGGGATAAT
>JABMRT010000011.1 GCA_013202295.1 Candidatus Zhuqueibacterota bacterium
CTCGTGCTTTCATCTCTTTGCCATCAATTTCCCACAACCATTTTCCTTTAACTATGTACCACCACTCATTCCAATTTTCATGGTAATGCAGCCGGTTCCCCTCACCCGGTAACTGGTGAACTAAAGTGGCGCAATTGCTTTTAGTATTTATTATTCTCTGGCTCCAGGAAGTGGCTGGTGGCATATTTTTAATAATATTTTCGATATTCGATAACTGATTATTCTCATTATCAAATTCATCGAGATATTGAATACCATCATTTTTCAGAATAGAGAGTACATCAATTTCAGAAATTTCCATTTCGCCATTCGGGAGGTAATATTTGGGAGGAGTTACTGAATTCTGGGATAGTTTCCATTTTTTCTCAGCAACTGCCTCTGCTAATAGAAAATCATCCTCAGTATCAATATCTATGGCTGAATACCCCTTCAGTTCAAAAAAGCCTGTTTTACCATCACCACCATGATAAGCAGCGCCATATTTTTTGATATTCTCTTTAAACTTTTCACTTTTCCAACCCATAATACCGCAGGCGTAAGCCTGTACTGGTTTTAGAAATTGTGACGGTGGTGTTTTTTCCTTATTATTAAAATTAATTGGAGAATTTTCAAATAGACATTCTATCTGATGGTTCTTAACAGAAACCAGAGTATCGAAATTCTCTTCAATCATTTGCTTAGTAAAAGCTTTGATTTCCTCCTTTGAAATAAATGGTGAAGTAGCCAGCAGCTGAATGACTATGTCGCATTCAACATTTTCCATGAAATCCAGCATAAAGTCATCATTTGTAGCCTCATCGGAAGCCAGCTTATCCGGCCTTTTATAAAATTTTATTCCACTTTTATCAGCAATCTCCGAAAAAATATCTGCTTCGGAATTAATATATATAGCATCGAACATATTTGTTTCGACCGTTGCATCAATTATATAATTAATCAACGGTTTATCTTTTATCATTCTTAGATTTTTATTTTTAACTCTTTTACTTCCCATGCGGGCTGGAATCATAGCTATTATTTTCGGCATTTTGTTTTCACTTACCATTTACAGTTTTTATTAATGTTATCAGATTATTCAAATTTCGAATTATGAAAAGACCTTGTTAATGTTTTCAGTGGAAAAATACTCAGAAATATATTGTTCAATCCCGCCACCCATCGGTACAAAAGTAAGTTCCACGTTGCCGATTCGATCAGGCAGTATCAGGCCATATTCACCAGGTTTGTTTTTTTTGTCATGTTTCAGGGCATTAAGAAAAAGATCCAGATTAACATTCGTCAGATCATTCCTGTTCAAATTAGTTTTAAGGAATGAATTCAAGTATTCGTAATCAGCATTTGATATCATGCCCATTTTACTGGAAACGTAATTAGCCAGGTCGGCCCCTACATTAACGGCAACGCCATGGGAAATATCAAATTCCTTGGCAGATTCAAGTGCGTGACCAAATGTATGGCCGTAATTCATTTTCAGCCTTAATCCGGTATCAAATTCATCCTGTTCGATGATAGCGGCTTTTAATTTCAGGGCTCGATAAATGGCCTCACTCATTTTTTGATCATCACTTGTTAATGATGAAAAGTTTTTCTCCATACGACTTACATTATCAGCGCCATTAATCAAATGAACTTTGACAATTTCTCCCAGGCCGGATCGGATGTCCTCGGCCTTCAATGTTTTCAGATATTCCGGAGCGATATGGATCTCAACCGGCGGATAAAAATTACCCAATTGATTTTTCCAATTTCCAAAATTGATTGAACTCTTACCACCCAGGCAGCTGTCTGATTGTGCCAGTAAGGTGGTTGGAATAAAAACCCAGGGAACACCACGGAATAAGATTGAAGCAGCAAAGGTAACCAGATCTTGAACAATTCCACCACCAATAACCAATAATTTTTCACCTCTACTGAAACCACAATCCAATAATTGTTGACAGATATTCAGGCTGGACTCAGCTGTTTTTAATTCCTCCCGTGCTTCCTGTATAATTACTTTCTCCAACGAATCAATGGTTCCTACCCTGTCCTGGTAAAGTTCAAAAACATTTTTATCAATCACGGCGACCCGTGAACCTGCAAAAACATCTTGAAATGATTTGTCATCAAACGAATGCCAGTGAACATCGTAGTCTCGGTAATGGGATTTAATCTGAAAAGATTTATTGCGCAAGATATCCTCCATCTACAACTAATGTCTGACCGGTAATGTAGGTATTCATACTACTGGCCAGAAAAAGAATTGCGCTGACAATTTCATGTGGTTCAGCTAATCTACCCAAGGGGATTGTTTTAGATATTTCTTTGATCCCCTCAGCGCCTAAAGTTTGCTCGGTTAAGTCAGTTTTAGTAAAGCCCGGACAAATGGCATTTACCAAAATATTGCTACCTGCCAGCTCGAGTGCTGCTGTTTTTGTTTGTCCAATTAATCCTGCTTTCGAGGCAGAATAACTGGATCTGCCAATTTTTGAGGTTAGTCCAAATATAGAGGATACATTGACAATTCGGCCATATTGGTTTTGCTGCATTCTTTTAGACAGTTTGGAAGTAATTACAATTGGGGCCAGCAGATTTACTTCCAATATTTCTCTCAGATCAGCTGTCTCTATTTCATCGATCTCGGATATTCGATTGATACCGGCATTATTAATACATACTGAAATATTACCGTTCTCACTTATGATGTTATCAATCTGATTCTCCCACCGGTCAGTGCCCAATTCCAGTTGATAATATTTGAATCTGGCAGTATTATATTTTTTTGATTCTGAATCCAACCATTGAGGGTGAAATTTACTAGTACCTGTAAAAATCACTATACCATTAGCAGCTGCAATCGCTTTCACGATCTCAGCTCCGATTCCACGAGTGCCGCCTGTTATCAATACTGTTTGATCCTTGTACGTGATTTCCATAATTGCTGCTATAATATTTTTATTTTAACAATTTGATAAATCATGCTAATAATCATTACCCGGGAATTACCGCCAGTGAATTTGGACTGGGCTTAATCAACAAGGCATTGAAGATTCCTTTGTACTGATTGATAACAATGTTAAAGAAGAACTTAAAATTTTTAATATCCTCTCTTTGACGACGAATAGGTCTTACTCTGGGCCAAATGGCGTCCTGTAATATTCCTTTATGAGACCATATATCACCAAATAGAGTGCCAAAACTGATGAAGTACAGCGAAAAAAGGATATATATGATCTTTGGTTTATTTTTCTTAACAAACAAAATGCGATTTCTAGCATGATAATAAATTGAGTGGAGGTAAAGCGCATCAGTGGTTGGTGCCACTGTCTGGGCAACTTTGTGCCATATTATAGATTTTTTACTAATGGCAAGACCCCAGCCATTTTTTTTCGCTCTTAATGATAGATCACAATCTTCGTACCAGTTATAATACTCCCAGTCGAATCCGCCAGTGTCTGTAAAAGTCTCTGACCTGATTAAAAAAATGGTGCCATTTATATAATCCACTCTTAGCACATCGGTAATATTTCTCACATGCAGAGGCAGATTGGATATTTTTGTAATAATACCGCCGGCAAAATAAATCTTATCCAATTTCAATTCTGAGTTATAATGATATTGAACGGGTCCCACGATCCCTAGCTTGTTATCATCCTCCATCTCCATAACAAGGTGATCTAAAAAATCTTTGCTTGGTACTATATCATTACTGCAACAAAGTACGTACTTAAAATCGCCCGCCTCCAGCGCTTTTCTTATACCATAATTCATTCCCTCCCCAAATCCTCTATTTCGATTTTTAATTTGAATTAGATCGTCGTAATAATTTGATAAGGATTTCAATTTTTCCGTTTCACCGGGACTATCTGAACAATTATCAACCAGGAATATTTTTTTGTTGGAGTATTGAATGGAGTTAAGCCCAATCAGGCAGTCTTTGACAAGCTCGTATCCATTATAAGTTAAAACCACTATTGCTACAGCCGGGTTGCCCATAATCAAATTACACAATTACTATATTTAATCCCGGGGTCACCAATTTCATTATAATCGATTGAGTATATACAGATAGCTAAATCCCTGTTAAATATTTGGTACAAATCGCATAACTTCATTATTACGATAAGGCATTGAACCCGGCAATAATTTCCCTTTGGCCTCCCATTTTTTCCACCAGAATTCAGAAAACTCTAGAATTGTCTGGGGATTTCCACTGCCTACATTAGAAATTTTTGGTTGCCCCGGATTCACATCAGCAAATGATAATGCATTGACAAATTGTTTTGTGACGGCATTAACAGGAATAAAATCCCTGATTTGCTCTCCCTTGGTCATGGGAAAATCCATTCCGGCCAAGGCGGCTTTTCGCAGAGATGGCCAGAGTCTGTTTTTATTTTCTCCTTCGCCAAATACTTGAAAGATCCTTAAGAATTGTAGTTGAATGCTGGATTCTATACATAATTGTCCCAGTGCCAACGTTGCGGCAGCCTTTGAAACAGAGTATGAGGAAGTCGGTTCTAATGCAGCATCAACTGGTATATAGTCATATCTTTCACCCGCTTGACCATATTCAAAACAAGAGCCGGCAACAACAAACTTATTGATACCGTTCGCTATTGCTTGCCTGAACAGTTTTAATGAGGCCGTTAAATTCCAGTACAGGCAGTTCTCCAGTGTATCATATGGTTCATTCGTACTGTGGGCAGCCAGATGTACCAGTACATCGCATCCGTCAAATTCCCTGGTAAAATATTTATCCAACTGACCGTTAATCCAGACTGGGTTTTTCGAAAGTTCAATACGAGATTGACTACCAGGACGCTTTAAAGCCACAATTTCATGACCAGCCCGATGAACGTCATTTATAAAATGGGAGCCGATAAATCCTGTTCCGCCAGTAAGAAATATTTTCATTTTACGAACGGTGTGGTAAAGTCATTAAAATGTGGGAGATTGCGATCCCGATCAGAAATAATGGGGTTATTATCAGGCCATTCAATAGCAGCCGAATCCCATCTGACTCCTGTGTCATAATCATGATCATAGACCGTAGTCACCTTATATGTAACTGTTGCTTCATCAGAAATAACATAAAAACCATGAGCCAAACCCGGGCTTAGGTATAACATTCTGGCATCCGAACCATTTAATATAAATGATTGATATTCCCCGTATGTTGTGGAGTATTTCCGTAGATCTAATACGACATCAAATACTTCACCCTGTGAACAATTAATGATTTTTGTATGATCGTGCGGCGGTGCCTGAAAATGTAGACCGCGCAAAACTCCTTTTCTGGATATGGAATAGTATTCTTCGTCAAACTTCGTTTCCAAACCCAATGCGCCGAATGTCGGTTCGTGGTAGGTTTTAATGAACGATCCCCTGGCATCGTTTAATATGTTCAATTCTAACAGATAACAGCCTGCGATTTTTGTTTCTTGAATCTTCATCCCATTCATCAGGATCAGTTAAAGGCCTTTAAGAAAACATTGAACTTTTCGATAACATAATTTTGTCGCTGCTTATCCAAACCGGGATAAACACCAATCCAAAATCCGTTATTCATAACAAAATCGGTATTTTTTAAGTCCGACACTGCACGATATTTTTTCCCTTTGTAAGCAGGCTGGCGGATAAGATTTCCCCCAAACAACATTCTGGTGGCGATCCTGTTAGTTTCTAAAAATTCTATAATCTGGTTCTTGTTAAATGGTGCTTCTGGTTTTACCGTAAGGAAAAAACCAAACCAGCTTGGCTCAGCATTGTCTTCCCATTTCGGCAAAATGAAATAATCCTCATACTCTTTGAAAAAATCCAGGTACACCTGGAAGTTATTCTTTCTGGATTCAATAAAAGCGGGCAATTTCCGCAATTGGGCAACCCCGACGGCAGCCTGCATATCAGAAATTTTCAAATTGTATCCAATGTGCGAGAAAATAAATTTATGGTCGTATCCTGCCGGAAGGTCGCCGGCCTGTCTATTAAATCGTTTACCGCAAGTATTATCTATACCCGGATCACACCAGCAATCCTTCCCCCAGTCCCGGAATGAGCGGACTATTTTTTTTAATTTGGGATCATCTGTGATTACTGCGCCACCTTCCCCCATCGTAATATGATGGGCCGGGTAGAAACTCTCAGTTCCGAGATCACCAAATGTACCGGTATTTTTTCCATTCCATTTTGAGCCAAGAGCATCACAATTATCTTCGATTAACCATAGCCCGTTTTTATCGGTAATTTCTTTGACAGCCTCAATATTAAAAGGATTTCCAAGAGTGTGCGCTAAAAAAATTGCCTTTGTCTTATTCGATACAGCTTTTTCA
>JABMRT010000082.1 GCA_013202295.1 Candidatus Zhuqueibacterota bacterium
ATGCAATAGGGGATAGATTTTCTCATTTTTTTATTGAGCATGCAAGACACGGATTCCGAAACTCCTGCATATCCAATTTTTATTTGCATAAATGGATGGTTTTGAATTCAAGGGTAAAGAAAATAAGAGGAAACAAATTTTATTGTTGTAGATATTAAAAAATAGTCTTATTACCTTTTAATGTATTCTAAACAAAAAGGGATGTGAACGGGAAGAAAAGGAGGAAGACCATGAACAAGAAAAATGTTAAATCGTCTGTAATAGGTTTGATTTTAATGTCATTTATTTTTCTGGGTATAAATTCTTTATTCGGAGAGATTACTCGCAAAGCGCCCTATCTGATCTATAACGGAAATAATACTGAGATGCAAGTCATATGGCAATTGAGCTCAACGGAAACGTGCTCTATTGAATGGGGCGCGGATATACTCTATACAATGGGAAACGAACAAACCAGTGAATATGGTGACGATCATCAACATACCTATACCATCACAGGATTAACACCGGATACCAAATACTATTACCGGATCACTGCGGATCAAGAAATTCATACGGGCTCATTTAGCTCAGCGCCTGATACGAGTGCAACTGCCATTAAGTTTTTTGCTTACGGCGATACCAGAACATATCCTGCCGACCACAATAATGTTGCAGCCGGTATGGTAGATACTTACACTGGAGATGAAGAATTTCAAACCTTTATTCTTGTGGTAGGTGATCTTATTAATAATGGAGATAGCGAAGTGGACTGGGACGAACAATTGTATGATCCTCAGTACCTCAATATTAAAGAAATGTTTGCCACGCTTCCTTACCAGTCCTGTATGGGAAATCATGAAGGATCAGGGAATCTGTTTATCAAGTATCTGCCTTACCCCTTTGTAGCAGATCGTTATTGGTCTTTTGACTACGGTCCTGCTCACTTTGTTGTCGTAGATCAATATGTCAGTTATGCGCCTGATTCTCCACAACTCATCTGGATTGAAAATGATCTTGCTGCCACAACGAAAATGTGGAAATTTATTTGCCTACATGAGCCTGGATGGAGTGCTGACGGCGGTCATGAAAATAATACCAGTGTTCAGAATTATATCCAGCCTCTGTGCGAACAATACGGTGTGTCCGTTGTGTTTGCCGGTCACAATCACTATTATTCTCGAGCAGAAGTCAATCACGTAACGCATCTTACTACTGGAGGTGGTGGAGCACCTCTCCGTGATCCAGATCCTAATTATCCAAACATTGTTATTGCCGAGAGGATTCATCATTTTTGTAAAGTTGAAATAGATAGTAACCTGTTGAATATATCCGCAGTAGATATTAATGGAAGCATTATAGATTCATTCACAGTAGATTATTATACAGCATATGCAAATCAAATAAATTTCAGTCATACTTATTTACTAAAAGGAATTGATACACTTACTATCGATTCAAGAACAGTAAATCGTGGCGGGCACAATATTGAATTAAAGGCAATGATATTGAGTACCGACAGCAGTTATCAGGATTCAGTACAATTAGTTGATGATGGATTGCACGATGATGGCGCGGCCGGTGATGGTGTATATGGCAATAGCATAGTAGCGCCGGATGTTGAAAATGAATTTATGGTTGATATCAATACTTTGGATCTCAATACTGGATTGACGAGTGTTTCAAATGCGACCAATCATTTTACGACTCGCGGACCTGTCCTTTTTGAAGATCTTGAATTTAGATCTTCCGACACAGAGCCCAATCCGGGTGATCGTATGCGTATGAAACCGTCTCTGAAAAATTATAGTGCCGCAGATACAGTGACCGACATAAAGTCCAGTATAAGCAGCCTCGATACACTGGTGTATGTCAGAACCAATTATCAGAGATACGGGGATATCGCACCCGGGGAAATTGCAATAAGTAATGCTTATGCAATTCTTGACTTCTCTGAAGACTGCCCTGATAGTACAGAAATTCTTTTTGCAATAGAAATATCCAGTAATGATTACAAACTGTGGGCTGACACATTCTCCATTTTGGTTGTGAATCCATCCTCAAAGGTAAGAGGAGCTAAAAATGTTCCTGATAAATTTACTCTATCACAAAATTATCCCAACCCGTTTAATCCAAATACAACGATCTCATTTATACTCGAAAGAACGGAACACACCACAATCCAAATTTTCAATATAACCGGACAAATTGTGGAGAATTTGGTGGATCAAGAGTTAGATGCCGGATCTCATCAAATCATGTTCAATGCGGATAAACTTGTCTCAGGTATTTATTTCTGTAAAATTCAATCTGGAAGTTACGCGGATATAAAAAAGATGATACTGATGAAATAAGTGGATATTAAAAGGGTGGGATTTATCACTCTAAGAATGGGGTGAGTTCCAATCTGTTATTGATCCAAAATACGACTCTACTCTTCCTCGTCCCGAGATGTCGGGACGAGGATTTCTCCTCAAGGAAATTTTTCCAATATTCCATGCAGAGAGGTGTGATGCACTTCGCATCAACATATAAAAAAGAATGGAATTCTCGGAAATAAAAAAATCTATTTGGTACAAAGCAATATGTTATTTTCAATCAGCACAATCCGGCGACCGCGCCCAAAGCATGAAGATGATAATTATGCAATAGGGGATAGATTTTCTCATTTCTTTATTGAGCACGTAAGACACGGATCTGATCACACAAGATTTGAATGATCGCCCAAAGATTCCCATCTTCGGGCGTAACAATCAGGAGGATTCAATCCTTCGATTTGAAATGCTTGTAACCTCGACATGAAAAACTCGATTATTCAAATAAGCGCTTTAGCTGTGCACGACAAGCATATCATGCACAATTTAACCTATTATCTGTGCGCGACAATGACCTCGTGCACAGATTTTAACCTGAACCGTGCATCATGAGTTCTTGAGCAATTTCCAAAGTTTCACATTCAGATATAAATTCTCTTTCCAGACTTGTTGCAGTTCCAGCACGCCGATATCGGTTAAAGCCTTCAAATACTTGCTTGCCGTATTTCTTGAAGCAATCCCCGCATCCACCAAATTTTGTCCACGGCAATAAGGCTGCTCAAACAGCATCTCCACCAATTCTCGTGAATAGATTTTAGGCAGTTTTTTTCTTACAGTGTCGACAGTTTCATCTAAAATAGTCCTGATATCTTTCACCATTTCTACTGTATATTTCGCAGTCTGTTCGGTTCCCTGAAGTATGAATTGAACCCATGGCTGCCAGTCATTTTTTTCAGTCACATTGCGAATCAATTGGTAGTACGTATCTTTGTTCTCAATAATGTATTTACTCAAGAAGAGAACCGGCATAGAGAGCAACTCTTTGTGAATCAGGTAAAGAATATTGATAATACGACCTGTCCGGCCGTTGCCAAATCGCCTCTCGATAGTTCAATACTTCTTTGGTGTTGAGGTCTATGGGTTTGGCAGTAACGGCAGCCGATTGATACAGTTTATCATTGGTTGTTACAATATTCTCAATAAGAGAGCTCGATTTGGCTTCTTGCAAAACGATAGGATTAATTAAAATAGTAGGGTTCGGCAATGTATTCAATATGCCTTTGAGTTCTGCCAAAGCAATATTCGCAGAAATCGCCATTTTGAGTATCGTTTTATTTTCCAATTCCGTTTGTGGCGGAAGCAGAGGGAGATCATTAAATGGTTTTTCCACATCAAATTTCATAACCAAGTGCCCCCAAATTCTTTTTAATCTCTTTCTCTAATTTTTCACTCGCTTTGAACTGTTCTTTCAACTGCCCGGTCAATCGCACCATTTTCTCAGCAATTGGCTCCCCATCATCTACTTCATCCGGCGCCCCTACATAAAACCATCTTTCAGGATTTAACAGTCAGTGAATCAGGACTATAAAATCGCCTTTGCAAACTTCACTCCAAAATCAAATCCCCGCTGGATATCGACTTTGGATGGCGCTCCGCAGAATTCATATTGATCAACCAGCTTCCAATTCAGAGATTCGCACCGCGCGTCAATGCCGCGTTGCGCTCCGCGGCTCCAGCCGAAGCTTCCGAAAATCGCCGCCTTCTTATTCTGAATCTTTTTAACTCCCGCCATATTGAGCACATCGACCATGGGTGGAAACATCGATCCCTCATACGTCGGCACGCCAATCATCACACCCGCTTTCGTCCAAAGTGAGGGCAGGATATAACTCACATGTGTACGGGCCACATCAAAAATATCAACTTGTATGCCCTGGCTTGAAATTCCCTGCGCGACAGAATTCATCACTTTTTCAGTGTTTCCGTACATAGAGCCGTAAATCAGAGTTACACCCGTCTCACCAGGCGACTTGGCATACTCGGCCCACTTCTGGTATAATTGGACGATTCGGCTGGGATTGTTACGCCAGATCAGGCCGTGAGACGGCGCGATCATTTTTACATCGATGGAGGCGAGTTTTTCAATGGCCTTCAGGGTGGGATTGCTGAACTTGGCCACGATATTCACATAATAGCGCAACGCTTCTGTTTCATAGAATTCTGGATCTGTGCAATCATCATCGAAGATTCCGCCCCGAAGCGCGCCATAACTACCAAACGCATCGCAGGAAAATAAAATTTTATCCTTGGTATCATAAGTCATCATGGTTTCGGGCCAGTGCACATGGGGTGTCATGAAGAATTGGAGTGTCCGTGTACCGAGTGAAAGTGTTTCACCATCCTCCACCATGCGGACATTTTCAGTGATCCCGTAAAAACATTCCAGCATCTCCTTGGCTTTGGCCGAACATAAGATCTGAACATTGGGATTGATCTTCAGAAAGGTTGAGAGGACGCCGCTGTGATCCGGTTCGAGATGGTTCATGATGACAAAATCGATGTCTGTCATATCAATCATTTCACCGATATGATCAAAAAATTCATCCGTTTTAAAGGCTTTGGATAAATCAATGATTGCGTTCTTTTCATCCTTGACTAAATAGGCATTATATGAAACACCTTCATTCGAGATCGGCCAGATGCCCTCGAATAAATCCGTGGTTCGATCATTGACACCTATCCAGTATATATTCGGTTTCATCTCAACAGCGGGCATTTCATCCTCCGGATTTTCAGGATTCTCTATTCAGTTTGATCCGTAAAAAATAAGAAACTATTTATAGGGATAAAAGCTTCTTTTTTATTTGGATGAGCAGAGCGGTCTCGAATCTCGAGTCTCAAGCCCCTCACCACTTACCGATAAGAAATCTATGTTATTCCTCGCTCGGTCACACAAGTGATCCCAGTTAAGGATAATCAATCATATCATACAAATCTGAGTCCCCATGCAGAAAGGTAGCAATATTTAAATTCCAATGGGCTCGGACCTCAGGGGCGGCGGTCTGGATTTGTGTATCACCCCATGTGCTCGAGGGATTGTCCGCTTCCCAATCGACATTGATGTAAGTGAACGCTTTGACTGCATCGTGAGCGGAACATAACTCAAAAACATGTTCAAACCATTGGGTATTGGGAATCACCCAGCTGGGATCAGGCCCCCCGTAAGTCTTGATCGCCGCCGTTTCAGCCAGCATGACCGGTTTCTCATGTTCTTCTGCGAATTGGATAAAATACTGAACCACATCATTCTGACTCAGATCGCCCCATCCGATTCCGAAAACAGAAAGAGCCACCCAATCGATATAATCATTTCCCGGATACCAGAGTTCCTGTGAGACTTCCTCACCCAGAAGCAGAGGTGGATAATAATCGGGAAAATCATCGCGTCCGTAATAGGCGCCGACACCCCAAGAATGCCAGACATAGGCCACATTTTTCACGTTCTGCGCGCGCATCTTATCTACAAAATATTGATAGGCGGCTATGTATTTATCGGGAGGATAGGCATTGTGCCATCCGTCAAATTCGTAGCCAAAACGAATGAAAATCGGTTTCCCGAAGGATTTACAGGCACTTGCCAGTGCCAGGATATTTACATCAAATTGGCCGCTTGTAATCTGATCGAGATAATATCCAGGATCGCCCCATTGACGTTCCCCAGTCCAGATAGCGAGTTGCAGAATAGTATTGGGATATTGATCCATAAAAGTTTTATATCTCGGCAAATCACCCTGTATGGCGCCATTGGATAGACTGGTATAGAACGCGAATCCCGCTGGGACAGGATCGGATCTCACTTCTTCAATATACGCTTCCATATAAGCTTCATTCGCCTGCCCGATAATAAACAGGCACTCGCCATCCGGAGGCATGAAGTTGGATACCTGTTCTTCATCCGGAAAGATCGGTTCATTCACTTTCTTCTTACATCCTATAAATCCAAATAGGAAAATAAAAAGCAAAAACAATGACCCAAATCGTAATACTTTCATCAAATACTCCAACATCAAAAATTATTAGACTTATCGCTGGACACGTGCGTTTCCTTCCCAGATGGACCAGATCTGTTCTTCATCTGCGGGCTGTGCGTAATCGGTCAGAAGTGTCGTCACCAGTGCGCCACTGGCCCATCCGAACTGTACCCACTTTCCGGGTTCCCAGCTGCGAAGAATGGCATACAACATACCGCCCACAAATCCGTCACCACCGCCGATGCGATCGAGCACAGCAATCCTGCGGGGCTCAACCACATGCCAGTTATCACCTTCAGAGAGGATGGCGCCCCAAAGATGTGAATTCGCGTTCTCAACCTGCCGCAATGTGGTAGCAAAAACAGAAGCGTTCGGATACGCCTGTTTGACCCGATTGATCATGCCTTTGAAATTTTCGATCTTTGCCGTGATATCTTTACCGCCCGCTTCAGGACCTTCAACACCCAGACAGAGTTGGAAGTCCTCTTCATTGCCGACGAGAATATCAGAAAGTGAAGCGATCTCTTTGAAAATCGTATGGAGTTCCTCTTCGCGGTTTTTCCAAAACGAGGCACGATGATTGAGATCGAAGGAAATCCGTGAACCATATCTTTTAGCAACCCGCGCAATCTCAAGACAGAAGGTGCCGGTCTCGGGAGACAGCGCGGCAATCAATCCGGAAAGGTGGACGATTTGCACACCCTCTTCACCGAAAATCCGGTCGAGGTCAAAATCCTTCAGATTAAGAGTGCGGCCAACCTCACCTGCCCTATCATTCTGCACACGAGGTCCGCGGGAACCAGTACCACTATCTGCAATATTGATCTGATGACGGTATCCCCAGGGATCGCCTTGTTCCAGTTCAGGGCCCTCTACATCCATGTGGCGGCTTGCGAGATTGCCCTTTATAAAATGAGCAATTGGACTGGCTTTCACAAATGTTGTCAAGACTTTTACGGGCAATCCAAGATAGGATGACACACTCGCCACATTGGTCTCTGCACTCGATGCTTTCATAATGAAGTGTTCACTGCAATGCACAGGCTGACCATTTTCGGGAGTCAGGCGAAGCCCCATACTGGTGGGTACCAGCATCGCGTATTTACAGTCTTTCTTCAATTCGATGTTCATATAAATCCTTTTTAATTGGATAGCCTATTATCAACGTATTCCTAGCGATCTACTCTGGCACCGCCGCCTTCAACCAGTTTTTGAACTTCGGATAATCGCGCCATGGTCGTATCTCCAGCAGTGGTCATGGCCAGTGCGCCATGTGCTGCGCCATACTCCACTGCAAGCTGGGGATCATGCAATTCCATCAGTCCGTAAATATATCCGGAAGCAAAGCTGTCACCACCTCCTACACGATCTAAAATCTCGAGTTTCGGACGATGTGTTGCTTCATAAAAGGATCCCTCCACCCAGCAGATCGCGCCCCAGTCATTAACCGTAGCTGTAACCACACCTCGCAACGTGGTGGCAACCGCCTTGAAATTGGGATAGAGTTTAACGGCTTGCTGGATCATCTGTTTAAAACTCTCGGTTTCCAAATTTGTGAGGTTTGAATCCACACCTTCAACTTCAAGCCCCAGACATGCCGTGAAATCCTCTTCATTGCCTATCATCACATCCACGTATTTGGCAATCTCCTTGTTCACCTCCTGTGCCCTGGCCGAGCCACCGATGGACTTCCAAAGTGAGGGACGATAATTTAAATCATAGGAGACAATCGTTCCATACTTCTTCGCGGTCTGGATCGCCTCAATGATCACATCAGGAGTGGTGTCGGACAGCGCCGCGTAGATGCCGCCCGTATGAAACCAGCGAACACCGACTTCGCCGAACAGGTGATCCCAGTCAATATCACTAGATTTGAGCTGACTAGCCGCTGAATGACCGCGATCCATACAGCCGAGAGCACCTCGCACACCAAAGCCTCGCTCCGTAAAATTGAGTCCGTTGCGCACCTGGCGACCCAAACCATCGTAATCAACCCATCGGATGAATCGTGTATCCACACCGCCTTGGATGATAAAATCCTCAATCAATTCCCCGACCGGATTCTTCACGAATGCAGTTACTACTGCGGTTCGAAGCCCAAAACAGCGCCGCAGCCCACGCGCCACATTGTACTCACCTCCACCCTCCCACACTTTAAACTGCCGCGTCGTGTGAATTCGCCCTTCACCCGGATCGAGCCGTAACATCACTTCACCCAGTGAAATCTGATCAAATTCGCAAGAATCCTTGGATTTAATTGTCAATCCCATCACTTCTCTCCCAAATCATTTTTTCATTCCCACTTGTCCGCCGAAGCCGTTCTTCGGCGAAGGCAGATCTCTACTCCTTCAAAAATCATCATTCGTAAATCACAAATCTGACATCAAGCTTTTAACCGATAAAGCATCTCCCCCGCCTTCGGCACGTAAAGGATTCCCTCATCCTCACGGTCCATCCACTCCGCTGGTTGAATAGTTTCAGGATCACGATATCCAAGATGAATCTCATTACAAATTCCTTCCGGGATGGATGTTGCAAGCGTCACCTGAATACGAGGCTTCTCAACTCCATTTTCAAACGTCCCCAAACCTTTGACATGTGTGGAGTGTGCCATCACACCACCGGGCACATGTTTAAACCGGTCCCATTGCTTCGTGAAATAATCCCGTACGTGATACCCAATTTCACGAATCTTCTCACCATGCACCACGGATACTTCAGAAATATGTGGCGCGTAAATAATGATCTCCCCATCATCCGCGACAACCGGTTCGAGTTTGTACATGCACTTGGCGCCTGTCCACAAATCATTATACATTTCCGGCGCGCAGGACAACACCTGCTGGAATGGTTTGTCTTTATAAATGATATGGAGTTTGTCGGATAAGTTAGCCGCCATTTGCCATGTTTCATGAGACGGCCCGGCAAAAAGACCGGCCAACTTTTTATTCTGCACGACCAATGCAAGCAGAAATGGTTTGTTATTCAAAAGAGAGGTTGCTTTATTTAATACTTCACGCACGGGTGTATCTGCATACCCGATGATCGCGGAGCTCGTAATCAGAGCTCCCAACCAGTGAAACATATCAATGATCTCATCGCCCGCAATCCCAGGAAAGAGATACTTAGATCCGCCTGAAAAGCCTACCACTTCATGGGGAAAGGTTGGCCCGATGATAATGACCTGATCATAATCAAAGATCATTCTATTAATCGTTACATCCGTATTCTGTCGAAGAAGACCACCGGAGATTTCCTCGATTTCATCCTCCGTGATCGTACCGATCTTGACCAGATGATCCGGATCATTCCAAAAATGATTGAAGAACCGCGCCTTCGGATATTTCTCAACCCGCTCGGATTGTTTGATACCGACACGTTCATTGATCATTTCGTCTGACATCGGTGGATGCGTACCCAGCGCAATCAGAAAATCGAGCAACTGGACGCGATCCGCCAGCAATTCATAAACCGTGCGGAACATCACATCAATTGGCGCTGTACGGGTGTGATCCGGGATAATGCACAGGATCTTCTTTCCATCCGGTTGAATGGAATCCATCCCCTCAGCGCAAATTGAGCGGATTTCGTCTTCAGTCAGATAACTTTCTGTATTTCCTTTACCAATAACCATAATAATGCTTTCTTCATCTCTTGGGAAGAAGGGATGGGAAATTCATCATTCACAATTCAAAATTGATAATTCGTTCCCCGCTTGTCCGCCGTAGCTGCCCTATAGCGAAGGTGGATTCCCCATCCTCCGTGTACTGTGTACTGTGTACTGTATACTGTCTACTGC
>JABMRT010000083.1 GCA_013202295.1 Candidatus Zhuqueibacterota bacterium
CATACATCCTTGAAAACAGATCAGATCATAACAGCTATTTTGTATCTAATCATTTCATTCTATCCGTGTTTCATCCGTGTATATCTGTGGCCCTTTTTCTTAAACACCCACTCGATTCGACACAGAACCATATTTATAGACATCAATTCTTAGTGAATTATCTTCAGTCTCAAATTCTTTCAAGCTTTTCGTGAATTCCTTGATTTTTTTCTTTGCACTCCCCTTTTATTCCCTTTTCCCATAAGGATTTGATGCTGTGCTTTTCTTTTTGCGGGATCACGAATGATCGCAAACTTCTCATTGGTGAGTGGATCCCTTCCTGTGTAATAGATCACTGAGGACAAGGTCATGGGCAATGGAATGAACGCCTGTGCCTGCTCAGGGGAAAATCCGAATAGCTGACTGATCTCTTGACGCAACTTCGCTTCTGCCCCCTTGCTAGATCCCGGATGACACGACATCACATACGGCACCAGATACTGTTTTTTACCCGCATTCTCGGACGCGGACTTGAAATCACGAATGAAATCATAAAGGGATGAGAGCGGTTTTTTTCGCATAGCACGAAGCGTGCCTTCATCCACGTGCTCAGGTGCGATCTTGAGCTGTCCGCTCACATGGTTTTGCGCCAGCCGTTTCAACTGGCGTTTGTAATGCGGATCACGCATAAACACATCATATCGAAGTCCCGATCCGACGGTGACATGATTTACGCCGCGTACCTTTTTAGCTCGATCCAGTAGAGAGAGCCAGGGTTCGTTCCCCATCCGGAGGTTCGGACAGACATCGGGAAAAAGACAGCTTTCACGTGAGCAGATCCAGTCTTGGCTGCACTCGAATCCGTACATATTGGCGGAGGGTCCGCCGATATCTGTGATATGGCCTTTGAATTCATTGGTTCGAGATAGCTCCTCTATTTCATGAACCACAGACTCCGGACTCCGGCTCACAATGCGCCGTCCCTGATGCAGATTCAGCGAGCAAAATCCACAGCCGGACACGCACCCCCGATGAGCCGTAATGGAATCACGAATCATTTCTAATGCCGGCACGGTCTCGTCATACATATGATGGAGCTGTCTGGTGAATGGAAGGGCATAGATGCGGTCCAGATCTTGCGTGGAGGTCGTGGCTTGGGGATGTTGGATCCAGAACCGTTTTCCGATAGGCTGGACCAGAGGCCGATGCTGATTGCGGTAAAACACCCCATAGCCCTTATTGAATGCAGTGAACGATTCAATCATGGACTCTTCTGAAGGGAGCAGGGTTGCTTTTTCTGGAGAGTCTTGTGACAGGATGACTGTCCCGGGAATATTGTGTAATTCGGATTTGGAAGCGATACGTTCGGCAACTGTTGTAATGGCCCGCTCGGACATCCCGTAAACTAGGACGCTTGCCCGCGTATCTTCAAGGATGGAACGCCTGACTTTATCAGACCAGAAATCATAATGCACGAACCGGCGCATGGACGCCTCGATCCCCCCGATAACAATGGGGATTTTCTTGTAAACCTGACGCACCAGATTGCTATACACAATCAGGGCGCGGGATGGCTTGTGGCCACCCTTTCCTCCAGGTGCATAGGGATCATCACGCCGCGTCTTTTTGAATGCGGTGTATCGGGAAAGCATGGAATCCACATTACCTGAGGAAATGCCGAAAAAGAGCCGGGGCTCCCCAAAAACAGTAATGGATTTTGGGTCTTGCCAATCCGGCATGGCGATGATACCGACTCGATATCCTGCTGCTTCCAGAACGCGGCCAATGACAGCAGTCCCGAATCCTGGATGATCGACATAGGCATCCCCTGTGATCAGAGCAATGTCCACAGCATCCCATCCCCGTTCATGCATCTCATCACGGGAAATCGGTAAAAATAGATTTTGGGATATCTCAATCATGCTTTGCTATATGCACTATCGATAGAATCCATGCAAAAATGTTCAAGATCACTTTTAAGCTGCAAACCGATTTGAATTATAGCTGGATCATCCGGCATGGATTCAAGAATCAAATCTAGATAATGTCGTTCCCGGACGATCTCAAAAGTACGTTTAAAATGCATGTCATAGATCCACCCCATTTGCAGCAATTTGAAATCATTCAGGTTGTGCAAGTGATCCTTCGACACGACTTGCTTGTTTTGCAGGTCATTGTATACTGAATCCGAGATCCCCGGAAGATCCGGAAGATCGAGCTGAATGGTTTCATTGAGCTCTTCATGAGCAATCTGATAATAATCGGTCACAACCTTGTATACATCAATCTTGTCCGCATCACGAAGAAGCTGACTAAAAAATAAACAGGTTTCATCTTCATCGGTGGGGATGGTCAAGCGATTGTGATAGAGCACAGCGCATCGAATAATTCGTATTTCATCAGGAATAAGAAACTCAAGGACATTGTGTTTTTCGAGAACTTGAGTACCGAGCGTTGCATGGTCCTCTGATTTGGAGTCCATGAAGGTGCGGTATTTTTGGTACTGTTCAAACCGACCGATATCGTGTAACAATGCAGTTGCTGCAGCCAGCCTCAATTCTCCTTCATCCAGATTCAAGCTCTGCCCGATATCGAGAATGACATCACAAACCCGTTGCGTGTGCCTGATCTTCAAATCCAGATTGCGCTGATCATCAGGATCATCCATCATAAAGGATTGGCTGTATTCCCTGAACCACTTTTTTAATTGATGTAACTGTGCCTCTTTCAATGTATTGCTCCATGTTTCTCTATGGATCGAACAATCTTATACTTGAATGTGAATCATGATTTTCTGATAGACAACAATTAAACAAATAGAATGACGAAAATTCGTCGCCATCCTATCAAATTCAATCGATCAACCGTATTCGACAGTGAATACGGATTTAAGAAATAGGCTTTTCATAAATTGAATAGGTCTTTGACGGTTTCGCTCCCACACGCTCAATCATTCGCACTATCATGGTATTATCCTCAAGAACCCAGCCCATATCCGCATATTCATAGCCACGTTTTTTAGCATATTCATGCTGCTTGAGCAACATGACCGCATCCAAGCCAAGGCGCCGGTATGCAGGTTTCACTCCAAGATACCCCACGCGAAATCCTTTAACCTGTCCTTTACTGAGCAGCATGCGGATGGCGCGTAACAATTCACAATTACGGCATTTTCCAATCCGATTCATTTTTTCACCCACATTGGGTATGCCACCAAAAAACGCGACAGGCTCATCTCCTTTATACAGGAAAATAAAAAGTCCCCTATCCAGAATCAGCATCATGTCATCGACAATCAAAAAGAATTCCTCTTCAGTAAAAGGCACAAAGCCAAAATTGTCGTTCCATGCTGCATTGTATATATCAAACATTTCCTGCTTTCGCACATCCAGGGATCGTTGATCCCAGGTTTCAGCTTTGAGATTGTAGCGATCAATTACTTTATTGGCAATCTCATCAAAACGTGGATCATCAAACGGTTTTTGCACCTCCGCTTCCCATGAGCAAACCCGCTGAATGACCTCGAATCCCTCCTTCTCAACCAATCCGGCATAGTAGGGTTTGTTATAATGATAGTACATAACCGGACGCGAGTCGAATCCCTCAATCATAAAACCAGGCGTGGCTTCATTCACTGGCAGATTCTGTGGACCGCGAATACGATCCATACCCTTCTCTTTGAGCCAGTTGGTCGCAGCTTCGATCAGTGCATGGGTTACATCCTGATCATCAATGGCTTCGAATTGTCCAAAGAATCCCACCTTGTCGTTCCAGTGTTTGTTATGATGTGTATTGATGAAAGCGTTACACCGGCCCACCACTAGGTCATTTTTCAGTGCCATGAAGAAACACATCTCGGCATGTTTAAAAAAGAGATTTTCAGGCTCAAAAAATCCTTGAATGCCAAGGAGTTTGAATCCCATGTATTCATAATCGAGCAATGGCACATAAAGCGGATCATCGGCGTAATGTTTCCAGTGGAAATCCACAAATTGTTTCAGTAGGCGTTTGTCTTCTTTGGTCTGATTGGAGAATGCTACAATCTTGATGGAATCCTGACAACAGCTCTTCTCACCCATAATAGTTCTCCCACTTTGAATGGAATGAAGGGACCCGTTTACTGTAATCGTTTCACAATTACGATAGAAACATCATCGGCCCAAGTTTTTTTCTTTCCGAAATTATACACATCCTGAATCACCGAATCACGTATATCACTTGCTGATGATTTGCAATTTTTAATAATTTGACGTTGCATACGTTTTATACCGTACTGTTCCTCCGAGCCGCGTTCACGCTCAATGATACCATCACTGTAAATCGCAAGCACATCTCCGGGCTGGAATGTGACATGAGATCGATGCCATGATTCATCTGGCAGAAACCCAAGCGCGATGCCCGTGGCTTTAAGTTGTGTAACCTTTTTTCCGGAAAACAACAGTGGCGGCGGATGGCCTGCATTCACATAAAATAAATTCTCACTATCTTCAAATTCTCCGATGAACAAGGACATAAAATTTGTGGAGTACGTACTGCGCTGAATCACACGATTCAACCGTTTAATTGTACGCACAATGCGGATGTGTTTGTTCAATCCCATTCTTAATCCAATCACCACATCACGGGCGAGCAGCGCTGCGGGAAGCCCATGACCACTTGCATCCCCCAGGCAGACACCGAACGCGCCTTCTTCAAACTGATAATAATCGTAAAAATCTCCGCCCACACTCTCAGCCGGTTGATAGAAATGTGCCATTTCAAATCCGGGTACTTCAATCGGATTTCGCGGAAGCAATGATTTCTGGATTTGGGCAGCCATATTGATTTCAGTTTCCATCAATTCGCTGAACAATTTATAATTGAGCGCGGTTCTGACTGCATTAAGAAACAGGAGAATCTCTTCCCGGATCCATTCAGCACCCAGCTCAAATACCAGCAGCCAATGTTGTTCGGTAATCTGAATAGAAATCGCTGCGGGTATCACAGAAATGCCTTCGGATTGAAGCTTGAATATCGCACGACAATTGTCTTGATCATAAATATAGCTGCCATGCTTGAGGACTGCCTGAATCTCATCCTGTGCCACGGGTAGTTTATCTGAGATCACGTTCGGATGGGAATTTGACTGCGAGTAAACGCGAACAAACAATTCTCCACGTTTTTCATAGAGATGACCCTTGGTGATTTTTAAGGATTCTCCAAATCTTTCTCGCAACTCATCGAAGATTTTTGAGAAAAAGTTATCATCCGATTTTTCAAGGCCGATTTGTGCCAGGAGGGAATCAAGTTCACGATAAAATATTTTAGGATCTATCAAGTTCAGCCTCAATTAGGTTTCAGTTTAATAAGCATGATTATTATTTGATTTTATATCCAGGATATTTAACACAACAATATAACTCTAGTGATTTACCACAACTCCTTAATCTGCTCCGCAATTTGCTCAAGATATTCCCGATCAATCTCGTCAAACATAGCCAACTCATCACTGTCTATATCAAGTACACCTCTGATATTCCCATTTGGATCAAACAACGGCACCACAATCTCAGATTTCGTTTTGGGATCACACGCCACATGCCCGGGAAACTTGTGCACATCAGGTACAATG
>JABMRT010000084.1 GCA_013202295.1 Candidatus Zhuqueibacterota bacterium
GTATACTGCAACTTTAACTTCTGTGGCTCTAGATAAGTAATACTGGATTTCTGTATTTGAGTTAAAAGGATTTGGATAGTTCTGACTAAGTATAAAATTTTTCATTTGGACAGTTTCCACATCAATTTCTGTAACTTCCCCTCTTTTTTCATAAACTTTATACGACCACCCGGGGAGTACAACATTGGATCCCTGGTCAAATGAAATTGTATCGTTTGCAAAGACATCTGTATAAGTACCATAAAAAAGGGTGTCCAGCAGGGTTGCATCGTGTAAATCGGAAGAAAGATTAAATATGGCAAATAGTTTATCATCTTCTTTTTCTCTGATAAATGCAAAAATATTCTCATCATCCGATGTGGATACCCGCTGCAATTCACCCCCGTTTTCCCCATTCCATAAGGCCTTATTCTCCTTTTTCAAATTGAATAATGTCCTGTAAATGTTTTCGAAAGGATGATCCTGCCATTCAATCTCGTCTTTATCAAAAAATGAAAGCCTTTCATCAAGGCCTGCTTCCTGACCGCTGTAAAGTAGCGGCATACCATTAATCACAGAAGTTAATACACCAAATGTTTCTGCGGCGTCGCCAAACTGTTCAAAGACCGTTCCATACCAGGAATTCTCATCATGATTGGATGTGAAATACATCCGGTAATGTTCATCGGAATAGTTATTTTGTTGATAGTCAATATAGTTTGATAATGAGTTTGCATTACTTGATCCATTCACAATTCGTTTTAAGACACCATTGCCAAATCCATGATATCCCCAGGCGTAAGTCATATCAAATCCAAGCGACTGATATTGTGTGCCATCATCTTCTGCAAGCATGAGGATCTCTGGTTTGATATCCTTCAGTTGAGTAATCGCATCTGACCAGAAATCACCGGGGACAAAGCTCACTGCATCACAACGAAATCCATCGATATTGGCCTCATATATCCAAAAGGCCATGGCATCAATCATATAATCACGCAATTCCTGCTGGCCATAGTCAAGTTGAATCACATCTGTCCAATCGGTTCCAGGGGGTGGTACAAAATTTCCATACTCATCAGTCACATACCATTCAGGATATGTAATTGTGAGTGAGTTATCCCATGCCGTATGGTTTGCAACCCAGTCCATGATCACATACATGCCCTTGGCATGAATGGAGTCGACCAGCGTGATAAAATCGTACAAATCACCAAATTCCGAATTTACGTCATAATAATCTTTGACGGAATAATAACTGCCCAGACTTCCCAGGCGATTTTGTTCGCCGATAGGATAAATCGGCATAAACCACAGAATGCCAACTCCCAACTCTTTCAACCGATCCAGATGCTCTTCGAAAGCAGCGAATGTGCCTTCCTCAGTATATTGCCTAACGTTCACTTCGTAGATATTCAGATTGTAACTCCAATTCTGATGGCCCTGAGAGAAGGAAGTTATAGGTGCCAGAATCAGTATGGATAAATTTAATATAACTGTTTTCCAGTTCTTCAAATGATATCCTTTTTTTAAATATAACATTTATATTGACTCACAGATTATAAAACTGCAACTCAACTTATATGTCTAAATCAAAATAAATACAGAAATCCGGTTTTAAAAACGTTAATTAATATCGTACAAAATTATGATAAGCTGAGTATAATTTACAAATCCTGATTAGAAATACAAATATTTTTATGTGATCAATCTTTTTTGCCCGGTTCGATGCATACAAAAAGAAAAAGCCCGGCTCTCACCGGGCTTTACCTTCATTGATTTATAAAGTGGATTATTTCATTAAAATCATACGCTGTGTTTCAGTCATCGAACCGGATTTCAATTGACACAGATACACGCCGCTCGGCACAGCATTTCCACGACTGTCAAGACCATCCCAGTCGATGGAGTATGTTCCTGAATTTAACGTTTCGTGCATGAGTGTACGAACCAGTCGCCCGTTTACATCATAAATGGACAATGCCATTTCGGACGCCGCTGATAGTGCAAAACGGATCGTCGTCGATGGATTGAACGGATTGGGGAAATTGGGATGCAATATAAACTCAGTCGGCCGTGCTGCAGGCTGTGGATTAACCGCACTCCCACCACCCCTTTTAACCATAGTCATCTCGTCAACCGCAACTTCATACAAGATGGGATCTGCATTGTCTGGATAGATTCCTGTTTTGATCATGAAGTAAACAGTGTCACTCTCAAGATCATTTGGTGCAATCCATATTGAATCAGCCGGCGCGACACAGCCGTCTTCCTTAAATGTGCCATCTATGCCAGCAGCACAGCCATCCCAAGTTTTAAAACCATTCAAAATACCTTTTTCAGCCGGATAATCCGTATCTATGATAGGTTCATCGAAGCCGACATACAGTTCCATCCACCAGGTATTAAGCTCCCCTCCTGTCATATCCTTGAATGCGCCATCAATATCGAAAGTATCTCCCGGCTGAACAATAATAGGCTGGTAGATACACTGGTTCATGTAAGAGGTTCCTTCACAGAACATCCAGAGATAGGGTCCACTTCCCATAGCAGGTCCGTCTCCATCGTCAGTCCCATCTACCTCGCCTTCATGATTCCCATCCATCAGTGGAAAATGGGTCCACCCATCTAATCCGTTGTCAAAGGTACCATTCACAAGCATCTCCTGCGCAAAAAGTATGGATGTGATGCTCAAGCAAACTACGATAATCCAAATCGCTTTTTTCATTATTGTCTCCTTTTAATATTGTTTAAGCGGTTAACCTGAATATATAAAAAAGTTTTTCAAATAAAAACATAATTTGTTTTTAAAGAGATTTTTTTTGGCTCCGATTACAATCTCTTAAATTGATGATGGATCAGGGTAAATCAAGCGATGATGGAAGAATTTATATATTATCCTGGATCTACTTTAACCTAAATACTACTCAAATTGCCTTCCCCCTCAGAATCGCGGATTCACCACATTATTATAGATCGATCCGAATGTATAACTGATCCCTATAGACGTGTAATAGTAATAGGAAGTTTCCAGCTCGCGTCGTCTTGTTAGAATCTCCTCGAGTGACGCGCCGCTTGCGGGCAAAGAGAGCTGATCCCTCAAAAACGTCATATATCCATAAATGTCCAAGGAGAAGCCTTTGATTAGTTTAAGCTCAATGGAATTTTGCAAGCGGATATTAAATTTTTCAATATCATGCAGATAATGTGATCCATTCAGAGAGGAATAGATAGAACCCCAGGGTTTCTTGATTTTGTAGGCTATATTGAGTCGCTGGGTGAAACGTTGTCCCGACATTTTTAAATAAATAGTTTCTTCGTGGTAGTCGTAATAATGCACACCCACCAGATATTGAAATGTGAACTGTCGTTGTGTCGATTCGGAATAAGGATACACATTAAACTCAATGCCGGGCCGGAACGACGTCGACAAATCATAATTGTTGTATGTTGATTTTGAAGCGTACGACTGCAGGGCCAAGGACCAGTGCGTCGTCAAGCTTTTCACCACTGATCCTTCAAAATAATTGCTTCGCCGGTCATCCGTATAAGACATATCATCGCCATAATCGTAAATGGTTCGCGTTTTACTGATTGAAAAATAGAGATAATGTTTCCACGCTTCAGTCACACGGTTGGCGGTGAATGAAGAATTGAGATAATTATATTTGTAGGATTTTTCCCCATTGAAATACCCCCTCACCCGTGTGCGGAACGTCCAATAATTCCAGGGATCATCAATGGGCTTTGACATGTTCTGTCCATCAGCAGGTTTTTTATATGTCACATCAATCTGCCCGACTGCGGGCGACTGAGATACAAACTGCATGAGCCCGATCTTAAAGTATCTCGCTAATTCTTTACGGATGATATCGTCTGTATCTGTTTGCACCGAGGTATATTTCAGGGTGTTCGTCTGGCCCTTAAATTTCTGTAGCCCGATGAAATTAATCGTGAATTCTCTGCCCCCTCCTCCTGTGGACTGTGTTGTGGTCAGAATGTGCAGATCCGCATCGGCCCGATCGCGCATGTAATTCACAAACGGGATCTCGGTTCTGAAATAATCAAGATCCATCCACCAATCAGGCGAATCAATATATATATTGATTACATCTGGATTCAGATCAGTTTTAGTGCTGGCTTGAGTGTATCCGTTTACACATAGTATAACCAGTGATACAAGCAGGATTCTTGCAAGGAGATGACATGTTGTATTGCAGAAGTCATAAATCATTCCGGCCTCCTTATATAGACAAACGGATTTTTCTGATACTATCAATTACAGATCTGTAAAACACAGTACTTCGATTTTTAAAAAGTGTCTTAAAATGTTGCGCAAAAGGAAGATAGGTTGACTACAATTTATAAATCTATATTGGAAATGCAAGTGCTTTGTAATGATTCATCAAAAAAAGAAAAAGCCCGCAGCATTTTGCCTACGGACTCATTTGGTGGTGCCTCACATAATCCCTGACTGCCGACAGGCTGGAAACTGGGGACATATGGATTTTCAGTAATTTATAAGGTTTTGTTATTATTGATCTTAGTTTTTGTTATTATTGCACTTGTCTTGTATCTATTTATTTCTATTTGTATCCATTTATATCTATTTATATAAATCAGTGGGCACGTATTGGGCACATGAGAAAAGTATATATTATAGTAACGACAGCGCCTCATAAACCATTTCCAGAGTCTGCTCTTCCTTGAAACCCAATTGCTGCATGGCCCCGGAAGGACAAACGGTTGAACAACTGCCACACCCTTTGCACAACGCAGTGTTGATCCGGCAGATCTCACGTCCATTTCTGGCAATTAACTCCAGAGCGCTGTATGGGCAGACAGACACACACATGCCACAGCCAGCACATAATTCCGTATCCACACTAGCAATATTAGCTTCAGAAATATACTCACTGGAGCTGATAATCGAACAAGCCCGCTCAGCAGCGGCCTTTGCCTGTGAGATGGTCTCATCCATCATCTTGGGTGCATGGGCCAAACCGGCAAGAAAGATACCTTCGGCAGAGAAATCTACAGGACGCAATTTCACATGTGCTTCCATATAGAAGTTGTCTTCATTTAATGGAATTTTCAACATTTGAGAAAGGTCATTGGCATCTGCCTGCGGTATCATGGCCGGAGCCAGCACGATTTTATCAGGACGAATCACAACCTTTGCACCCAGTACATGATCAGTGACTGAAACCTTCAACACCTCTTTTTCTTTCACCACCTCCCGACTGACCACAGGTTTTTTATCTTCATCGTAACGGATGAAAGTGATCCCCATTCCCCTGGCCTTCTGATAATAAATTTCATTAAAACCATAGGTTCTAACATCCCTGTATATAATATAGATATTCATTTTAGGATTCAGTTTTTTTAGACGGATTGCATTCTTCACCGCCTGTGTACAGCACACTCTCGAACAATAGGTATGCTCCTCATCTCTTGATCCCACACATTGAATCATGACCACATTTTTTGTCTTAGTAAAAGGCTTGGGATCTGTCTCCATGGAGGCTTCCAGTTCCAGTTGCGTCAGCACATTCTCGCCGTCATAAAGATATTCTTTAGGTTGTGTCTCGTTTGCTCCTGTGGTAATCACTATAATCCCATGCTCTATTTCTTCGGTTTGTTTATTTTTAGAGCTCTTAAGTGTGGTCAGATAGTTACCGAGATACCCTTCCACACTGGTGATCGTGGCACCCTTATAAACGTCAACTTTTGGATGTTCTTCAACACGCTTTATTAACGCACCCAGTATTTCCGTAACATCCTGGCCATCCGAGGTAACTTTCAACCGTCGGAGATTTCCACCCAATTGCTCCTGACGCTCAACAAGGGCCACTTCAAATCCCTGTTCGGCAATTGACAATGCAGCGGTCATGCCAGCCAATCCACCGCCGACCACCAGACCTGTTTGAGTGACTGGCAGAGCGATTGTATGAAGTGGTTCCAATAATCGGACTTTACCGATGGCAATGCGAGTCAGTATTTTTGCCTTCTCTGTCGCCATTTTGGGATCATCCCGATGAACCCAACTGCAGTGATTCCGGATATTGGCCATATCAAATAGATAGGGATTCAAACCCGCATCTCGAAGCGTTTCTTGAAACAGAGGTTCATGGGTGCTTGGAGAACAGGATGAAACCACAACACGGTTGAGTTTGTATTTTTCTATAGCTTCCTTGATATGAACCTGCGTATCCTGAGAACAGGTAAACAAATTCTCATCTACAAAGACCACATTGGAAAGGCTCCTCACATATTCAACCACATCCGGGACGTTGACAATGCTGCCGATATTGATGCCGCAATGACAGACAAAAACACCTATTCGAGGTTCCTGTCCACGAACATCCTTTTCATCGGGATATTTCTTATCAATAATTTCAGTGCCGCGCACATTAGCGAGCAGTTCTGCAGCGCCGGCTACCGCACCTGAAGCCTGTATCACTGTTTCAGGGATGTCCTTGGGTGAAACAGCCGGACCGCAAACAAATATTCCCGGACGCGTCGTTTCAATTGGTGACTCAGCCACATGTTCAATAAAATGGTAGGGATTCAATTGGATTCCCAATTTATCAGTCAGATCAGCACAGTTCTCATGAGCACTGAGCCCCACTGAAAGCACTACCAAATCAAATTCCTCAACACACGAATCGCCTTTTTCATTAGCGAAATGCACTTCAAGATTACCCGTCTTTTTAATCTCTGTAATTTTACTGACCCTGGCTCTTTTAAAGGTCACACCCGTCTGTTTGGCCTTATCGAAGTACTTGTCAAAATCTTTACCATGAGCGCGCATATCCATGTAAAAAATAGTCGGTTCTACTGTACTCACATGTTCACGGGCGATGATCGCTTCTTTCATCGCATACATACAACATACGGATGAACAGTATGGCATATGCGTGTTCTCTGTGCGTGAACCAACGCACTGCAGCCATGCAATTTTAACCGGAACCTTGCCATCCGAGGGGCGTTGCAGGTGTCCAGCGAACGGCCCTGAAGCAGCCAGCACTCGTTCAAACTGAATACTGGTGAGCACATTTTTGTATCTCCCAAAACCGTATTCGTGCATCGCAGAAGGATCATACTTTGCAGAACCGGTAGAGATTATTACTGCTCCAACATTTAATTTATAATTCTCTTCCTTCTGGTCAAAATTGATCGCGTCTGCCTCACAAAATTCCTTACAGATCTCACATTCTCCTGTTTGAAGATGAATACAATGTTCCTCATCTACGTGTGCATAATTGGGTACTGCCTGAGCATACAGTCTGTAAATCGCCGATCTTTCCACCAGTCCCGCATCAAATTCTGATAATATTGAAACCGGTTTATTGGGTGTGATCTCTTCAAATTTAATCGCATTTGTCGGACAAACATTGTCACAAGCTCCACATGTTTGACACACTTCCGACTGTTTGTCGAACGCAGGTTGTACTTTACGTTCACTACCCCTGTGGGTAAAGCTGATAACACCTCTTCCCATCCTTTCACTGCACATACGAACACATAGACCGCACAGTATACAATCCTCTTTCTTTAGCTCAATCCTCGGCTTCCCTACTCCCATTTCTTCCGCAAGACGCTGTATCACCTCAGAATCAGGACATTTGGCCAATAATAATTCGACCATAATTTTACGCGCTTTTAAAACTCTTTCACTATCGGTCTTGATCACAAGTCCTTCAGAAGCAGGATAAGTACATGAGGCCTGGACAGAAGAAGACCCGCTATTCCGACTGACTTCTACCAAGCAAAGACGGCATGCTCCATATGCTGGCAATGCTTTATGATAGCATAAAGTTGGGATCCTGATACCCAGTGCTTCGGCTGCTTTCAGTATGGAAACACCCTCTTCAACCTGAACTTTTTTATCGTTAATTGTAATGTGGATCATGATACTTCCTCAGTGTCTAAATAAAATTTTGTCTCAGCATTCTTGAAATCAACTATAAAATTAATCTCTGGATGTGCGGCTATTAATGTCACCAATGTTGCATTTAAATCACCCAACGGTTTTCGGTCGATATGGCTGTTTTGAAAAATGGCTTTTATTGACGTTCCCTTGCTAATTTCTGATTTGATCTTAAACGTCCCTCCGCATTCCCGGGTCGCCTGTTTCAGGAGGGAGAGACCCAAACCCACCTTTCGTGTGTTCCGTGTAGTAAAAAAAGGATTCACTGCCTTTTTTAAAATTTCTCTATTCATCCCTTTACCATTGTCTTTTATTTCAATAACAAGCAAATCGTTCTTCATGTCCTGATCAATGCTAATAAAAATCCTGGTGGCTTTCGCCTCAATTGAATTTTCAACAATGTCCAAAATGTGTAGTGAAAGATCTTCCATGTTCACCCAATAACGCTTTTTTTAACTCATCCACTTGTATTGCGTCAACGATAAAAGTTGTTGAGTTTTTACCAATATCATTTAAATAATGCGCATCAGAAAATGTGACGACTGGATAATTGACACTAGTCAAATCCTCCTTGTTCGGACTTAATTCTGATGACAATTCAAGACCGTCCAATAACAAACCTTCAGGGATAATACCTAATTGACCGATGATACCAAACCTTTCGCGATCCACATGAGAGGCAATGACTATCCCATTCAAAGAATGGACCTTATCCACAATTTCATCAATTGATAGTTCAGTAGCTCCAATTAATAGTCGCTCATTGGAAGACTGTATAGTATCCTGCTCATCAACGACTAACTGTGAACCAAACAGGTCCTCATCATTGACTCCTTGTAAATTCTCATATATCATCATCTGAAATTCATCTAAATCTTTATCATTTTCAAACAGAGCTAATATGTGCACTTCTTCTCTCGATGTGACCTCAATTCCACCTAAAACCGTTAAATTGGCTCTTTTCCCAATTTTTTTTATAGCAGTGACATTTTCCGATGAGTTATGATCGCATATCCCGATCACATCCAGCCCTTCCAATTTTGCCTTCTGTACGATTTTCGTTGGCAGCATCTCCAAATCAGCGCAGGGAGAAAGACAAGTATGAATATGCAAATCCGCCCTAAAGGCATTTAATATTCTCGGATTATCGGTCAACACCTAACTCATACAATTTCCCAATGATTTCAAAAGCCGGTAATTCCGTCACCATGATCGGCAATCCTACTTCTTTTGCCTTTTTCAGAGTCTCAACCTCAATATTTCTATTATTAACAATGATGATCCCACTCAGCTCCTTTAATTGTGCAACGGCGACTATATTTTGATGGATTTGCAGGGTAACCCATAAGTCGCCTTCCTTTGAGTTAGCAATGACATCACTCATTAAATCACTTGCATAACCACCTGTGACTTCCCTATCAAGTTGACTTGATCCTGATACGACTTTCATGTTCATTTTTTCTACGATTGCTTCAAGTTTCATGGAATCTCACCGGTTGAGGATTGTGTATCGCTTTATTTATTTTCCATCTGCATCATTACTTTTTATTGTTCAGATAAATAATTGCCGTAATATGTGTTCCCTTACCAATTTCTGACTGTATATCCATCTTATCAGTACAGTTTTTAATATTCATCAATCCCATGCCTGCACCAAATCCCAATTCTTGCACCCAATCCGGTGCAGTGGAATAACCTGGCTGCATGGCTTTCTCAATATCAGGAATGCCCGGTCCGGAATCAGATGCTGTAAGCTTAATCTGACTTGTTTGTACGGCTGCTGATAATCTGCCTCCATCGGCAAAAACGACAATATTCATCTCTGCCTCATATGCAGCAATTGCTGAACGCCTGACTAAATCAGGTTGAATACCCAGACAATTAAGTGCCTTTTTAAGTTGACTCGAAGACTCTCCGGCTCTATTAAAATCTTTACTCTTTATATTATATTGAAAAGACAAAGTCGTTTGATCGGCAACAATGTCATCAAAAATATAACTCGCCCTGTGCCTCTGTATCTCCTCCTCGTGGTAATGGATCTCTAATTTTTCAAGTATCCCTTTGATAATATCACCTTTAGTGATAACACCAGCCAACTTGCCGCCGTCCCGTTCAATCACAGGAAAACGACCAAATCCAGATTTATTAAATTTACTTACAGCATGAACGAGCGGTTCATCAGGGCGCAACACTTCAACATTGGTACTCATCTTGTCCGCTACAATAGCATCCATTTCCCCTTCTGATAAACAATTGATAACATCTTCAATACTTATTATCCCGATTAATTTACCTTTATCCTCAACCGGAGTCCCGGAGATACGATTGTCCCGAAATATCTCTCTTAATTCATTTATTGTTGTCTTTGGGCTAACAGCAACCACAGTCCTATTCATTACATCTTTAACTCTTAATTCATAGGTTAACTCTTGAGTCTTTGTATATTTCTTATTCTCTGCCATTTTTATCAATACCCAAATTGTCTATGCTAACAATTCCCTCTTTATACAATCGCCCACAACTTTCAAACATTGGTAAATCTGTCCTTAATAAAACCATGTTAAGATCATCAGCCATTGTAGTAATTGTATTATCTGGCTTCTTCGCCCGAACAAAGCAAATTGCCTTAATATCAATCATTTCTGCGGTACGGATAACCTGTGGATTTGTTAATCCTGTCAACAGAAGAGCACCGGGGCTGGAAAAAGCCAATATGTCACTCATTAAATCAGCAGCACATCCTATTTGTATTTTCATGTTTAATTTGTCTGCGCCTGTGACAACCTCTGCCTTAAGGATCACTATTATTTCTTTTAATGTCATCATGATTTTCCTGTCTCAACTAGTACTGCATTAAATTTACATACATCGTAACAAATACCACATTTTATACATTGGCTCTGATCGATAACGTGAGGTTCCTTTACTTCACCGGTGATGGCATTCGCAGGGCATTTCCTTGAACATAATTTGCAGCCAGTACATTTCTCGCTTTCTATTCTATAACTTATTAGAGGTTTACAAACATGAGCCGGACACTTTTTCTCCTTTATATGAGCCTCATATTCATCTCTAAAATGCGCTATAGTTGAAAGTACCGGATTAGGTAGTGTTTGACCAAGCCCACATTGTGAAGCATCTTTAATAGCCCTCCCCAATTCTTCAAGGAGCTCGATGTCGCCTTCTTTCCCATTGCCATCTGATATTCTTGTTAAAATCTCAAGCATCGCCGCACTACCGTCTCGACAACTTGTACATTTTCCACAACTCTCATCATTCGTAAATTCAAGAAAATATCTCGCAATATCAACCATACAAGTATCTTCATCAGTGACAACCATACCTCCGGAACCCATCATCGAACCCACCTCAACCAAACGCTCATAATCCACGGGCAGGTCCAGTGATGAACTTGGAACAACACCCCCGGACGGGCCACCTATTTGAACACCTTTAAACGCTTTGCCCCCTGGAATTCCACCCCCTATATCATAAATAATCTCTTTTAAAGTAATTCCCATAGGCACTTCGACCAAACCCGTATTATTTATTTTGCCGACCAAAGAAAATACTTTGGTCCCCTTGCTTTTTTCGGTGCCTATGCTTGCAAACCACTCAGCACCACGAATAATGATTCTTGGCACATTCGCCCATGTTTCAACATTATTGATATTGGTTGGCTTCCCCCAAAGACCAGACTGGGCAGGAAACGGAGGCCTTTGTCTTGGCTCGGGTGATACACCTTCTATGGAGTGGATTAATGACGTTTCTTCTCCGCAAACAAATGCCCCGGCACCCTGTTTTATTTCGATATTAAAATCAAATCCTTGACCAAGTATATCATTCCCCAACAAACCATACTCACTTGCCTGTCTAATCGCTATTTCCAATCTACTTATTGCAAGTGGATATTCAGATCGTATATACACATAACCTTGATGCGCTCCGATTGCTTTTGCTCCAATGAGCATGCCCTCGATGACTGAATGTGGATCTGACTCGATGATGCTCCTGTCCATGTACGCACCGGGATCACCTTCATCCGCATTGCATATGATATACTTCGGATTATCTTTAGACTTACTACATATTTCCCACTTCAAACCGGTAGGGAACCCGCCTCCCCCTCTACCTCGTAATCCGGAAGTTTTTATTTCTTTGATTACATCTTCGGAAGTCATTGTACTCAATACTTTTGCTATAGCCTTATACCCATCCCTGCCGATATAATCATCAATTTTTTCAGGGTCAATCAATCCCTTATTTCTTAATGCAATTAAACGCTGTTTTTGAAAAAATCCGATTTCATTGATATTTGGAACGGGAGTTTCCTCACCAGGAGGCGTAAACATTAATCTCTTTACCGGTCGCCCTTTTAAAAAATGCTCTTCAACAAGTTCGGGTATATCCTCAGAAGTTAATTTTTGATAAAAAATCTCATCCGGTTGCACTACCATTACCGGACCCTGGGCGCAGAAACCTTGACATCCGGTAGTCACAACCAATATTTCTTTCTCCAGCCCATGCTTCCGAATTTCCTGTTCCAATTCCTTCTTAATATCAAAGGAACCACACGATACACATGCTGTACCCGTACATATCATTAAATGAGTTCTATAGGCCATATTATGGTTCCCTCTCACTGCCTATGGACAGGGCGTATTCAGTAACGATTTCCCCATTTAGTACATGTTTATTAAATATTTTTTCTATTTTCTCTTCAGTTAAATCAACATATTTCACGGGCGGTTTTCCCTTTAACTCCACCGTAGCCATGGGTTCTCGGCTACAAAAGCCGGCGCAACCTGAAGTAGTCAGAATGATTTCCTTAGATTCCTTTCCTTCCATTTCTTTTAATAAGACGTTCATTATATTTCGTGCCCCTGCTGAAATGCCACAGGTCCCCATGTGAACGGTTATCTTCGCCCGGGCACTCCCCGATCGTAAGAGATTGGCTTTTTTAACCTTTTGACTTATTTTTTCCAGATCTTCTATATTCAATTTACCCATTTTATACCCCCAGCTACTCTTTATACTGTTTGAGAATATTTAGCACATCAGCGCGCTTCATAAGTCCATGTACATTTTCATCAACCGAAATCACCGGAGCCAATCCACAACAACCAAAACATCGGGCCGTCTCCAGAGTGAAATTCATGTCATCGGTCGTTTCTCCAACCTCAATACCTAATTCATTACTGAGAGCTTCAATAATACCTGGAGCTCCTTTTACATGACACGCTGTACCCACACATACATTAATGATATGCTTCCCTCTCGGCTCAAGATTGAAAGCATTATAGAAAGTAGCGATGCTGTAAATCTCGGCTATTGGCATATTCAGTTCTTCAGCGATATAGAGTAAAATATCTCCTGGTAAATAATTGTACTCCTTATTGATTTTCTGGAGTATCGGCATAATATTACCCTTCTGCTCGCGGTACTCCTTTATGATCGCTGTCACCCTCTTTAAATCATCTTCATTTAAAATCACACTCGGTGGTTCGATCGGATAAATCTCTTTTGTTACGGGACAATTTTCAGTACATGCACCACACCCTGTACATTTATCCTCATCGACATAACGTGGATTTTTTTTCACAGCTACCGTGAAGTTACCCGCTTCCCCTGATACCTCCTGTAATTCGCTGTTGGTGATAATTTCAATATTGGGGTGTCTTCCACAATCAACAAGCTTGGGTGATACAATACACATGGCGCAGTCATTCGTCGGGAATGTTTTGTCGAGTTGTGCCATGGTACCGCCGATGGCCGGCGATTTTTCCAGCAGATAGACTTTGAAACCGGATTCGGCGAGATCAAGGGATGATTGTATACCAGCAATACCGCCACCGATGACCAGGACGGACCCTGATTTCTTCATATTCTTTTTATTCGTCATATAATCCGATTCCTTTTTCAAGTCAAGGATATTAGTTGATATCCAGCTTTTTAAGTGTGGCTATCCCTCGTTTCATTTTCTTCTCTGCAAATTTATTCACCAGGGAAAGCATCTTTTCTTTCTCGGATTCAAATTTCTGAATACCGCCGTCGGACAGGGCATTAGCGATCATCCTCTTTCCGTCGATGGTCCGGACCAGTACTGTAGTGTACCCCTCTGGCGAACCCAGTCCACCTACTGAGATATCCGCAAAATCGTTGGAAAAGCGTTTACAGGCCAGACAAGCAGGCCGGGCAATGGATTCAACCTCTTCCAGGGGAATATGAATGACCTCTCCCGTTTTCATATGAAGATAAAAGTCTTCTTTCACATTCATTTTTTTTATATTTTGCAGATTGATATCATGAATTTCCAGAAAACGGCTGTCAATCAGGCGTTCCATAGAAAAACACTGCATGCAGAAAAGGCCGATTGTAAATTTAATGATGTCGCTTGGTAATATGTTCAGAACCTGCATTTTACGCACTGCATCAATCTGGCAGGGTGTTCCTACAACGGCCAGTTTATTGAGCTTCTTCCGATTCTTGGAATATTCGTGTATCGTCTGTACCACGGGCGCACAAGATGTATATTCGGTCCCCATTTTGTTTAAATGGAGAGCTTCTGAAAAAGTGGATCCAGCCGCCTCTAAAAGTTCTTCAGATGTGGTTGCCACAACAGACTTCCGGTTGAACAGTCCATCGCGTTTGGAAACCACGGCTCCGTCAATAAAGTTATTTTTCAGCATATGAACAAGAAGCGCCGTAACCAAGCCACCATCCGTTGCGACCTCTTGAATCTTGTTACTGGTTGCCCTAATTGAGTAGAGATCCTCCACATGGCCTATGGGCGCTTTCCATCTGAATTCGTCTTTAAGGGTGTCATTGAGATCGATAGTCTGGGGGCAAATCAGATAACACAATCCACACTCCAGGCATTCTGCTTCTTTCTTGTATTGGGGAAATCCATCCTCACCGATCTCCAATGCTCCAATTCGGTTGGCGGTACAGAAAGAGACACAACCTCCGCAACGTCCGCAGGTTCCCTTGTCAATCACCTCTTTCTGCAGATGATCAAAACTGAGTTTCGGTTCTAACTTCATAAATCATCCCCTATAATCACCATGCTTCGTTAAGGATCTCGTCCACCATTTTCTTAATGGCCCCGGCCTGCTTCTCTTCGGGATGCAGCTTATGATTGATAATTTTGCACCGCAGTGACTGAATTTTATTGTCGAGGGTTTTGGCTTCATCCAGACGCTTTTGAGGGATGTATCCCTCCTTGACTGCCATGTCACGTAATATACTTATCACATCGGTAAACTTGACATTCTGTGGACAGAGCGCATAGCAGGTATAACAACGGGAACACATCCAGAGAATGTCGGACGACAGGACTTCTTCACGCATACCCAGCATAACCATACGAATAATTTTTCGGGGATCGTACTCATCATGGACTTCGGCAACCGGACAGGACGCCGTGCAGGTACCGCATGTAAAACATCGCATAATATTTTCTGAACCCGGCTGAGAAGCAATCTCATCTTTAAAGCTCTGGTCCAATTCTTCAAGAATAATTTGTTCCATTTATAAAATTCTCCTCTTATAACGCATCAGGAATTGTTTTCAACTGTGCCAGTGAAAAAACCGGCCCATCAATGCAAACATACTGAGATCCAATATTGCATCGCCCGCATTTTCCTATGCCGCATTTCATTCTCCGCTCAAGCGAAGTAATAATACGTTCATCCGGAAATTTCAGCTTCTCAATCACCGGCAGTGTGTATTTGATCATAATCGGGGGACCGCAGACCACGACCCAGGCTTTTTCTGCTGAAGGAGCAAGTTCCTCGGTCACAGCTGGCACAAAACCGACGTGATGTTGCCATCCATCCACCGCATTGTCAATGGTGAGATGAAGTTTCATGTCTGTTCGTTTCAGCCATGCCTCCAGTTCGTTTTTGTAAATAAACAGATCCGGATTTCTTGCGCCATAAATCATCGTGATCTCACCATAATCATCACGATGGGCAAGCAGGTAGACCAATAGAGATCTTAATGTAGTAAAGGCAAATCCACCACCCACGATAACCACATTTTCTCCCTTAAAATCTTCAACTGGATACCAGTTGCCCAAAGGTCCCCGAATACCAACCGCATCCCCTTCACGAAGGTTATGGATCTCATTGGTAACCAGGCCCGTGCGGTTGATTGTGAATCGAAGGAAGCCCTCTTCAGTCGGTGAAGAGGCGATACCGAAAGGTGATTCACCCATACCAAGCAGGGACATCTCACAGAACTGACCCGGAAGATATTGAAACTTTTCCAAGTCTGATTTGTTGACAAAGTTGAGATCATAGGTTCTCAGGGTTTTTTCCGGATCCTCGGTCACAATTTTGTCGACCTTCATGGGAATCGGTATATAGGTGTTTTTCATAAACGTTCCTCTCGTTATGGACTGGGCACTCGGACTTTTAAGCGGCAGAATCCGCTTCCAAGAGTTGCTTTGCGACTTCCCGAATATCCAGATTCACAGGGCAAACACGAACACATCTGCCACAACCAGTGCAGAGCGACTCTCCGTATATCTCCCAGAAGTATCTAAACTTGTGCATCACGCGCTGCCTGACCCGCTCACGTGCAAGTGATCGCGGATTGTGCCCCGACGCCTCTTTTGTAAAAATCGGAAACATGCAGCAATCCCAGGTTCGAATACGTTTGCCCTTATCTTTTTTACCTTCATCCTGTATGTCAAAACAATAACAGGTCGGACAAATGAATGCACAGGCGCTGCAATTGACGCACTTTGCGCTCACTTCATCCCATAGTGGATCTTCCCAGGTTTGAGGTAGTTTTTCTTTCAGGGTTTCAGCATCCACAGCCGGCTGCAGATATGATTCTGCCTGCTTTTTAAGTTTCGCGATGCTTTGTTTGTCCTTCTCCGAGGCAGTATCATATCCACTCAAACCTTTAACAAATGCCTCTCCCTTTTCGGAGAGTGGTTCCACCAAATAAGCCGTTTCGGTTTCAACGGCCCAGAGATCTCCGGCATCTTTGGAGAACGGGCTCCCTCCGGTCCAGTTGCAGAAGCAGGTAGACGCCGGCTCATTGCATGCCAGTGTCAGGATGATTGCATCATCGAAACGGGCCTTCCAGTAGGGATCCTGAAACGCAGGATCATCCGGCCGCTGCTTGGACTGCCCCATCACCTTGTCGAGCAAATTCAGACTCTTGGCATCACAGGATCGTACTCCCCAGAAAAACATGGGCTTTGCAGGTTTTTCTTCGCTTTGGATATCGTCACCGCTAAATTCGAAGAGAACCTCCGTTTGGGGCAGGAAAACCGTCTTGGGCGAATTCTGTGTAATTTGGATGTGCGTATTGATCTGCTCAGCATTTTTTACTTCCCGGAAGGCGGATTGCTGGCCTTCTCCGACAGGGGCAAACAGGCTATAATCAGCACTCAGGTTTTGGATGAATGTTCCGAAATTCGATTTCTCTATCTTGATCATTCTTTTTACCCCATGATGAAATCTTGTTTTTCATTTTCGCAAAAAGAGGCCAGTGCCGGTTTCTCATTAATATCAAGACCTGCCGTGAAATTGAAACGCTCTAAAATCTCTTTGGAAATTTTTCGGTTCAGCTTAAGCAGATCAATGTCTGCCGGACAGGCCCGTTCACAGGCCCCGCATTCCACGCAGCGTCCAGCCACATGCAGATTGCGACCCAAGTGAAAGATCAGAGTATCTGTGATTTCAGGACTTTTACCGATCCACTGGGGATCGTTCTGGTCCACAAAGCACTCAGTGCAGTAGCAGGATGGACACACATTTCGACAGGCATAACATCGGATGCATTTGGAATAGGCCTCGACCATGGTTTTCCATCGGGCTTCGGAATCAAGTTTCTCAAAAGCTTCCACATCCGGATAGACGTCTTCAACCGAATCTGATTTCCGTGGCTCTCCGATAAAGACATCAAACACAGGTGCATTTGGATGGTTGCAGTTCAGGCAGGAATCACTGAGCACATCGCATTTTGCTATCTCGGTTTTAAAACCGCGTCCTTCGACAGTCATCCGGTCCGCTTCAAAACTGGCACTGAGCACCTCTTTGCCCTCAATATGCTTCAGCACTTTTTTCTTATCAATCACTCCGGCGCAGGGCACACCGATAATTACTAAATTTTCACGTTGGATTTGATTTTCCACGGCGTACAGCACCAATGAGCGACCATCACAACCCTTGACAACAATCCCGATTTTCTGATCTGTTTTAACCAGTTGTCTTTTATCTTTGGTCAAATAAACAGCCAGATTGTTGGAACAGGTTTCGTCCCAGATAAGACGCTCTGCATCCTCGGCCTTGTTTATAAAAATCGGCGTGGCGGTCATGGGAAGCGATCCTTTTCCCCAGCCAATGACCAGATCCACTTTCTTCTCTTCAAAGAGTCGTTTTACTTCTTCCCTCAGCGCCTTCACCATGAGACCACTCCCTTAACCAGTCGTTTTGCAGGTCCAACTTTGCGGATATCGTTTGTAACCTTTGTCACAACCTCAGCGAACCGTTCTCCTTCACCCGCAGAGACCCACGAAAACTGGACACGCTCCGTTTCAATGCCGATATACTCCAACAGAGGTTTGAGAACGGCAAATTTCCTGCGTGCATTGTAATTTCCGGATAGATAATGACAATCTCCGGGATGGCAGCCGGAAACCAGCACTCCGTCAAATCCGTTTTGCAGGGACTTCATGATAAACATGGGATCCACGCGTCCGGAACAGGGAACACGGAGAACCCGGATGTTCGGAGGATACTGAATCCGGGAGACACCCGCCAGATCGGCCCCCGCATAGGAACACCAGTTACATAAAATAGCCAGAATCTTCGGCTGCCAGTCTTTCTTATCTTTCTCCTGCACAGGACATTCCTTTTTAATTATTAAAAACTCATGATTTTGTCAGCTTCTACCGACCATTGCGTAAATTCCTTCATATTGCTTATTTTAACGCCCTCTATCAGCTGGAGTTCAGCAAGACCTCTGGCCTGGGAACAGCCACCACAGGCTTTGACTTCACCGCCATTGTTCAGGACAGACTTCAGCATTCTCTCAATATTGTAGTACCCATCCGGAGTTTTCTGATTGGGCAGCGCCGCACCCACTGCATCGGCCATTAAAAATACCCGCACCTGAACATCGCGGTGTTCCTTCTGCAGGGTCATGGCAAGGCGCAGGGCATTGTAGGCCTTTTCCGTCCCATAGGGCGCGTCATTAATCACAATCAGGAAATTCATATTCATCAATCTTCTTTGATTAATTCAAGCTCATTAAAAACACTGAATAGCTGCTTGTTGCTGAATCCCCGGAGATCCAGAGCGCCGCAACGGCAGGATGCCACACACGTGCCGCATCCCTTACAGAGAGCGTCATTCACTTCAGCCACCTGGGTTTCAGGATTCACCTCAATAGCCGTATAGGCGCAGACCTCTTCACAGTAGCCGCAACCCGAACAGAGATCAGCATTGATCTCGGCAATCGTCCCTTCAGCCAGTATGGATTCTTTGGTCAGAAAAGAGAGTGCGCGGCTTGCCGCTGCCTGGGCCTGAGCCATGGTTTCATCCATATCTTTTGGACCATGAGCCAGTCCGCAGACAAATATACCATCTGTTGCGAAATCCACGGGACGCAGCTTGACATGGGCTTCAAGGAACATGCCGTCTGCGTTGAGGGGTACTTTCAGCATTTTGGCCAATGTGGAATTCTCTTCCAAGGCATCAATCCCTGCGGACAGAACAACCAGATCAGCAGCGATGACAACCTCTTTCTCCATGATGGGATCAAAGGCAGTCACAGTCAGTTTACTGTTCGGATCATCAATTGTCTGCACTTCAACCTTGGGCTTGCCGTCCGGTTCAAACCGAAGGAACATTGCGCCTTTGTCCCTGAGCTCAGTATAATACTTCTCTTTAAATCCATAAGTCCGGATATCACGATAACAGACAAAGATGTCGGCGCGGGGATTCACTTTCTTCAGTTCCAGTCCGTTTTTCATGGCATCTGAACAGCAAACCCGGCTGCAGACCATTTTATCAGGCTCTCGGGATCCCACACACTGAATCATGACCACATTCCTCAGACGGCCTTTCGGGAAGGACTGATCATGAATCATCTTTTCGAATTCTGTTTGTGTCACAATTCGGGTTGACTGCCCATAACCATATTCAGATGGACGGTGTTCTTTGGCGCCTGTGGCTACAATGACCGCCCCATGTTCCACCGTGGTCTCTTTATCAGTTTTAGGAGAATGAATGGTGGTTGTAAAATTGCCTACATAACCATTTATCTGTTGTATTTCATGGTTGACAAGCAACTCAATAGCCTTATGTTTCTTTACTTTTTGGATTGTCTCTGAAAGCAGTGCCTGAGGATCCTTACCGCTTAAATGGTAGTACAGTTTTCTCACATGACCGCCGAGCTCTTTATCTTTTTCCACCAGCACGACTTCATGCCCGGCTTCAGCGATAGAGAGAGCGGCAATCATGCCAGCCAAACCGCCACCGATCACAAGCGCTTTTGGATTGATACCGATAGGCAGTCTTTCAAGAGGGGATAAATTCCGCGCCTTGGCCACGGCCATCTTAACCAGATCACCGGCCTTGGATGTGGCCAGTTCGGGCTCATCCATATGCGCCCAGGAGCACTGATCACGAATATTGGCCATTTCAAAAAGATAGGGATTCAAACCGGCTTCCTTGATGGTCTCCCGGAACAGGGGTTCATGGGTACGGGGTGTGCAGGCTGCCACCACGATCCGATTAAGATGATGTTCCTCAATGCGCTGTTTGATGGTCTCAAGACAATCGGAGGAGCAGGCATACATGACATTTTCGGCATGCTCTACATTGGGCAGTTCGCCTGCTTCAGCAGCAACTTTTTTTACATCCACCACACCGGCGATGTTGATGCCGCAGTGACAGACAAAGGTTCCGATACGGGGCCGTTCACCGATGACATTGATCTCACCGCTTTCACCATCTGATGCTGCCAGAGCCTGCCGTTCAATTTTAAGAGATTTCAAGGTACCTGCCACGGCGCCTGAGGCGGCCACAACCGACTCGGGTATATCTTTGGGGCCGTTCATTCCGCCGCACACATAAATGCCTGGTCTGGAGGTCTGCACCGGCTTGAAGGCTTCGGAACGGCAGAATCCGAACTCATTTAAATTGATATCCAGTTGACCGGCCAGTGCTTCCAGATTCTTGCGTGGCTCCAAGCCAATGGACAGCACTACCATATCAAACTGTTCATACCGGATCTCTCCGTTTTCCAGCGAATACTTCAGTTTCAGTGTGCCATCTTCCTTTTCCCTGATTTCCGAGATCTTGGACCGGATAAATTTTACACCATACTGATTCTGGGCCTTGTCATAGTATTTGTCAAAGTCTTTGCCAAAGGCACGGATATCCATATAAAATACAGTAGGCTCCAGAGCCTTGATATGCTCTTTGGCAATGATGGATTGTTTGATGGCAAACATGCAACAGGCAGAAGAACAATAGTTTTTATTGATGGATTCATCCCGTGAACCCACACACTGTATAAACGCAAGCTTTTTGGGCTCCTTTTGATCAGATGCCTTGACTACATGACCGCCAAAGGGCCCGGATGCAGAGAGCATACGTTCGAATTCCAGTGAAGTCACCACATTTTTATACAGATGGTAGCCAAAATGGCCAAATCCGATGGGATTAAAAGCATCAATGCCCGTGGCCATGATCACAGCTCCCACCTTGAGTTCTACTTCCTGATCCTTGTCATCAAACTTGATGGCTCCGGCCGGACAGGTCTTTTCACAAAGCTTACAAACGCCTTTGGTCAGATACAGACAGTGCTCTTTGTCAATCGTATATTCGGCAGGAATACTTTGCAGGAAATATCGTGAGATGGCCTTGCGTTTACGAAGGGCCATGTCGAACGCGTCATCTACTTTTACCGGACACTTTTCTTCACACAGACCGCAGGCGACACATTTAACCGGATCCACATACTTGGCTCTTTTAAGCACACGACATTTGAGATTGCCAGGATCACCCGTAATAGATGTTACCGAAGACAAGGTATGAAGTGTGATACCCGGGTGCCTCGCACATTCGCTCATTTTAGGAGAAAGGATACACATGGAACAGTCATTGGTAGGAAAGGTCTTGTCTAACTGGGGCATGCGTCCGCCAATAGTAGGCGATTCTTCCACCAAATGGACATCCAGACCCATTTCCGCCAGATCCAGCGAAGCCTGTATGCCAGCAATACCGGCACCTACAACCAGTACAGATTTACTTTTTTTGGCCATAAATAGTCCTTTGTTGCCTTTTCGGTCTATATAAACATATTCTTTCGGGTCGGGTTTGGACCCATTTTTTGGATCTTGTCAGTAAACTCATTACACACACGGGCGAACTTGGGTCCCTCAGAGGCCGATATCCATGACAGCCTCAACCGATCTTTCTCCAGGTTCAGCGAATCAAAAATGGATTGAAGGATGGCGAATCGCCGCCGTGTGTGATAGTTGCCCGATTCATAATGACAATCCCCCGGATGACAGCCGCCAATCAGCACGCCGTCAGCGCCTTTCAAAAAAGCCCGGATTAAAAAAACCGGATCGACACGGCTTGAACACATCACCTTGATGGGGATAATGGCCGTGGGATACTGAAGCCGGCTGGTTCCTGCCAGATCCGCGCCTGTGTATGAACACCACTTGCATAAAAAAGCGGTTATTTTAGGATTGAATGTTTTTCCCATTTAACAAATTCTCCAATTATTTTCCATGAACATGACTGGTATGAATTTATTCACCCAGTTCCTTGAATTCTTCCTCTTTAAATACCAAAACCGGGATATCCTCATTCACATCCTTCCCTGGCACATAATCAAATAATGCTGCCGTATTCTCACCAATTTTCTTGAAAACAGAGGCCACAGGAATATCTGCAGGACACACATCCGTGCATTGACCGCAGCCCACGCAGGAAAAGCTCATGTGACTCATTCTGCCCAGATGAAAAAAGAGTGTGTCAGGAGGAAGACGAAGCGCCCCTTTTTGCTCCAGTTCTTTTTCGAAGAGCGAGACATTTTGATCAAAATTCCGGGACTCAAAATCACAAAGGAGGCAATAGCAGATGGGACAGACACGGCTGCATCCATGACAGCCGATACATTTACCGAAGACATCAATCATGCCATCCAGACCATCCTGCTTGAATTTTATAGATTCGAACAAGGCTTTCTTTTCTTTTTCACGCTTTTTAAGATGGTCATCCAGAATTTTAGCATCCAGATCACCATTTTCGACACTGCCAAAACCTTCTGTCATTGAGACTGCTTTATCCGAATTCAGGATAAATCGGCATTTGGAATCCAGGTTCTGCTCACCCACAACCGAGACCGTAATATCCGCGGTCATGGGGACAAAGTACTCACAGGCTTTGCAGGTAGGTCTTATACTCTCGGGTATTTCACCAGCCTTCACCTGTTTATAGTAATCTTTTGTCAGGTTGTCCTTGGATTTTTTAATATAAGTGTCGAGAGGAATCACTCCTCCACAGGTCGGGGATAGGGTCAGCACATTGTCCAGGCTCCCCTGCTCCCGTTTGATCCGTTCCACAAAACCACGGAGTTCACAGGGTTTAACCACCACAGCAATCGGTTTCTGGGTCGGTGTAATCAACGAGAGGCTCTGGGCCGCATTCGCCGGCATGACCGGCATGAGCGGCACGGCCCGGTCGAGTTCCTGGCTCCGGGTCAATAAACCGTAATCCAGAGAGCCGCTGGTATTGGTTTTTCGAAGAGTAAGCACCCCACTGACTTTCTCTGTATCCAGTAAAAATCTTAATAAATCAACGACACTTTTATCAGCGCCGTGATCAGTGGTCAACATTTTACTCATGGGGACTCTCCTGTGATTCAGCGCTTTTTGTCATCTCGTGAATTTTTTTGAGTTCATCCTCTTTATATTCTTTCAACGGAATGGCTTCTCCTGCCGTCTTCCCGGCTTTATATTCAAATGCCTGTTGTGTTTGGGCTGCCACATAACTGAACACCTTGGCAACCGGAATGGAGACCGGACAGGCATCCGTGCACTGACCGCAGGATACACAGGAAAGCGACATGTGTGACAACCGCCCGACATGGAACATAAGCCGGTCATGCGGAAGAGAAATGCCGCCACGTTTTTCCGCTTTATCCAGGTAATAAGCGGATTCAAGACTGGATTCCTTTGAATCAGAATAGCACTGCCTGCAGTAACAGATGGGACAGGCACTCTGGCAGTTATGACAACCAATGCAGTTGGAAAAAGTGTCCGCCAGGTTGTCGAATCCTTCTACCATTGGCTGAATGGTTTGAAAGGCTTTGTCCATTTGCTGGATTCTCTTTTTCTGTATGGAATCAGTCTGTTTTTCCCAGGCGGATGGTTCTTCATCAACCTTCAATCCTGTGGCTGACAGAAACGCAGTTCCTTTTTCTGATCCGGAGATCAACAGCAGTTGACTGGTATCCGGATCGGCCATGCCTATATGGACATCGGCTGCTCCCATTGAGAATTCCGTACAGAACTGACAGACCGGTTTAACTGCTGTACTTTCAAAGTTACGCTCAGAGAGCAGACCCATGAACGCCTCTTCTGTATCTTGGGGGGCGTCTGACATATCAGACAACGGCAAAGCGCCTGGACAGTCATAGCTGATCAACGTTACGTTGTCGAGATTGATTTGATTTAATTTGGACAGCTCAATAGTCCCGCGCACTTCACAGGGACGCATCATGGCCGCCACACGAAGAGACCCGTTTCCTTTTCGTGTCAGGCTTTTCAGGGCCTTGGCACCCTGAACAGGCATCACCGCAGCCATAGGCGATGCTTCCTCCTCGACCAGGGCAGGATCCTGCATCAGAATCCAAGCATAACTGTCTCCAGAGGGAACTTTAACAGGCAGGAGCAATGCATCAATCAGATCGCTCTTAAGGGACTCCTTCAATACTTTTCGAAGGGTTTGTTCAATTCCATTTTCTATGGGTATTCTACCACCAGATTTTGAGTCTGTACTCATCAATGACTCCTAGCATACAATTTCAACATAATCCATTTTCATTGGGCCTATTGCACGGCCTCAATCATTTCCTGGTAGAGCTGTGGGTTGGTGAAATGTTTAAGCTGAATGGCACCCGAGGGACAACTGCCCACACAGTTACCACATCCCCGGCATACGGCTTCTTTCACCACAGATATCCCTTTGTCTTCATCAAAAACGATGGCCCCGTAATGGCAGACTTCCAGACAGGTTTTACACCCCATGCAAAAGGCTTCCAGCGTTTCGGAAACCCTGACTTCGGGAACAATTTGTTCACCGGGAATAAGCTGTACCCTAATCTTGCTGGCCGCAGCTTGAGCCTGAAGCAGTGTTGCCTGGATTCCCCGTGGCCCGTGGGCCGTACCGACGATAAAAATACCGTCCGTGGCCGTGGCAACCGGATTGATGGCCTGATGGGCCTCCTGAAAAAATCCGGTTTCATGCAGCGAAATTCCAAGTTTTGTTGCAAGATCGGGTGTTCCATCAGCCGGTATCATGGCCGGAGCCAGAACCACCATATCAAAGAGCTCGCTCCCCTCATTTTCATCCATGGTTGTGAATTTAATCTGACTTCCTTCTGTCGCGATCCGGTTGACACGAACAAATTCAACGCCCTGGGCTTTGATCTCATTATAAAATGCCTGATCATCCTGATGAGGCAGGCAAAGGTCTCGGAAAAAGACTTTAACTGTTGTATCAGGTGATTGTGTTTTGAATCGGGCGGCAAGCTTGATCATTGCATTACAACAGATCTGTGAGCAATATCCGACTTCCTCCCGTCCCACGCAGTGAATCATGGCCACCGACTTGGGTGCCTTACCAGAACGTGTGGTCACCTGATTTTTTTCAGCGATCATTTGTTCAATTTGTAAAGCAGTGTACACTTCATCATCACCGCTGAAGATAAAATCCGGATGTGTGGACGCATCATACAGGCTGAAGCCCGAAGCCACGACCATAGCTCCGATTTTCAGTTCGGTCATTTTCTCAGCATCGTCTATACTGCGGACCTCCGCTTCAAAATTACCGAGAAATCCAATAATTCTGTCAAGGCGGGTATTCAGCATGACCTGAATATGCGGATGATCCTGAACCGTTTGAATTTTTAATTGGATGGCCTCTACTGCATCCTGCTGTTTGGGCAGTACCGTTTTAAAGGTGGCAGCTTTACCACCAAGCCGATCCGTTTTTTCAATCAGGAAAACCTGACGGTCGGCATCCGCCAAAGACAATGCCGCCTCAATACCGGCAATACCGCCGCCGATTACCAATACATCCGGATTGGTGTCCAGCTTATTTTCGAACAATTCCGATTGATACAGCACTCGCCGCAATCCGCCTCGTATGTATTGAATGGCTTTTTCTGTGGCTTTGTCTTTATCATGGATGATCCAGGCACAGTGCTCACGAATATTGATCAATTTATAAAGATAAGGATTGAGCGATGTCTCCTTGCAGACACCGATAAACGTGTTGTTATGGTCACGAGGTGAACAAGCACCGATGACCAAATGGGTCAATCCATTTTCCTCAATCTCCTGCTTCAGATAGTCTTTCCCTTCGCCGGAACAGAGCAGGCCGTAAGGTTTGGCAACAATTTCCAAATCATCTGCATCGTTAAATGCGGATACACTCTCAATGATTTTATCGATATCCACATTGTCTGCAATATTGGGTCCGCATTGACAAATATAAATTCCAACTTTCTTCTTCATGTTCTATCCCTGCTTTTAACTGAAAGTACCGATGACAGTGATTAGGATGTCAAGGATGACAGGCGAGCCAGCATGCCGCCCACCGCAGATTCCGCCTGTGTAACAGAACTTTGAACATCTTTGGGTCCTTCCGCGCATCCGGCTAAAAATACACCCTCCCTTGCTGTTTCCACAGTGCTTAATCCACCGGATTTGAGACCAAGGAAACCGATTTCTGTGGTTTCAATCCCTGCAATTCGGCTGAGCACCTCCGTATCTTTACCGGGAATGATGGCAGGTGCCAAAATCACCATATCCACATTCAGGGAAGCCTCCTTACCCTTTGCGTCGATATACGCCACATTCAGTACACTGTCAGCTTCCGTGACCTTGATATCTTTCATTGATGTATGGAAAATAGACTGGGTTTCTTCTATAATATTTTTTTGAAACTTCTGATGGGTTTTATCTGGGACACAAAAATCTGTATACAGGTTGAACAGTTTGACATCTCCCAACTTGTGCTTAAGAAAATGGGCATGTTTTAAGGAAACCATGCAGCAAACACCGGAACAATACCCCTGTTCCTCCCGACCCACACAATGAATCATGGCAACGGCCTTCGGCTGTCTGTCACTGTTCCTGATCTTGATTTCACCCAAAGTGGGACCGTTCGAAGCAAAAAGTCTCTCAAATTCAATGGATGTATAAACACTCGGATATTTGCCATATCCAAACTGTGTCAATTGACTGACATCAAAGAGATCAGAGCCGGTAGCAAGTAGTATGGCGCCCACTTCAAGCTGCATCTGCTCATCTGTCTCACTGAGATCAATTGCGCCGAACATGCAGGCTTCTACACAGGCATTGCATTCCTTCTTGCCACTGAGCTGCAGGCAGTGCTCAGCCTCAATGGCAGGTACATTAGGCAAGGAACCGGCTGTGGGCACATAGATGGCCTTTTTTTCTCCCAGATTTTCTTCCCACTCATTACTGAGTGAAACCGGGCAGGGTTCATAACACATCCCGCAGCCTATGCAGTCAGTCATACTGGCATAACGGGCTTTTTTCAGAACAGATACCTCAAAATGACCCACATCCCCGTCAATCTTCTCCACGGTACTCAACGTCATCGTTTCAATGTTGGGATCCTGTAAAACAGCCTGCTGAATGGGAGCAACCATGCACGTCGAACATTCCAGATTGGGGAAACTCTCTTCATTTTTTATGACATTCCCGCCAATCAAAGAAAGTTTCTCAACTAAAAAGACTTTCTTGCCCGATTTTGCCAACATGAGACTTGCTTCCATGCCTGCAATACCAGCCCCTATGACCAAAACCTGATTGCTAAAACTCATGGTTGATTCCTTCTTTTATCGAAATACAAAAAAGTCTTTACTATGACTTTATTACATCTGGATGGTATCATATCCACCTTAGAACAGGCTGCTCTGGTTGATTGGATTTGGTCCAAGAGCTGTGATCTTTTCCGTAAATGCATTGACAACCTCGGCGTACCGATTCCCTTCCGCAGCTGAAATCCAGGATAATTGCAACCGCCCGGGATCAAGATTCAAAGTCTCAAATACTTGTTTCATCTGTGCATACCGTCTACGTGTAAAATAATTACCCTTGCCATAGTGACAATCTCCGGGATGACAACCGGCAATAAGAATCCCGTCCGCACCATTAAAATAAATGGTTAATATTAGGTTCGGATCTACACGGCTTGAACACATAACTCGAATCACAGTAAGCGCAGAATCAATCTCCATCTTGGAGGATCCGGCCAGGTCTGCTGCCGCATAGGTACACCAGTTGCATAGAAATCCGACAATTTTGGGTTTAAATTCATTTTGATTTGGCTTATCCATGTTTTCTCACAACTATGTCTATCTGTTGTTATTGGATTTGGGAGCACCGGCATCCGCACTTGAATGCCGAATGCTCCCTGAAAATTAAATCTGAATCTGGGCTGAGTGTTTGCCGTTTGCATCCGTACTGCACATCAGCAGAGTTTTCCCTGTTTTGCCACACCAGGCTTTGATATCAGGTGGAAACGAGGGACAATCGGCTTCAACTTCCAAAATGTCGCCTGCATTCATTGTTGGAATCAACGCCACAACCTTCAGGATGGGCTGTGGACATTTTAGTCCTAATGCATCTAATTTCTGAGTCGCCATATTGTTCTCCTTTACAATTAAAACGAAAGACTTAGTTCACATCCAGTCGCTTCCCCAACAAATGTGGTGGCACCCACGACTTCACAACCTTCACGTAAATCTTCTTCTTTAAAGCCATGAACATCAAAGGCCAGTTCACAAACAAGCAGTTTAGCACCAAGCCCAATCAGACCTTCCAGCATTTCGACAATATCCGGCATATTCTTGGTCTCTTCCTTCAATTTCTCAATAGCTCCTTTCACCATGGTTGGAGCCCCGCTTGGTGTAAAGAAGAGAACAACATCGTCCCCTGACGCTGCAGAGGACACACCGATGATAATGGCGGGGAAGATATTCTTACCCTCCGCACCATTGACAGTAATTACTGTTTTTGCCATAATAATGACCTCCCAAATTCAGAGATAATAAAACGTTTAACAGTTACTCAACCGGGCAGGAAGCATCAGCAGCCCATTCGAAAAAGGCCCCGTCATAAACTTTCACTTTGGGATACTCGAGTAGTGCAGTCAATGCCATATAAACAATCCCGGCACGGGCACTGGTTTCACAGTACAGAATGACTTCCTTGTCACTGGTCACACCAGCATCCGCCATGATTTTGGCGATATCTTCTTTGGATTTAAGTGTTCCATCCTCATTAAGAATCAACTTATATTCAAAATTGATAGCTCCGGGGATGTGACCCATGCGAGCTGTGAGACCCTTTTCACCATCGAATTCGACTAAGGCTCGCACATCAACCAGAACGACTCCTGAATCCTCCAGATGAGCTTTCACATAATCCTTTTTCACAATCAGGGCTTCCTGTGGAGTCGCCGAAAAAGTTATCGCTGTAATCTCAGTGGCTTTTCTCGTCACGGGTTTCCGAGCTTTTCTCCAGTTCTTCATCCCTCCACCCAGAATCCGAACATCCTGACAGCCGAGATATTTCAACATCCAGTAGATTCTTCCTGAAGTAATATTCTTGCCACCATCATAGACAACCAGCGTTTTCTTTTCTGAGATGCCTTTGCTCCCCAATATCTTTGCGATCTCAGCAGGACTTTTTAGCAAGCCCTTCACATCGCCTGCCTGATAGAGATCCGAATGCCAGACATTCACAGCACCTTTAATATGGACCTTATCATAATCAGCACTTTTTCTCGTAGAAATAACAACCACATTATCACCATCAATAATATTGGCCAGTTCTTTCGAAGAAATAAGCTGTGCACTTGCAAGTTGGGTGAGTACGAGTACCAAGGCAATCAAGCATTGAAAAACAATACGTTTTTTCATACTGCCTCCTTTTATATTAAAACAGAACAATTATTGAATAATGACCTGAGCCTGGACGAGCACTTGATCATTATCAATTTCCACGTTATCCGCTTCTGCACAATACCGGTAATTGACCTGAAGTCGCGTCCATTCATTCAGGAAATAATTGAAACCAAATGTAATAATAGAACGCTGATCATTTTCAACATCGATATTCTGATCGAATGTTTCATATTTGACAACAGGCTGCAAGCTGAATGGAAGCATGTATAAGGCCTGTACAAAATAGCCGTTCCGCTTCACCGAACCTTCATGAATCTCGAGTGGCTCACCACAACCACCGCCAGTTGTATACGAGCCAATATCTTCACGCTGGATATATTCTCCCTGCACCAACAAATCACCCTTTTTAAAACTGACATCCCCGCCAAAAGCCTTGCGTTCATCATCGTCCGCATTGGCGACGGCAGCCTTGGCTGATCCAAAACGGAAACTGCCGCCAATATCGAGGCATTTTGTCGGTGAGAAAACAATCCGCCCTGTGATATCCTCGCCCTCATTGTCATCGCGCAGACCAACTCCCGTACCGTTCATCAGGGCCACGTTGTATTTCACCTTTTCCTTTACATTGCCCATTAACATCACACCCATATCACGATCCATGGCCAGTTGATTGACGACCATCGACCGATTGATTGTGTGCAGTGCAGAGCAGCCGGTGTTCCGTTCGAGGCTGAAAGGAGCCTTAAACTGCCCCATTGATATCTTGAAGTAGGGAGCAAGGCGTGAATAGGTAATAAAAGCATCTAAAAGATAGGGATGCTCTCCTTTCGAAGGGCTATATTCTACAAACATATAATAGCTGATATCATAGGGCACATTCCCGACGAGTCCAATACGCGCCCGATTGAAATCAAAAGTCATCTCTTCGGTTTCCTGCAAATATTCAAACTGTGGCTGGAAAAATCCCATCACTGAGACACCCTCTTCAGAAGATGCTTCCATACAACCCTGCCCCTGGGCTAAAAAGGGAATCATCATCAGAAATACCAGTAATATCAAGGTAAACCTACGCATGTTCACTCCTTTTCTGTCAGCCATTGGGGAGGCATACTTCCCCAATGGCTGAAACATCAAGAATTAATAGAAGGAAAAAATTCAATTGATGCAAAATAATTAATTACTCTCCACAGTATAATCACCGGATCCAGTCCATTTGTGCGCGGTCAAATTGTCGTAAATCAGACCGTTCACGCCGAACTTGAGACTTGTAGCATCAAATCCTAGAACAGTCAGATAGGCTGTAATCATGGAAGATGTCTGACCGGTCCAGCAGTATGTTACCACTGTTTTTGTCGGATCCAAGTTACTGATTTCACCATTCTCTAAAGTCAATGGATTGATTCGATATGCACCCGAAATATGACCATATGTCGCGACATCCGCTTCAGCAAAATAGTTATTGATAAAATAATTGGCGGGAGTGGTAAGGACATCTGATCCAGCAACGGCTTTAAATCCACCAGTAAGCATGGCTGTAACACGCTCTGCAAGGATAGCAGCTCCCTCGGAAGCGGTCACAGACAAGCCAGGAGCATCAAACACTGCCGGTGTTGCTGTGGCATCGGTTGACCAGTTGGCATGTCCAACCGCAATATTACCAGTATTGGATGTCCACCCATCAAATGCGGCCGACCATGAACTCATTCCGAATTTCAGAACTTGTGCAGTAGAATACCCTGACAACCTGAGGGCAATCACAGCATGACCTGCAGTTTGGCCTGATTTACATACAACGATGATGGGGTTCCCGCCGCTGTTACCCGCATCGGTTACAATCGTACCCAGTGTTGATTGTACTGCTCCAGCGATACGACCAGCAGCAAAATCATCAGCTGAACGGATATCCATAATATAGTAGTTGGCTTCATTGCCGGCCACATCAGCCGCGACAATAAATCCAGCATTGAGCACATCCGACAGATCCATGTCATTGGCAACCAGATAATCAGTTAAAACTTCATAAGCGGCCGCTGCTGCCTCGGGTTCATTGACCTTCCCTTTACAACCGGCAAACAGAATAGCCACTGCCATCAGAGCCAGTACAACATATCTCAGAACTTTTTGCTTCAAAACCATTATTACCTCCTTAATAAAATTTCGCCTTGTGATATAATAAAACAATAACCAGTTCATCATTTTCTTTAACGTATCCTTCCTAACCTATCTGTTTTCACCCCTCCTCTCATGATAATAAAGCTAGAATATCACTTATTTATTTTTGATCTCTCAGACGGAATAAGGATCAGGCTCCGCAACCTTCTTCAACGACAACTTCTTCTTCAACCTCGAGAGCGTCCGGGCCGTGTTCCCATACAGTCCATCCACCATAGAGGTATTTGACCTTGTTATACCCAAGTTTTACCAATGTTTCTGCAGCCATGGCTCCCCGGTCAATCTTCTGCCCATAAACAATAATTTCCTCATCCTTTTCGGGAGCAAACATGCCTTCATCATCCCAAAACGCCTCATCAGCAATTTTAAATTCCAGGAGTCCCCTTGAGATATTGACCGATCCTGCTATATTTCCCTCGTCATACTCGTGGCGTTCTCTGATATCCAGAAGAATGAACATATCATCACTCTCCATCTTGGTATTAAACGCCTCGATTTCAATCTTTTCGATCCCTGCCTTCGCTTCGGCTACCATGACTTTTACTCCATCATAAGCATGAGGAGCTCTGCCATTGATACCGGCGCCTCCACAACCAATAATCAGCAAAAGGGATACTAAAAGCAACGTCGTCATGATGGTTTTCTTCATTCTTTCGTCCCTTTCTTATATTGCAGAAAATTTTCCGGTTCGTTCATTCCACTTAACAAATCCATACCAAAGTAGAATAAGAATGATAAAGATCAGAACCGCTCCCCAGTATCCGACATAATCAGGTAAGAAGATTTTCTGTTTCGCCCAGTCCGGTAAAAGAGCGGCAAATCCTGGCACAATAAACTTTTTTGATACCGGTGCCATCAGCATGAATCCAAGAACGGCAAACCAGAGTTTAACCTGCCCCTCACCTGTTCTCCACAGGGCTCCTACCGCACATCCCCCTGCGATTGTCATACCCACACCAAAGATGAGTCCTCCAATTAAAGCCCGAAGCCAGAAATGTGGATAAATCCAGGTTAAAGCCAGATTTCTTGCCGCACCCGGAGTTGCAGTTCCAATTCCCATATATTTAATTATTGCAAAACCAAACAATCCAACAATCAAAGCGGCCATGATACCGATAGGCGCTTCTGATTCCCCAGTCATAAAGGGCTCGCGAAAAGCTCTTACAATACAAAAACGGGATCGTTGTAGAATAAGCCCCATTACAAGTCCAATGAGTGCAAACATGGCCAGGACATTGTTATCTTTATAATGTTGTCCGAAAAAGATCAACAGGAACAAAATGACAATGACTCCCAATATCGGCTGCCAAATACCAACCTTTCCTTTTGCGGCCAACCAAGTCACACTTTTACCGGAGCTCAATTTTGGTAAAGCTTCCATCTCCCAGAGTAAATAGCGAAGCGCAAAATAGGACCCGATCAAAAGACCCAAAGCAAGGACAATCGCACCGCCTGACAAGGATGCCCAACCACTAAGAAATCCTCCAATAGTACAGCCGATTCCCATAGTGGAACCCAATGCCATGAGAATGCCACCGATAAAGCCTTTGCCGATTTCACCAAATGGCGGAATACGCAAGGCAAACTCTTTTCCGAGTAAAGCACCGGAAAATGCGCCGAGAAGTGTTAACAAGCCCAATAATCCATAAGGGTGCGTTATAATGTTTTTCAACGCGGGGATATGCATGATACCTAAAGTTTGATAAAGATTTTCTCCCCAGCTTATATAAGTACCACTCCCCCCCCAAGGTGATTTGACCAGGAAAAGGCAAACGTTCAATCCTGCCAGAAGAATTCCACCGATCCACATCGGCCAGGTTTTACTGAAGAATAGAGACCATAATTCTAACCACACACTTTTTTCTTTTTCTGCCATCCAACACCTCCTAACTGCTGTAAAATTCCAGTATACAACTACAATAGTATTTAGGAATGATTGCTAATTTAATTTTTACGGATGTAGAACTTGTAAACACCACCCTCTTCGTCTGTTCCAAGTAACTCATTTCCTGTTTTATCGCACCATTTGGGTACATCTGATTTCGATCCAGGATCTGTTCCCAATAGTTCCAGTACCTGTCCTGAGTCCATGCCCTTAATCTCTTTTGCCAACTTCAAAATCGGCATCGGACAAGACAAACCTTTACAATCAAGCTGTTGATCTACTTTGACATCCATTACTATGCCTCCCTTTTGGTACAAATGTAGTATGAGTTATAAAATTGAGCAGTTGTATACTGTGGACAAATTAGCAGTTCAAACATTATATTTCTAAAGCACCTATATCTATTTAATTTAATATTCAGTTACCGCTTTATTGTGATTATGCGATATATATTTCTAAAAATTTTTTATATTTTATCCAGCATCCTTACAATATCTCTTACTTCTTTACATTTCACCTTGTAACATATTTTTGTGCCGTCGCGTTTTCTTGTAATAAGACCTGCATTCTTCAGTATTTTAAGATGCTGTGAAATCGTAGATTGTGGCAATCCCAGATTTTCTTGAATTGTAGAAACATTGCACCCATCTTTTTCCAGCCGGATAACGATTTCCATCCTCGCCGGATTTGCCAAAGCTTTCAACATTTCACTTTTTTCTTCATATGATTTCAATTTAAAGATCCTCTGGAATTTCTAATTAATAGCTATGATTACATTATTTATTCAGAAAAAATATCAGCCTCTCGAGCTCGCAATAAATATCCATATTGGAAACATGGATATTCTCTGGTACATTCAAAATGACAGGAGCAAAATTCAATATAGCCTCAATTCCGGACTCAACGGCCAAATCAGTGACCGCCTGCGCATGGTCAAGAGGGACGCTGATAACACAAATTCTGATTTTTTTTTGTTTGATAATTTTTTTAAAATTGATAATATCATGAATATGAATACCGTTGACTGTTTTATCGATATTTTTTTTATCGCTGTCAAATGCCGCTGTTATTCTTACATTTAATTCAGAAAAATCCTGAGAATTCAACAAGGCGCATCCCAACCGCCCCACACCAACCAAAGCAACTTGCCAAGCTTGATTCAATCCAAGTATTTTCTTTAATTCATATACCAGACTTTCTGTTTGATAACCTACTCCCCGTTTTCCAAATTCCCCGAAATAGGACAAATCTTTTCGAAATTGTTCTGGGCTGACATTGAGCAGTTTGGATATTTGTCCTGAAGAAACAACATCGACACCGTTTTTTATTAATCTTTCAAAGTTTTGAAGATAAACGGCAAGCCTTCTGACCGTCTCTGGAGAAAAACAATTTTTATCGGTGCAAATCATCATAGATAACTTTGTTAATTATTTCACAAAATATATCAATTAGCTTTATCTTTGTCAAGTCTATTCAATTATCTGAATATATGAATATAGCGCTCATGTAATACTGATGTCAATCAAGATCAATATGCTCATCATGCGAAATCATTGTTTAGAATTTTTTTTACAATTATAGAAAAACTGCAAGGAACATTTAAAGGATGGAATACTGTTTATATACATTAAAGAACTTATTATCACAGTGAACGCTTTTAATCATTCATAAACCAATTACCAAAGGTATTATAATTTCTGAGCAAATTGGATATGCTATTTCCGGGTCTCAACCAAATTATATAACAACAAACACTATAAATTGCTACTATTAAATAAATTGAACAACTTATGACAAGGCACAATTTAGTCACATGCCACTCCTATTAATTAATAAGCCCAGCTTTCACCGTGCTTAACCATTTGTTTTTACTTGATAACTTTCAGAACTATACACAATAGATCAACGGATTGTAACTCCGTTGACCTCTGTTCATTCGGAGCTGACGGATTGGGGTGCAACCGCAGTATACTTTTTCCGCTCTTCAGTATCAAGCAAGTTCACCGCATCATGATAGGTCTCGGGAGCCAGATGAGCATAGATCTCAGTGGTTTTGGGGCTCGCATGTCCGAGCAGTTTTGAAACTACGTAGATGGATACCCCCCGCTGGACCAGATGCAAGGCAAAGGTATGCCGGAGGCAGTGAAAACTGTATCCTTTCCCTAGTCCTACTGAACGCAGCACTTTTTTAAAAGCTCATGTCATATAATGTTTGTCGCGCCTCCTGGTATCCAGACAGCTGAACAC